>SHZY01000044.1 GCA_009692065.1 Gemmataceae bacterium
CCGCGCTCGAAAACAAGCAGCGAATGGGCTTTTTGATTGTTCGGTGCTGAGAATCTCGGCCGAAGGTTGGCTTCTCGACCCTTGAACCTTGCCGTCGAAAATCCGGCGCCGAAAATCCGGCGCTCCGTCGATGGCCATTTCTGGTGTGCCGACTGGATGAGAACCCCGGCGGGCAGCAACCCTAAGTCCAGCCCGAGTAGTCTTTTTCGGCTCGGCTGAGTTATTTGACCATACGCCCAATGCCATTGCGCCAACCTTCGAGGAAAAGTTCGCTCGCATGGAACACGTCGGCGATGCCAAGTTCACTCTGTCTTTCATGAGGCACACCGGCAAATGGGTCGCACTTTTCACGGGCATCTCCGTGGACGAGTGCTTGAAGGCCATTCAAGACGATCCGTGGTTCATGCCGTAGCTTTGTTCTGATCCATCAACACACCCGGAGGGACGATCATGGAAACGACCAAGCCCACCAAAACCATCTCGCAGGTTTTCGACGAATTCCTGGCCGACCAAAAGCCCAGGATCAGCGCAAAGACCTTCTCGAAATATCAAAGCATCATTCAGCTTTACGGATCGTACCTGGAAAGCTACTGGCCTGGGCATGACGGCGAGTACGACAAGATCACCAAGGCGGGCGGCACTTATTGCAGCACCTTCGGGCCAGAAGACGCCACGGATGGATACAGCGAATTCCTCGGCTACTTTATGCCTCGAAAGGCAATGTGCGGCAAAGACCTCATGCAAGCGGCTGGCACGGTCACGAAGAAACTGGCGAAGTGGCTGGCCGAGAAGGGCTACGTCGAGGATACCGAAGACGCCCAGGAGCGAGCAGGTGAAGCGGCCAAAGATTTGCCCAACGCCCAGACGGTTCTCGATATTCTTAACGCCCACTGCGATGAACATGCGCCAGCCCAACACGGCGGCGAAATCCAAGACCACTTCACGATAGACCTTATTGAGCCGGGCAAACTCTGGTTGAATCCCATGACGGCTGGCAACTCGGTGATCGGGCCAATTCCCGTTCCGAAGCAGGTGACGGCGCTGTGCGCACCGGGGTGGGACATCGGCGGTGTCGTGGCGAAGGTCGGCAAAGGCTGGCGGCTGGTCGAGGTCTGAAACGTGTCGCCCTGAATTGTCGTGTGATCGGACTGGGTTACAGGGTTTTGTCCTATGACCCAGGTGTCCATTGAAATTCTGCCGGAAATCTGCCGTCATATTGGCAATTCCAAGCCCACGCCAATCAAGTTCCGATCCAAGGCGACTCGTGCCATATCATCAACGGGGACTAAAGGTTGCAACACGAACCAAATGCCATGCCAACCCCGCTCCAACATCCCTATGATTACCTTCAAATCCTGTAGCGCCCATTTGACGTAACGACAAAGCCGAACGCAACTTGTAGCGGACCTTATCTCCTGGGACTCGGCGGCGAGCGGCTATGCTGCTGGTTCACCAGCAGCGTCTGAGTGGCCGAAGCACAACTCCCCAGGTGATGGCGGGAAATCGGCAGCCAGCCCATCCAGGCATCGCAAAAGTTCTCCCAGGTCCCGGCACCCCTTGAGATTGTCGAACCACACCTGCTTACCGTCGTGGTTGTTCATGCGCAGCCATTGCTTGACCCGGCAGAGGATGTAAGCCGGCGGCATTTCCGCCGCGCGACAGAGTTCGCCATAGCGGGAAAGCAACGGCAGCCACTCCGCCGGCGTCCGCGCGAAGGGTTGAGGCAAGCCAGCACCGGGAAGACCGAGTTCGCGGGCCGCCTTGCGCCCCAATGTCGGATCTGCCAGCGCCCCACGGCCCAGCATGAAGTGTTGACAACCAGTCTCGTCCCGGCAACGGCGGAGATCGGCGCTGGTCCAAATCTCTCCATTCGCCACCACGGGGATGCGCAGCCGAGCCCGCACTTCCGCAAGGGGCTTCCAGTACGCCGGCGGCCGATAGCCCTGGGACTTCGTGCGGGCGTGGATGGTGATCCAGTCCGCGCCGCCTTCTGCCGCCCGCTCGGCATTCACATGAATCGCATCGATGTTGTCCCACCCGAGCCGCAGTTTCGCACTGACGGGCAAGTGCGCCGGCACCGCGGCGCGCACGGCGGCGACGATCGCGCGAATGCGGTCCGGGTATTGCAGGAGTGTGGCGCCGCCGTCATGGCGGTTGACCGTGCGCGCGGGGCAGCCGAAGTTGAGGTCTACCGCGAGGGCGCCGGCTCGAATGGCGGCCCGGGCGGCCTGGGCCAGCTTGCCGGGGTCGCCGCCCAAGAGCTGTACCTGCACCGGAAGGCCCGTGGCGGTCCTGCCTCCCTGCAACAATTCGGGGACGTGCCTCTGGAAGACGCGCACGCCGGGCGCCGCCTGGCTGATGCGAAGGAACTCCGCCACGCAGAAAGTGAACCCGCCAAGTTCCGACAGCAAGGCGCGCATGGCCACATCCGCGACGCCTTCCATGGGCGCCAGCACGAGAGCCGGAACGCCGGGCTGGATCCATCTGGTTGGCGCGAAGTTGGTCACGGCGTTCTCGCGGTGCGGGAATTAGAACGTCCAGGTACGATTCAGTGAATAATTCACCACCGAGGCACAGAGAACACCGAGCGGAGAGACAATTCTTCGTGACTCGTATTTCTACTTCCCCTGAATGCAGTACAGATATTTCGCGCCGCGCAAAAAGAGCTGCCGGCCGACGGCGACCGGCGAGGCGTCGATCGGGTCGTCAAGTCGATTCGTCGCCAGCACTTCCAGGCGATCGGCCTGGCGCAGCACCAGCGTGGTGCCCGTGCGATCGACCAGGTAGATGCGCCCCGCCGCGGCGATCGGCGAAGCATAGAAGCTGGTGACGTCCGGCAAGCGCTCACGGTCCACCAGCGGTTGGCCAGTCTTGATGTCGAGGACCGTGTAGATCGGGCTGTTGGTCTGCGTGAAGTAAAGCCGATTGCCGGCGAGCAAGGGCGATGGCACGTAGGGCATCCCCTTGCTGGCGCGCCAGACGACTTTGCCGTCGGCGCCGAGATCGCCCTTGCTGTCGAGCGGCACGGCGACCGCGCCGGCGCCGGTGTAGCCGCTCATCACATAGACGATGCCGTTGACGGCGACGGGGGACGGGATGGCGTTGATCGTCATGCCGGCGCACTGCCAGATCTCCGCGCCGTCTTTCAGATCATAGCTGCGGATGCGCTTGGTGCCGTTGACGATGACCTGCGTGCGGCCCTGATGCTCGACGACGAGCGGCGTGTTCCACGAGGTTTTGTCGTCGCGCTCGACGCGCCATTTCGTCTTGCCCGTTTTGGCATCGAGGCAGACGAGGGCGGCGTCCTTCTCCTGGTCCCAGTTGAGGAGGAGCGAATCGCCGTGGATCACCGGCGTCACCGCTTCGCCCCAGCCGAGGCGCGTGCTGAGCCGGCCGAGGTCGCGCTGCCACTGCAGCTTGCCGTCGAGATCGTAGCAGTAGATGCCGAAGCTGCCGAAGGAGACGTAGAGGAAGCGTCCGTCGGTGGTCGGCGAGCCGGCGGCGTAGGAATGCGAGGCGTGATGCCCTTCATGCGGAACCTTTTCCGCGGCCGTCTGCTTCCAGCGGAGCTTGCCGGTGGCACGGTCGAAGGCAAGGACGACGAACTGATGGTAGACGTTCGGCGCGGTCGTCTTGCGGACCAGCGTCGGATCGGCCTTGGGCAAATCGGCGGGCTCGGCGACGCGGGTCGTCGGGATCGCCGTCACGATGAAGACCTGATCCCCCCAGACAATCGGCGTCGCGCTGCCTCGGCCGGGGAGCGACGCTTTCCATTTGATGTTGGTCGCGGCGTCCCAGGTGAGCGGCGGATCGGCTTTGGGCGCGACGCCGTTGGCCTCGGGCCCGCGCCAGTGGGGCCAGTTGCCCGTCTCTACATCGGGCTGCGGCGAGCCGGGCCAGACAGCAGCGGCGGCAAACACAATCCAGCGCATCGACGTGGACAGCATGCAGGACTCCTTCGCGGGATTTTCACGACCGGATCTTCTTGTTGTACCTGCCTTTTGTAGACGCAGCAATGGTGTCCGTGACCCGAATCCCCCACGCGGTGCAAGCTTGTGGATTCATGGCAAGCCCTGGGATGAGGTACTCCGAATCCCAGGGGTTCGGAGTACCTCACCCCTGGGCGTCCGGCTAGCCCGCAACCGACATCGCAATTCCATTTCTGCCCGTGTTACGCTGGTGCTGCGTCCCGTTTGCAAACCACTTCACCGCATCCGGAGCATCATCATGAACACCGAACAGGCAAATTCCGCACAAGCGAACTCAACCCGCGATGAGAAAGGCCGATTTTCTTTCGGCAACAAGGGCGGGCCGGGCAACCCGTTTGCCCGCAAGGTGGCGGCCCTGCGCCAGGCCTTGCTCGAAAGTATTTCACCCGAAGACATTCAGAACGTCGCCGCGCGCCTGCTGGATCTGGCCAAGGATGGGAACGTGCAAGCCGCCAAGCTGCTCTTAGCCTACACGATCGGCAAGCCGCAGCCGGCCCCGGAGCCCGATCGCCTCGACGCCGACGAATGGCAAGTCTATCAGGAGACGGCGCCGATGAAGAAAGAATCGCCGGCACTCATCAGCGGCGGCGATCCCGAATTCCACCTGCACATGGTCCGCACCACCCGTCCAATCATCTCGGAACTCATGCGGCAGCAGGTCGTCCAGCTCGTCAACGAGACCCCGGAACAACGCCAAGAGCGTGAAGCAGCCGAAAGTGCCGAATGCGAACAAATGCTCAACACCCCGACCGAGGATGTTCTGACCGGCGAGGAAGCGCCGTCACCCAACGGTGCTAACGGCACCGCGCCGCCGTCACCAAACGGCAAGAAACGGCCGTCGCCCAAGCGCGACGATCGCCGCAAGCCGACACCAAACGGTGAAAACCGATTCGCCGCATGCCTGTAAGAGGTGTGAGGGCCCTACTTCCCCGCCGCAACCGGATTGCGCAGGATGCCGATGCCTTCGATTTCGGCTTCGACCTGGTCCCTTGGCTTCAGGTAGATGGGGGGCTTGCGCGCGTGGCCGACGCCGCTGGGGGTGCCGGTGACGATAATGTCGCCGGGTTCGAGCGTCACGAAACTGGACAGGATGCTGATGAGGGCGGCGGCCGGGAAGATCATCTGCGCGGTGCTGGCGTCCTGCATCACGTTGCCATTGACCTTGAGGACCAGCCGCAGCTTCTGCGGGTCCGGGAGGCTGGCGGCGGTGCGCACGCAGGGGCCCATTGGCAAGAAGGTGTCGTGCCATTTGCCGTGCTGCCAATCGAAGAAAGCGTCCTTGTCGCGCGGCTGGCGCTCAGGGTTGATGCGAAAGCGGCGGTCGGAGATGTCGTTGCAAACGGTGTAGCCGGCGACGTGGCTGAGGGCCTTGGCTTCGCTCACATGCCGGGCGGTGCGGCCAATGATCACGCCCAGTTCGATTTCCCAATCGACGTGATCGGGCGAGACGCGCGGGATGCGGATCGGGGCACCCGGATCGGTGAGCGTCGTGGTCGGCGGCTTCCAGAAGAAGTAGGGGAAGGTGGCCGCCCGCTCCGGCGCGACGCCGCCCCCCTCGACGATATGAGCCGCATAGTTGCCCGCAAGCAAGATCACCTTCTTCGGATGGGGCACCGGGACCTTGATGCGTGCTCCCTTGACGGGCCGGCTCAAGCGGCGCTGCGCGCTGGCCGGCAACTTGCTGAAGCGCGCCAGCACCTGCGCCGCCGCCTTCGCCGACTTGCCGTGCGGGGCCAGGTAGTCGAGGATGCTGGTCGAGTCGGCGGTCGGGATGGCGATCTTCAATTCCCGCGCGGCCCGGTTGATCGGAATGAGGCGATCGTTGTCGTAGATCGCGATCTCGATCGTCTTACCCTGTTGAGAACGGCACACGTGCATGATGTTCGCCTCTTGATGATCGCCCCTGGCGCGGATTCTGTGTCTCGTGCCCAAGTGCGCTCAAGCCAAAGAACCACGGATCACACGGATAGCACGGATGGGAAGAGTGAAAATATCGGGCGTGTGGCGATTAGCTCCAGAACAGAATCAGTTAATTTTCTTATCCGTGCCATCCGTTTCATCCGTGGTTCTTTGTTTTAGACGCTCCAAATGAATGTGTCAAACCCGGCCGCGCGAAATACAATGCGTTTGTCCATCGGGAAGGAGCGACGCCGCATGTCCAGCACGACCGACACCTGTCCCCCTTCCGCGGCCGCTCTGTATCGGGAACCGCCCGCCGCGCTGCCGATCCCCAATCGGCTCAACCTCTTGCTGGTCGCGCTGGTGGTCGGCACGGCGATCGCGCTCTTGTGGCCGGGATCGTACGTCGAATCGTGGTGGGCCACCCTGCTCGTGGGGATTGCCTTCTCGTACTTGCTGCTGACGAATTAAACGCTGCTCCACGAGCCATGCCAGCTTGCATTCCCATCCGGCCGTCAATTGGCTCCTCGGCACGTTGACCGGCTTCTTTTTCCCGATGCCCTTCAGCATGTTTCGCGTGACGCCCCAGGGCCCTCATCTGCGCAATCGCACCGATCACGAGCTTCTCGCTCAACTGGTCCACCCGGCAATACGTTGGCCATGCGTTCTCGCGGCGCGATGTGGTCGAGGGGGCGTGGAACTTGAAGCACTACTTCTGGATGTCCTGGCTCCTCTTGCACGGCGAATGCGACTTGAACCACCATCGCCAGCCGGAGGTTTCCTGGTACTACCTGCCGACGAAGCCACGCTTGGGCTACATCCAGTAATACTGGCGCATGTGGCTCGGCCCACGGCCCACCACGGAACCGGCGCCCGAGTCGCTGCAGGAGTTGCCGATGAGCATCCATTCATGATGGCGTGTCGGCGTTAGCTCGAATTTTTCACCACAGAGGCACAGAGGACACAGAGAAGAATCATCCACGAAGAACACGAAAAGACACGAAGTCAGAATTCGGCATCGAAGCATTCTTGTTCTCTCGTTCTTTCCTTCGTGCTCTTCGTGTCCTTCGTGGATCTGTATTTCTCTTCTCTGTGCCTCTGTGGTTAGAATTTCCTGCAATGAAAAATCCGGGTTGGCGTGCGAAGACAATCCTTCACAGCGAGAGCGGGGCAAAGCGGTCTGGCCAACCGGTCCAGCGATCGAGGGCGGCCGGTTTGATGTCGCCGCACTTTTGGCCGCGCTCCAGACAGCGGCGCTCGTAGATCATCCAGGCCGACTCCTTCGTGCCGTCGAGCAACGCCACCTCAACGGGGCCAAGCTGACCGACGGCGACGGCGTGGCGGTAGTAGGGGTTTTCCTCCAGTCCGACTTGCAGCTCTCGTTGCATCGATTGGCAATCCAGCCCCGGCGAACTTCCCTGCACGTAGAGCCGATAGCACGGCGGGCTCGTCAGCATCGGAACAAGAAGCTGGAACTGCGGCGTCATCGGCAGGCGACTGAGCACGGCCCGCACGTGTTCCTCCGCCAGCTTCTCGCCGACCAGATCGCTGACGAGGTCGCTCTTGCCGAGGAAACGCAGGAGAGGGCACTGCTGATGAAAGCCGACCACTTCGATCTCATCGCGCAGTTGATAGCGAGTGAGTCCGCCGGCTGTCGTGACGAGCACGCGATAGCGCCCGCCGCGCTCCAGGTGATGGGCCAGGCGAAACCGGCCGCCGCTGACTTCCTCGAACTCGAAGAAATGGCAGCGCAGCGCCAGGGCCGGCGCCGGTTGACCGACGAGTGGGAATGAGACGAAACCCTCCGTGGCCAGCAGGCCCTTCGGCTGAATCTCGACGTTCGGAAAGAGCCGCAGCAGCTCCGGCACAAACTGCCCGGCGGCTGCGTCGGTCCAGCAACTGATCAGCGCCAGCCGCGGCCAGGTCTGCCGCAGCTTTTCGGGCAACGGCGCGGACGATTGCCAGATCCGCTTGACATCCGAGCCTGAAGCGTCAGCGAAGTGGCCTGCCAAAACCTTCGCTAACGCTTCAGGCTCGGACAGCAAGGAAAGCAGCGCCGTCAAGAAGGTCGGGCTCCAGACGGAGATCAATGTCAGATCCGTGGCCGCCAGAAGGTGGCGCAGCGTGGCGTGGCGGAAAGCCGTCAGGTCGGCAAGCCGAGCCACCTCGCCGGGAACGACGAGGAGCTTGCGCAGCGCGAATTGCTCGAAGCGGCCCAGGTACGCGACGTCGTCGTCAAAGCCGATCGGCAGTCCGCCGGCGGTGCGGCGCGGCGGACCCAGAGCGGGCGAGATCGACCAATAAGCCCGGCCCGCCCGAATGGCAGGACGATGGTAAAACAGATCAGCGATCCAGGCCGCGACGCCGCGCTGAAACTGCCGGCGCAGACTCGCCGTGTAAGGGATCAGCTTCTCGCCGCCGATCGTGCCGCTGGTCGGTTCCAGCAGGCGCACGGGTTCGGCGGTGAGGACGTTCGCCTCGCCCGCGGCAATGCGGTCCACCAGCGGCGCATAGTCGGAATAGGTCGTCGTGGGCAGGCGCTCCTGAAACTCGGCCGGGCCGGCGATCTTCGCAAAGCCGTGCCGCTGGCCAAACCAGGTGTCGCGATTCGCCCTCAAGATCTGCCCGAGCACGTCGGCCTGCGTCTCTTGAACGCGCCGGCAGGCCCTGGCGAACCGCATGCGCTCGCCAGCACACTTGAGCATCCAGGCCGTATTGAGCGACCACGCCCACACGCTCACGTTACCTCCAGCGCGGCCGGCGCCCGTCCCATGATGCGGTAGGCGGCGCGGGTGAAATTGGCGCGCGTCAGCGGGGCGAGGCAGCACAGCTCGTCGCCCAGCGTGTGGTCTGGATTGCGCGACTGGAAGAAACGGATGTGCGGATCGCTCAGCCGTTCGTCGGTGATGTCGGCCACGCCAGCGCGGAGCCGATACTGGCTAGCGGTCGCCCGGATGACGCCCGCGTCCGCATCGTACGTCTCCGGATACCGCGGCCGCGCCAGGAAATCGATCACGGGCCGCACCCACGCCGGCGCTGCGACGTCGTGCTGCGGATAGAATTCGCGAAAGAAGATCGGCAAGAAGCGGTACGTCTTGTAGCCTTGCGAAATCAGGAACCAGTACAACTCGGCCTCGGGATGCGTGTCGATGAGCGAAAGCGCCAGCCCGCCCCAGACGTGAATCAGGGCCTGATCGCCCCAGTATTCGCGATCGATGATGGTGTCGCCGGAGAACAGCGCCTTGATGGGCCGGCCTTCGACCTCAACCTCCAGCAGCCGCTGCGTCGAGAAACCGCACAATCGGCCTGTGCCGGCATCGGCGAGCAGGATCACCCAGTGCTTGTCGTCCAGGTCCGCCTCGAAGATCGGCCGCTGGACGTTGACGAAGTGCCGATCCATCAACGCAAACATGGCGTCGCGTTGCTCGGCCGACAGATCCGCCGCCGCGACCAGCCGACCGGAAAGTTTCATAGGCTGCCCAGCTCCAGGTATTGCTTGCGGCCATCCAGGGCCAAGCGTGCCGTGTCTCCATCCGGCCAGCATACCAGAAACAGAAGCGAAGTGTAACAGGCTGCCTGAAACCTTCTGGCCACGGCGAACAGCGGATCGCGTTCGTGTAGCCCGAGCAGCAAATGCGTCGCCCGCTTGCCGCCGCACAGGTCGCGCAGCCGCCCCAGCAGATCGCCGAAGACGGCCACATCGTCATCCGCGACCAACGGCAGAGCGCCCATCAGCGTGGGCAGCGGCTCACCGGTGGCAGGCAGACGGGCCGTGCCGCGCAGCCGGGCTGTCAGGTTGTAAATGGGCCGAACACAGCGCAGCCAGGTCGAGTAACCGTGGACGATTTGCTGGCGGAAGGCACGCTGATCCCAGCCGGTGAGCATGCCGACGATGCGTCCGCCGCGCTCTGCAAGCAGGAGGCGATCCAGCTCCAGGCCGCGCAGCAATCCGTCCGGCGACAGAAAAGCCTCCGCGCGGTACACGGGGAAGAACTGTCGCCGCGGGCCGACCGTGTTCAGAAATTCGACGACCGCGGGCAGATCGGCGGCTTGCGCCACGCGAATCGCCGAGGATGGGGCAGCGCTTGCCTTGCGCTGCGGCAATGCGATCGCGATCGTGTGAAAGCGCCCCGCCGGATGGTACGCCGGCAGCCGGGCCCGGCCTGACGTGAGCACGGCGAGCGCCGCCTCGTTTCCGTCAGCGATGGTCGTCAAGTAAAAGGGCGTGCGCCCGTCGGCGTGGAGACGGTGGAAGTAGGCGTAGCCGCGCGCGATCAGGCCGCGGTTGCGATGCTCAGGCAATAGCCGCAGACTGCTGAGATAGCCGATGGTTCGCGGCTCGCCGTTGACGTAAAGCTCGCGCAGCGATCGGCAGCCGAAGCCGACGATGCGCCCCGTGTCCTGATCGCGGCAGCCCACCACCTGGCGCGAAAACCCATCGACGACGGCCCCGCCAAACCAGCTCGGTTCCCGCCGAAAACTGACCGCCATCCGCCCCGCCATCGGCGTGGCCGCCAGCACATGCCGCAGATCGGCGTCATCGTCCGGCCCCGCAAGCTCAAATTGAAACCGGCTCATCGAGGCCGCCTTACGTGGACGAGGGAGGAATGACTGGCGCTGGAGTCATCTTAGTCGAGGAGCCCGCAGCGCAAGCAAGGAAAAGTTCCTCCGTAGCTTGCGCTTTTTGAAGTTGGGCGTTTTTAGCCCCGGAGGGGCGAAAGAAACCGAGCGGAAGCCAGTTCACTTCCGCCCCGCCGGGGCTTGAGAATTTGCATGTATGGTTACCAGGGTCTTGCGACCCTGGCTACTGACTGCCGCCCCTCCGGGGCTAGGAAATGCGCAACTTCAACCCTTGCGCTGCGGGCTCCTCGCCCCCTTTGCTTCCTCGCCATTTACCCCCGCAAACGACCAACCAACCTTACAACTTTGGGCGGAATCCCATAAACTAGATATATCCCAGTTCAACCAGATTGAAGGAGAAGCGATGGCCAAGATTTCCTTCGTGAAAGCACAACAGGATCTGGAAGAAGCTTGCACTTTTCTGCGGGCGTTCACGCTCGGGCGAACCGGCTTCACGCGCAAGGACGGCATTGTCGGTATTCAACGGGTGAAGGCGCAGTGCGATCGGCTTGAGAAACTCTTCGGCTCCGGGCCCAACGCCAGGAAATCAGCGACCATGGTCGCGTCGGCACGGCCACGCGTTCTGGCGGCGGAGGCACGGCTGGCGCTACTGCACTAGGATCGGCGCGCCGGCGGAGCTGCAAATCCGAATGTCGAAATTCGAAACAAATCCGCATACCAAACGAAGAAAACCCGGAAGCGAGTAGTCCTCGGGAAAAGGTTCTCTTCTTCGTAATGCGGATTTGTTTTGAATTTCGACATTCGGATTTACCCGCTGGCCTCTTGAAAAAGCCGGGGGCGGCGATTATGTTCATCCGCACTTCTCTTTCTTGATGGAGGCTGGAATGGCGGAGGGGAAATTGAGCTTGTCGATGGCCCGCGGCACCGGCGAGACCCAGCGCGCGGATCGTTGGTGGGTACAGCCGTTGGTCGTATTCCTGGGATTCTCGGCGTTCATCGTCTACTCAACCTGGGCGGCGCTTCAAGGTGAGCATTACTGGCTTGCCAAGGATCCGAACCCGACGGTGGAGCGCAAGTACGAAGCGAACTACCTGTCGCCGTTCTACTCGCCGGAGATCTTCGGCCAATCGCCCCATGCGTTGCTAGGGGGCAAACCGGCGTGGTGGCCGGGCTGGCTGCCGTTCTCGGCAGCGCTGTTGATCTTGCCCTTTCCCGGCCTGTTTCGCTTCACCTGCTATTACTATCGCGGCGCCTATTACAAGGCATTCTGGGCCGACCCGCTCAACTGCGGCGTCGGTGAGCCACGCAAGAGTTACTGGGGCGAAAACAGCCTGCCGCTCATCATGCAAAACCTGCATCGCTACGCCCTTTACATCGCGCTGATCTTCATCGTGCTGCTCTTCTGGGACTTCGTCCAGGCGCTGCGCTTCAAGGGACCTGACGGTTGGCATTTTGGCATCGGCATCGGCACGATCGTCTTGTTGCTCAACGTGCTCTTGCTCGGCAGCTACGCGCTCGGCTGCCATTCGCTGCGCCATCTCATCGGGGGCAACAGCGACGAGCTTGGCAAGTCGCCGACGCAGAAAAAAGCCTACGACTGCGTGAGCTGCCTGAACCAGCGCCACATGCTGTTCGCCTGGTGCAGCCTCTTCTGGGTCGGCTTCAGCGACGTCTACGTGCGGATGTGCTCGATGGGCGTTTGGACCGATTTTCGAATTGTTTTCTAGTCCGTAGTCCGTGGCAAAATCAAACGCCGGACCACGGACCACGGACCACGGACCACGAACTAATGGCTGACTATCCTACACACGAACACGACGTCCTCGTCATCGGCGCCGGCGGCGCGGGCTTGCGGGCGTCCATCGAAGCTTCCGCAGCCGGCGTCTCGGTCGGGCTCGTTTGCAAATCGCTCCTGGGCAAGGCGCACACCGTCATGGCCGAGGGGGGGATTGCGGCCGCGCTCGCCAACGTCGATGAACGCGACAACTGGATGGTCCACTTCTCCGACACCATGCGCGGTGGCCAGTACGTCAACAACTGGCGCATGGCCCAGCTCCACGCCCAGGAAGCGCCGGCGCGCGTGCGCGAGCTGGAAGCCTGGGGAGCCGTCTTCGATCGCACGCCCGACGGCAAGATCTTGCAACGCAACTTCGGCGGCCATCGCTATCCGCGCCTGGCGCACGTCGGCGATCGCACCGGGCTGGAGCTCATTCGCACCCTCCAAGATCACGGCATCCACAAGGGCATCAATGTCTTCATGGAATACACCGTCGTCCGCCTGCTCAAAGACGGCGACCGGATTGCCGGGGCCCTCGCCTATTCGCGCGAGCGCGGCCGATTCGCCGTCTTCAAGGCCAAGGCGGTCATCCTCGCCACCGGCGGCATCGGCAAGGCGTACAAGATCACCTCAAATAGCTGGGAATACACCGGCGACGGCCACACGCTCGCCTATGATGCCGGGGCCGAACTTCAGGACATGGAGTTCATCCAGTTTCACCCGACCGGCATGATTTGGCCCCTGAGCGTGCAGGGCATCCTCGTCACCGAGGGCGTCCGCGGCGAAGGCGGCATCCTGCTCAACAACAAGGGTGAGCAGTTCATGTACAACGATATCCCCGACAACTACAAGAATCAGACCGCCAAGGACCCCGAAGAAGGCTGGCGTTACTGTCAAGGCGACCGCAATGCCCAGCGCCCCGCCGAACTCTTGACGCGCGACCACGTCGCCCGCTGCATCATGCGCGAAGTCAAGGCCGGCCGCGGCAGCCCGCACGGCGGCGTTTACCTCGACATCGCCTGGATCAAGAAAAAGATCGCCAACGCGCCCGAGCACATCAAGAAAAAGCTGCCGAGCATGTATCACCAGTTCAAGGAGCTGGGCAACATCGACATCACCACCGAGCCGATGGAAGTCGGCCCGACCACGCACTACGTCATGGGCGGCGTCAAGGTCGATGCCGATACGCAGATGTCGCGCGTGCCGGGCCTGTTTGCCTGCGGGGAGTGTGCCGTCGGCATCAACGGGGCGAATCGGCTGGGCGGCAACTCGCTGTCCGACCTGCTCGTCTTCGGCAAACGCGCCGGCGAGCATGCCCTCAAGTATGCGAAGGAACACGCCGCCCCCTCGCTCAACGCCGACGCAGTCGAAGCCGCCGCCAAATGGGCGCTGGAGCCCTTCGATCGGCAAGGCGGCGACGAGGGACCCTACGTGATTCAGCATGCTTTGCAGGATATGATGCAAGACCTCGTCGGCATCGTCCGCAAGGAGGACGAGATGCAGCGGGCCCTTGAAGGCCTGGCCAAGCTGAAGGAACGCGCCAAGAAAGCGAAGGTCGTCGGCAATCGCGAGTACAACCCCGGCTGGCACACCGCGCTCGATCTACACAATCTGTTGACCGTCTCCGAGGCGATCACGCGCTGTTCTCTCCTTCGCAAGGAAAGCCGCGGCGGGCACTTCCGCGAGGACTATCAAAACAAGGAAGCGGCATGGGCCAAGGTCAACCTGGTGACACGCAAGGGGCCGGACGGCGAGATGCAAGTGGAACAGGTGCCGATCCCGGAGATGCCGGCGGAGTTGAAGCAGATTATTGAGGAGATGAAATAGTCCGTAGTCCGTGGTCCGTAGTCAGTGGTTTGCCACGGACTACGGACCACGGACTACGGACTGTGGAGACGAAGATGACTGCAACGGCAGAAACTCAAGGCGCCCAAATGGTCACCCTGCGCATCTGGCGCGGCGATGCCAACGGCGGCAAGTTCGAGGACTACTCGACGCCTGTCACGCACGGCATGGTCGTGCTCGATGCCGTCCATCAAGTGCAGGCGACCCAGGCCACCGACCTCGCCGTCCGCTGGAATTGCAAGGCAGGCAAGTGCGGCTCCTGTTCCGCGGAGATCAATGGCAGGCCGGCGCTGATGTGCATGACGCAGCTCGCGCATGTGCTGACCGATCAACCGATCGTCATCGAGCCGATGCAGGCGTTTCCGACCATCAAGGACCTGGTGACCGACGTATCGTGGAACTACGAGGTCAAGAAACGCATCAAGCCGTTTCAGCCGCGCAAGCCGGACGCCCCCGACGGCACCTGGCGCATGGATCAAGTGGACGTGGACCGCGTGCAAGAGTTTCGCAAGTGCATCGAGTGCTTCCTGTGCCAGGACGTTTGCCATGTGCTGCGCGATCACCACAAGCACGAAGAATTCATCGGCCCGCGCTTCCTGGTCTACGTCGCCGCGCTGGAGATGCACCCGCTCGACACGGCGGATAGGCTCGAAGACCTGAAGGACCGCGACGGCATCGGCTACTGCAATATCACCAAGTGCTGCACGAAAGTCTGCCCCGAGCACATTACCATCACCGACAATGCGATCATCCCACTCAAAGAACGCGTCGTCGATGAGTATTACGATCCCATCATGCGCCTGTGGCGGCTCTTCGTGCCGAAGCGGACGGCGTTGCCGATGGTCAGCAGTTAGTTTAGCCGCTCGCCTCTAGTGAGCGTGGCACGAACCGGGCCAGGCGGAGAGTATCTGTTTGCATGTCGATTTGGCAGACAGGGCCGGGAAAGCATGCTTGAGCCGCCCATCACTTCATGCGCAAGATGATACGAATTAACGAGTAATGACACACGAGACCGCTTGGCACTGCGTTTGCTCAAGCATTCACATGTCGCCACGAAACCCCGCGCGCGCCGAGGTGCCGCCATGGACCAGAACCGTTTCACCGAGAAATCGCTCGAAGCCTTGCAAGCCGCCACTCGGCTCGCGGCGAAATTCAACCATCAGCAGATGGATGTCGAACACGTCCTGCTTGCCCTCCTGGATCAGGAGCACGGGCTGGCCGTGTCGATTCTCAACAAGGCGGAGGTCTCCGTCGATGCAGTCAAGATCAAGCTGCAGCGCGAGGTCGATAAGGTGCCGCGCGTCAGTGGCGGCAGCGATCAGATCGGCATCACGTCGCGCCTCAACCGTCTGCTTGGATTGGCCGACGATGAAGCCAAGAAGATGAAGGACGATTACGTCTCCGTCGAACACCTTTTGCTGGCCATGCTTGATGACTCCGGCGCCACCGGACGCATCCTCAAAGAATTCAAGCTCAATCGCGCCAGCCTCACCAAGGCGATTCAAGAGGTGCGCGGCCATCAGCGCGTGACGACGCAGAATCCCGAAGCGACCTACGAATCGCTGGAGAAGTATGGCCGCGATCTGACGCAATTCGCCAAGCAAGGCAAGCTCGATCCGGTCATTGGCCGCGATGAAGAGATTCGCCGGGTGATCCAGGTGCTGTCGCGGCGCACCAAGAACAACCCGGTGTTGATCGGCGAACCGGGCGTCGGCAAGACGGCGATCGTCGAAGGCCTCGCACAGCGCATCCATCGCGGCGATGTGCCGGAGAGCTTGAAGAACAAGCGCGTCGTCGCCCTCGACATGGGCGCGCTGATCGCCGGTGCCAAGTTCCGCGGCGAGTTCGAGGAACGGCTGAAAGCAGTGCTGAAGGAGGTGCAGGAATCGCAGGGTTCAATTGTCCTCTTCATCGACGAGCTGCACACCGTCGTCGGCGCCGGCAAGGCGGATGGGGCCATGGACGCGGGCAACCTCCTGAAGCCCATGCTGGCGCGAGGCGAGCTGCACTGCATCGGCGCCACCACGCTCGATGAATATCGCAAGTACCTCTCAAAGGATGCCGCGCTGGAGCGGCGCTTCCAGCCGGTGATGATCGATCAACCGTCGGTCGAGGACACGATTTCCATCCTGCGCGGCTTGAAGGAAAAGTACGAGGCGCATCACAAGGTGCGCATCAAGGACAGTGCCCTGGTTGCCGCGGCCGTCATGTCGAATCGTTACATTTCGGATCGCTTTCTGCCGGACAAGGCCATCGACCTCGTCGACGAGGCCGGCGCCAAGCTGCGCACCGAGCGTGAATCGCGCCCCGACAAGCTCGATGCTGTCAGCCGGCAGGTGATGCAGCTTGAAATCGAACGCGTGTCGCTGGAGAAGGAGAAGGACGCCGCCTCGCGCGATCGACTCGAGCGAATCAAGAAGGACCTTGCCGACCTCAAGGAGAATGAACGCATCCTCACGCAGCAATGGGAAGAGGAAAAGCAGGGTGGCCACGCCACCGGCGCCATCCTCGAAGAACTCGAACGCACGCGTCTCGAACTCGAGGAAGCGAAGGCCCGCAGCGATTTCGGCAAAGCCAGCGAGCTGCAATATGGCAAGATCCCCGCCCTTGAGAAAACGCTTCAGGAAATGGAACAGCGAGCCTCTCCCGTCAGGGAGGGGAGTGACCGCCTGACCAAGGACGAAGTCGATGAAGGCGACATCGCCAAGGTCATCAGCCGCTGGACCGGCATCCCTGTCGACAAGCTGCTCGAAGGCGAAGTCCAAAAGCTTTTACATCTGGGCGACGAGCTGCACCAGCGCGTGATCGGGCAGGACGAAGCCGTCACCGCGGTCGCCGAAGCCGTGGTCCGCGCACGTTCCGGCTTGAAGGATCCGCAACGGCCCATCGGCTCGTTCATCTTCCTGGGCCCCACGGGCGTCGGTAAAACCGAGTTGGCGCGGGCGCTGGCCGAGTTTCTATTCGACGACGAGAAGGCGATGATCCGCATCGATATGTCGGAGTATCAGGAAAAGCACACCGTCTCGCGCCTGGTCGGCGCTCCGCCAGGCTACATCGGTTTCGAGGAAGGCGGCCAGCTCACCGAAGCGGTGCGCCGTCGGCCGTACTGCGTCGTACTGTTCGACGAGATCGAGAAAGCCCACATGGATGTCTTCAACGTCCTGTTGCAAATTCTCGACGACGGCCGACTGACGGACGGGCAGGGCCGCACGGTCGATTTCAAGAACACCATCGTCATCATGACGAGCAATGTCGGCAGCCAGCGTATCCTCAGCTATCAGGGCGCCTTCGACGGCGAAGGGTATGAAGCCATGAAGAGCGCGGTGCTCGACGAGATGCGCCGGCACTTCCGCCCAGAGTTCCTCAACCGCATCGACGAATTGATCGTCTTCCACGCGCTCGACGAGGACCACTTGAAGAAGATCGTGCTGATCCAGCTTCGCCGTTTGCAAGAACGCCTGGCGGACCGCAAGATCACGCTGGAGCTGACGGATGCCGCCAAGATCCATCTGGTTCGCGTTGGTTACGATCCGTCGTACGGAGCGCGGCCATTGAAACGCGCGCTGCAAAAAGAAGTCGAGAACTCGCTGGGCCGGCTGATCCTGGAGGGGAAAGTGCGGGACGGGCAAACGGTGGTGGGGGATTACGACGTGAAGGAGGAGCGGATGGTGTTTCTGGCGAAGTGATTCACTGCGGAAAACGACCGTATTCTGAGCCCGAAGCGCAAGCAAGGGAATCCTAAAGACCCTTGCTTGCGCTTCGGGCTCACAATGTTTGTTGCCTCGCTCCGCGTGAGCCTGGTGCGATGGTTGATCATACAATAAACCGTGTGCTTCCAGCGAACGCCTAATCCGCCTGTCCGACAAAGGCCTCCCATGTATTTTTCCATGCTCAAGCGAATGCTCCTCGAAACTGACAAACGCCTGCTCTGGAAGCTCGCGTGGAACATGGGCTTCAAGGGCATGCTCTCCGTGGAGAAGCACAAGCGGCGCGTCCGGCATGGGCAGGTGTTTCCGCCGTTCCTCTACGTGTCGGTCATCAATAGCTGCAACCTGCGCTGCCAGGGGTGCTGGGTCGATGTCGCCGAGAAGATGGAAGCGATGGCCCCCGAGACGTTTCATCGCATGGTGCACGAAGCCCAGGAGATGGGCAACGTCTTCTTCGGTATCGTCGGCGGCGAGCCGTTCATGCATCCCAAGCTCTTCGAGCTGCTGGAGCCGCACCCGGATTGCTACTTCCAGATCTTCACTAACGGGCATTTCATCACCGACGAACGTGCCAAGAAGCTGCGCGACCTCGGTAACATCACGCCGCTCATCAGCGTCGAAGGCTCGGAGATCGTCAGCGATCAGCGCCGCGGCCGCGATGGCGTCTTGTCCAAGACGATGCAGGGCATCCAGAATTGCCTGAAGAACAAGGTGTTCACCGGCGTCTGCACCAGCGTATGCCAAACGAATCTTGATCTCGTCAACGAAAAGTGGATCGACCGTCTGATCGACATGGGCGTCATGTATACCTGGTTTCACGTCTACCGCCCGATGGGGCCGGACGCGTCGCATGAGCTGTGCTTGACGCCGGAGCAGCAATTGCAGGTGCGCAAGTTCGTCGTCGAGATGCGGGCGAAGAAGCCGATCGTCATCATCGACGCCTACTTCGACGGCGAAGGCCAGGCCCTCTGCCCGGCGGCGACGGGGATGACGCACCACATCAACCCGTGGGGCGACATCGAGCCGTGCCCGATCGTGCAGTTTGCCAAGGAGTCGATCAAGCACGAAGCGGACGACCGCCACCTGCGCGACAAGTTCTTCGACTCGGCCTTCTTGCGCGACTTCCGCGACCTGGCCCGCGAGACCACACGCGGCTGCATCGTGCTGGAACGCCCCGACATGCTCAAGGCGCTGGTCGAGAAGCACGGCGCCAAGGATTCGACGGTGCGCCAGAGCGCCATCGCCGAGCTGGACGCGATGCAGGTGCGCACCTCGCAATACAACCCGGCCGCAGAGATTCCGGAGAAGAACTGGCTCTACCGCCTGGCGAAGAAGTACTGGTTCAACGATTTCGGCGCATACCGCGGCATGGATCACACGAAGGAGTCGGCGCCGGCGGTGCTGGCGAAAAGAAATTGAACCACGGGGGAAACGGGGATCACGGGGGAATTGCTTGAAGCCGGAGCCCCATGGTTACCGTGTTCAATAAGCAGAGTCGGGCGAAAACTGTGGTGAACTCGAAGGGCTCAACGATGCCGAATTCATCCTCCCCCCGTGTCCCCGTGGTTCATTGTCCTCTTGATGCTTCTTTTCCACTTCGCCAAAAAAACTCGGCACGAAGCCCTGCGAGATTTCCTGCCCAACTTCAACGCGATACTCGGTAACCGGGGTCGTCTGCATGATCGGCTCCTCCATGAAAAAGAAATGCACCGTTGCACATCCAGTATGACGAGCCGATCAAGTCCTCGCGGTTCACCCACACATCGCGATTGCAAAAGTTACGTGCTGACAACGCGTTCAACTCAATCCCACTTGCGCCCCTTGAACCAAAATCATCGCTTGGCGGCAGTTTTCCAGCCCCAAAAAACTCCTTACAGAATTCTGCCGCACGATTACTACACCTATAATTCGTGTACAAAGATAAGCCCTTACGGTCGCGGCTCGTTTACGAGATAAGTAAAATCGGGCACGATGGATGGCGATGAAAGCGCTCCTCCGGCCACGGCTGATTCTCTCGCTGCTTTTCGGCATCGCCGCCGGGCTGCTGGTGTGGCTGCTGCCGCCGATGCCGCACTCGACGGTTCGGCTGCCGAACGCAGGGACGCAGGAGTACGGGCAACCACCATTCTGGCTGGTTGACGTGACCTCGAACGGGCGGTTTCTCATCACCGAGGGATCCCATGAAGTGCCGCGGTCCGCAATCAATAAGTTTTATGTTTGGGACCGGATGCGCGCGGATGACAGACCGCTGGTTGAGATCGATCCTCGCGGCTTATTTATCCGAACGCAATTTTCGCCCGACGAAACGCAGTTAGCCGTCTATGGAACGGTCGAAGCCCACTTCGCCGCCGCCCCGCACGACATTTATCTTTACGATCTCGCCTCCGGCGCGATCGTCAAACAATGGGAGCTGAAAGTCGACCATCTGCTCTTCTCACGCCATGGCAAGCCGATGGTCGTTATCGATGGCGTGCTGTCGGACCTGGAGACTGGCAGCGAAGTGCGTCGCCTGCCCAAAAGTATCGATGACTACGACTTGCAGCACCACATCGGCGACCTGGTCGAGTATCGCAAAGAGCAATACGTCAGGCTTTACTCCTGGCACGCCGGCGAATTGGTGGCGGCGCACGATTTGGTCGGCAACCGGATGGGCATTCAGGGGCTATCGCGCGACGGCCAGGTCATCCACGCCTATGGGTGGCCGCCCGGCGTCGGACCGTGGACCGCGAAATTCATGAGCGTTCTGCTCGACGCCAAGGCAAATGTTCGCCGCACCTGGGAAAAGCACGGCATGGATCGGGAGCGCGTCCTGTCTCCCGATGGCCAACACCTGGCAGAGTTCGGTGACGCCAAACGGTTCGCCTGGCTGCCCAAGTGGTGGCCCGGCCCGGAATCAACGCCTTCTGTTCGCTTCGTGCATTGGACGACGGACAAGGAGCTGGCCAAATTCTCGAACATCAGCCGCATCCGCTTCTCGCCGCAGGGCAAACGGATTGCGCTGACACGGGACGACTTTGCCATCGACATCTACGAGTTTCCCTTCCGCAAGCCGTGGGGCTCGATCGCCGGGGCGGCGTTGCTTGCCGCCTGGGGTTCGTGGAGCGTCGGTTGGCTGTGGGCGCGCTGGCGCGCGCGCGTCAAGCCGCAAGGAGGCGCCGCATGAAACGCTGGCTGGGGCCGCGCGTCTGGATCGCGCTGATGGCCGGCATCGCGGCCGGACTGCTCGCGTGGATGCTGCCGCCGTTGCCGAGCGGACGGTTCATGGTGTCGGTGCCGCGACCGACGGAGGAGAGACAGCCGTTTGTGCAGGTGCTCGGCCTTTCTTCAGACGGTCGGTATGTGATTACGAGGCAGGGAATGGCGGAGCCTCCGCCGTTCATGTTTGATGTCACGGACGTATCGATTGCGGTTTGGGATCGGCAGCGCGGTTCGCAGCTTCCGGTGATCACCCACGAAAAGCTCGCCGTCCATGGCATGCCGTTGCTGTCGCCCGATGCCGCGACTTACGCATTCATCACCTCAATTCCCGACGAACCCGCGCCGGACGGTCGTACGACCAACACTTTCACGAGTTCGATCAAGCTTTACGAACTGCCCAGCGGACGCGAGTTGAAAGAATTCAAGTCGTCGGCAGTGGCCATCTGGTTTTCTCGCGACAGCAAGCTGCTGGCTTATGAAAAAGGGGCCGTGCACGAGGTCAAGACCGGCCGACAAGTGTCACAGGTGCCGAGTCAGATCGAGGGCTACAAGTTTCAGCAGATCAAGGGGGACCACGCGGTTTACCACGATGATAAGGTCCGCCCCGCCGAGGTGCGCGTCTACGATTGGCGGACCGGGGAACTTCGAGCGTCGGCAACGCTGCCGATTTCGGAATATGTCACGCAGATTTCCGACGATGGCCACGTGCTCTGCTGGCTGGAATGGTCCTGGCTCACCCTCGGCGGCGGGCCGCCCACCAAGATTCTGGATGCATCTACTGGCGTGCAGCGTGATTTACATTCACGTCCAGGGTACAAACTATATGAGCGAGTATTTGCCGTCGCATCGCCCGACGGCGAAATCCTCGCCTTTCGCGATGATGTTGCGCCGCTGCACAAATGGCTCCGCTGGCTGCCGATTCAGCAAACGGGCAAACGCCTGCGCATCACGCGCTGGAAGACGAACGAAGAGCTCGTCGCCTGGCCGACCGTCAAGGAAGTGTGCTTCTCCGCAGACGGCAAGCATCTGGCGGCCGTGCGCGAGGATCACGTCATCGAGTTCTACGAGTTCCCCTTCCGCAAGCCGTGGGGCCTGATCGCCGGCGTCGCCGTCGCTGTGGCGGCGAGTTCGTGGAGCGTTGGCTGGTGGTGGTCACGTCGGCGGTCGCGGAAATCCGAGGGTGCCATATAGCCCGCCGTTTACGGCGGGTTCGAAGCGTGCCAGCAGCGGCCCCGCCGTAAACGGCGGGCTAGATGGGGAAATCAAGTCCTGCCGCTCGCCTTACGAGTTGCTTCTATCACGAAATCGGGTAGAATTGAGCGACCTGCCTGAGTTTTCCGGAGACCGCTCCCATGCTCTCAATCCTGGGCCGACCGCGAACGGTGTGCGATGGTCTGACTCGCCGTGAAGTGCTGCGCGCGGCCGGCGCCGGGCTGCTCGGGTTGTCGGTGCCGCGCTTGATGCAGGCGGAAGCGTCTCCTCTCCGCTAAGGGGAGCGGGGCGGAAGAGCGAAGTCGGTCATCTTCATGTTTCTCTTCGGCGGGCCCAGTCAACTCGAAACGTTCGACATGAAGCCGGACGCGCCGCAGGATATTCGCGGGCCGTTTCGACCGACGGCGTGCCGGACGCCGGGGCTGCTCATCAGCGATCATTTGCCTCGGCTGGCGAACATCTCCGACAAGTACTGCGTCGTGCGGACGATGACGCATCCCTACAACGATCACTCCGGCGGCGGGCATTATCTCCAGACCGGCAAGAGCTGGCACATCCCGATCGGCGGCGGCTTCAACGCGACCAGTCGCGATTGGCCGTCGATGGGCTCGGTCGTGGAATATCTGGCCCAGCGCGATCCGCGCCGCCGTGAGCGAGATCTGCCGAGTTACGCCGTTGTGCCGAGCCGGCTGGGGCACCTGGAAGGCCGCGGGCAATACCTTCGGCCCGGCGAATATGCGGGCTGGCTCGGGCAGGCGAACAATCCGCTGACCACGCGCGCGATGAACAAGCGCGACAACAATGACAATCCGTTCTGGCGCTTCTGCACCGACGCTGAAATGAACTTCCAGATCGACGGCCTCGCCTTCCCACCCGATTTGCAGCTCGCCCGCGTCAACTCGCGCCGATCGCTTTTGGACCAGTTCGAATCGCAGCGGCGCGGCCTCCTGGAAAGTCAACGCACGCGCGATCACGACCGCTTCCAGCAGCGCGCTCTGGCGCTGGCGACGTCCGATGCGACAAGGCGAGCGCTCAACATCCGCCAGGAACCGGAACGTTTGCGCGATTTCTATGGCCGTGGGCTCTTCGGCCAGGCGACCCTGATGGCGCGACGGTTGGTGGAGGCGGGCGTGCGCTTCGTCACCGTCCATTACGATTGTTGCGACGGCTATAGCTGGGATTCGCATCTTCACTCGAACGACGTCCGCAATCACTTGCTGCCTACGTTCGATCAGGCGCTGGCGGCGCTGCTGAGCGATCTCGACGAGCGCGGCTTGCTGGAGGAAACGCTCGTCGTGGCGATCGGCGAAATGGGCCGCACGCCGCGGGCGAATCCGCAGTGGGGCCGCAATCACTGGAGCACACTGTTCCCGGCAGTGTTGGCGGGGGCGGGCATCCGGCGCGGCGCCGTCTATGGCACCTCAGACCGAATCGCCGAGTATGTAACCGACCGCCCCGTGACGCCGGAGGATTTGGCCGCAACCATTTACCACGCCCTCGGCATCGATCCGCACCTCCAGCTCCCCGACGCGCAAGGTCGGCCGACGACGATCGTTGAAGGCGGTCGGCCGGTGCTGGATCTATTCGGGTAACGGTCTTACGAGCGCTTGGTACGCCTCCTCGTTGAACCCGACATAAAGCGTCTTGCCCTTCTTGATGGTCGGCGCCCGCAGGTTGCCCGTCGGCCCCAGCAGGTGCGCCAGCAGCGTTGCGTCGTCCGGCGCATCCTTCTTCATATCGAAGGTGACAAGCTTCTTGCCCCTGGCGACGCGGATCACGCGTGCCGACTTCGCCAGCGCGAGCGCCTCGGCTTTGCCCTGCTTCTGTTTGTTCACGTCCACGATCGTGGTCGCTTCGACGTCATGCTGCTCAAGGAACCCCTGAGCCCTCTGGCACGACGTTCAGCTCTTGCGATGGTACATCCAGTCGATGGTCTGCGACATGGTTTTCCTTCCTCCGAGTGGGTATGCTGTTCCTCCACAATGCGCGGCGGCGTCGCATATCATATTATGGAAGATCATGAGCACGGTCGTGCCGCCTATGCCTGCCGATTGGCAACTGCCGCCTGGCGTTTCGCGCGCGTTGTGGGACTACTTCCACGACCCTGCGATCGCCCGCGCCTACGATGCGACGCTTGACGGCACCCCGCTGCTCAACATCGATCAAGCGTTCGTCCTCGAACATTGTCGGCTCGCCGGAACCATTATCGATCTCGGCAGCGGCACCGGCCGGCTCGCCCTCACGCTGGCCCAAAACGGCTATCGGCCCATCGCCGTCGATCTGTCCCCCGAAATGCTGAAGGTGCTGCGGGAGAAAGCGCTCGCGCTGAACCTGGACATTCCGTGTGTGTGCGGCAATCTTGTCGAGCTGGGTATGTTTGCCGACAGGTCGTTCGACCATGCGGCGTGCCTGTTCAGCACGCTGGGGCTGATCGTCGGTGCCGATGCGCGATTGCAATTCCTCGCGCATGTCCATCGGCTGCTTCGGCCTGGCGGCGTCTTCGTCCTGCACGTACACAATCGCTGGTTCAATGTGTGGACTGCCCATGGCCGACGCTTGCTGTGGACGGAAATGCTCGCCTCGTGGCTGGGCCGCGGCGCCAGCGGCGACTACGAGATGCCCGCGCACGCAAGCGTTGGCCGATTGACGATGCACCTGTTCACGCGCCACGAGATCGTCGGCTTGCTGCGGGCCGTCGGTTTCGATACGGTGGAAGTGCGCCGCTTGAGTCTGCGGCCCGACGGCCGGCTGGCGTGTCCGTGGTGGTTCGGTCGGCTGCGCAGTTATGGCTATTTGATCGCCGCGCGCAAGCCAATGGCATGAGCTTCGAGGGCCTGACATGAACTGGCGGGAATGCTGCACACTGGTTGTTGTCGCGAGCATCGGTCCCATTCTTCGTGCCGACGTCGAGCCGAAGCCGCGCGTTGATGCGCACGGCTTCCGCATCCATTGCGTGATGTCGGAGTATCAGGGGGGCCCGACCGAGATTCGGGTGCTCTTGCCCGATCGCATGGAGAAGGGGAAACGCTATCCCGTTATGTACGTCTTGCCAGTCGAGGCGAAGGACGGCAAGCAATACGGCAACGGGCTGGTGGAAATCAAGAAGCTCGACCTGCACAACAAATTCGGCGTCATCTGCGTCGAGGCCACCTTCAGCCATCTGCCCTGGTACGCGGACCATCCAACCGACGCAAAGATTCGGCAAGAGACCTACTTCCTCAAGGTCGTCTTGCCTTTTATCGACAAGCACTATCCCGTCACGCTGGTCCGCTGGCTGCTCGGCTTCAGCAAATCCGGCTGGGGCGCGTTCTCGCTGCTGCTGCGGAATCCCGATATCTTCAGCAAAGCCGTGGCGTGGGATGCGCCGCTGATGATGGCGATGCCGAACCGCTTCGGCATGGGCGAGATCTTTGGGACCCAAGAGAATTTCGAGAAGTATCGAGTATCGAAGTTGCTCGAAGCCCGCGCGAAGGAGTTGGGAAAGGAACCGCGGCTGGCGATCCTCGGTTATTCGAACTTTCACGAACATCATCAGGAAGCGCACGCACTCATGAAACGGCTTGGCATCGCGCACGAGTATCGCGACGAAAAAAAGTCGCCCCACACCTGGCATTCCGGCTGGGTCGCCGACGGCGTGAAATGGCTGGCGACGGGGAAGTGAGCGTTTTTTTGTTATGGCACGGTCAGAAGACCGTGCCATAACGCAGCCTCAACACCACATCCGCTTGTCCACCACGTTCAAGAGCGGCTGCCCGGTGACGAACCGGCGCAGGTTGTCCAGCAGCGTCTGCAGATGCCGCTCCGGCACGCGCGGCGACGCGGCGGCGCAGTGCGGCGTCAGGATCACGTTTTCCATGCGCCATAGCGGATGGTCCCTCGGCAACGGTTCGATCTCGTAGACATCCAACCCAGCGCCAGCGATTTCGCCCGCCTGAAGCGCCGCGGTCAAATCCGCCAGATCGACGATGACGCCGCGACCGACGTTGATCACGTACGCCGACTTTTTCATCTGACGAATGCGCGCGCGATTGAAGAGCTTGTACGTCTCCGGCGTATGCGGCGCGGCAATGACGACGAAATCGCTTTGAGCCAAGACCTCGGACAGTCGATCGTTGCCGTAGAGCGCAACGCCGTCAGGAGCACTCGCGGCCCGAGGGTCAACTGCCAGAACGCGCATTCTGAACGCCAGGCCGCGGCGTGCGGTCTCGGCGCCGATGCCGCCCAGCCCGATGACGGCGAGCGTGCAATCGGCCAGCGTGATGGCGGCGCAATCGGAGGGATGGACTTCGCCGGGGCCGCCGTAACCGGGCAGCTCGTTCTCCGGACGACCGAGCATGTGCCAGACGCTTTGCGCCTGCTGGCGCAGGTAGATGTGGAAGTTTTTGGCAAAGCACAGGATGAATCCGAAGACGTGGTCGGCGATCACGTCGCTGAAGATGCCGCGCATGTTGGTGACGATCACCGGCGACGCGACAAGTTCGGGATACAGGTACTTTTCCATGCTCGCCGTCGGCGACTGCGCCCAGCGCAGCTTCTTGGCGGCTTGCAGCAATCTCGGCGTGAGGTAGCCGAAGAGGGCATCGGCATCGGCGATTTCGGCGGCGGCGTGATCGTCATCGCGCGCGTTGACGACCTCCATCGGCGCGGCGGCGGCGCAAATCTTGGCGAGCCGCTCATCGGCGACGGCTGGAGAGATGACAAGTTTCATGGTGATTACCTCGTGGATTTCCTGTACCTGCTCAACAGTTCCTTCGATGGTTATGCAAGAATGTCTGCATGTCGTCCACGGGACGGAAACTGGATAAAATGATTCCGATGATTCGTTGAGCACCCGCAGGACATATTGCGGGCGCTCAACGTGAACGGGGTATCTTCATGCCAACCGCTGCTCCCACCTGCAAACTGGTTACCCTTGGCTGCAAGGTGAATCAGTACGAGACGCAATACGTCAAGGAAGCGCTGGAGATCAACGGCTATCGCGAGGCCGCGGAGGGGGAACGCGCCGACCTGTGCGTCGTCAATACCTGCACCGTGACGGGGGAAGGCGACGCCAAGAGCCGCACGGCCGTGCGCCGGCTGCACCAGCGCAACCCAGGCGCCCAGATTGTCGTGATGGGCTGCTATGCCACGCGCGATCCCGGCGCCGTCGCGAAGTTGCCGGGCGTCGTTCGTGTCATCACCGACAAGGCGAAACTGGCGGACGAGCTGCGCGACTTTGGCGTCGAGACGTTGCCGAGCGGCATCACCCGCTTCGACGATCACCAGCGCGCCTTCGTCAAGGTGCAGGACGGCTGTTTGCTGAACTGTACCTACTGCATCATCCCATCGGTGCGGCCGACTGTGCGCAGCCGCTCGATCGAGGAAATCACCACAGAAATAGCGGACCTGGTCGCCGCGGGCTATCACGAGATCGTCCTCACCGGCGTGCATCTCGGACACTACGGCATCGACCGGAGCAAGGGCAAGCCGAAAAGCGAATGGCGCCGGCTGTGGCATTTGCTGGAGGCGCTCGATCGCGTGCCGGGCGATTTCCGCGTGCGTCTGAGTAGCCTGGAAGCGGCCGAGGCACGCGACGACCTGGTTCGCGCCATGGCCAACTCGCCGCGGGTGGCGCCGCATCTGCACCTGTGTTTGCAGAGCGGGTCCGACCGAATCCTTGGTCTGATGAAACGGCGTTATTCGTCCGCGGGCTTTCTCGAACGCTGCCGGCGCTTGAAGCAGGCGCTGGACCAGCCGGCATTCACAACGGATGTCATCGTGGGTTTTCCCGGCGAGACGGACGCGGATTTCGAGGCGACGTGCCAGGTGGTCCGCGAAGTCGGCTTTGCGAAGATCCACGTGTTTTCGTACAGCCCTCGGCTCGGCACGCCGGCGGCGCGGTTGTCGGATGCGGTTCCGCCTGCAATCATGAAAGAGAGATGCGATCGGCTGCGCGAGCTGGCAGGCACGACGGCGCAGGCCTATCAGCAAGGTTTGCTGGGCCGACGACTGGAAGTGGTGGTCGAGGGGTCTGATCCCAAGCGGCCTGGAAGCGTGCAAGGCACGTCGTGCCGCTCTGTGCCGGTTTCGTTTCGTGGGCATGCGCCGTTGCTTGTGCGCAGACTCGTCAGCGTGCGTGCGGTCCGCGTCGAGGCCGGTGTGATCCTGGGTGAACCGGAACCACTCGAACCGAGCAACCGATTCGCACTGGCTGTATCAACAAGCTGTTAAGAGTGCCCAAAACAAAGAACCACGGATCACACCGATAACACGGATAGGAAAGGAAAGAAAATCGGGGGTGTGACTGTTTGCCCCAGAACAGCGTCACTTGATTTTCTTATCCGTGCCATTCGTGGTTTAGGAGTTTTGGACGCTCAATGACGGAGATGGTTCAAGGAGAAGGGATCGTCCATGCAACGGCCGTTCGAATTCATCGTGTTTGAGATCGGCCGCGACGTCTTCTGCGTCTCACTGCGCACGTCAGCGAATACACGCGCAATATCTTTCGCATCGCCGGCATCGAGAAGTTTTTTCACTTCTATCCGGACCAGGCGTCTGCCGTGCAAGCGTTGAGCAAGCCTTCTAACTGATCACGGCGCCGGAAACAAATGGCCCCATCCCAGGAGATGCGCGTTCTTCGGCAGCTTCTCCGTCGGCGTCAGTCGGCCGGCCATCACGAGCGTGCCGACGTGGAAGTAAACCGCGTCCCAATCCGACGGGCTGCCGGGAAAATGGCCAAACCCGCCGTCGGCGTTGCGGCACGATAGCGCCCAGTCGGCGGCCCGCTCCATCGCTTTCTTGCAATCGGCTCTTCCCGTTCCCAGATGTTTCAGCATGAAGACGGCGTCGAAGGTAGCGTGCCGATCGCGCGCCAGCGGGTTGAGCATCCAGCTGCCGTCGGGCTTCTGGTCGCGCAAGCAGCGGGCGAGGATCAAGTCCGCCTTGGGCGTCTTCACGTTCATCAAGCGATCGTAATGCACCGCATGGAAGGTCGCCGCGACGTGATCGTTGAGATAGCCATCTTCCGCTTGGACCATCGTCTTGCGCATTGCCTCATCGGCGCCGGCCGGCATCTTCGCGCCGACAAGTCGATACGCCAGCGGGAAAAAGCTGCTCGAATAGGCTGGCAGGTTCTTGTAGTCCTTCTCCATCACCTTGGCGAAAACGGGGAGTGGATCGTACGCCGGCCGCGAGTCAAGTCCGTGCAGCGCCATCAGCGCCATGGTCGTGTTGTAGACGCAGCCTTGCGCCGACTTCGGATCGACCGTGCCCGCGGTGTGCGTGAACGCGCCGTCTTTTTGCTGGCGATTGATGATCCACGTGAGCGTACGGTCTTCGTTCGGCAACTTCCAATCGAACGTGCGATGGAGGACGACGGCATACGTCACTGGCGCGAAGTTGCTGTACGCACTGTCCGACATGCCGCGATATTGCGGATCGACGCCGGGGCGGAAGGAGCCGTCGGGCAGAGCAGTGGTCTTCGTGAAGGTTTGCAGGCCCTTCAGAACGTCGTCCGCGCTCGGCTTGGGTTGGCCGTTCGCGATCAGCGGCGCCATGGTGAACAATGCGAGGAGAATGCTGTACTTTTTCATGCCACGAGGGTACCATCAACAATTGTCATTCGCAAATACAATCGCAGGTGGGTTCCGGATTCGTCCCGAAGGGACGGCTGACAATAGCCCAGCACTTCAGTGCTGGGCCTAAGGCGGGTCGATTCGGGGAGTCCCGCAGGGACGATTGACCTTGCCGCCCATGCAGTCTCATTCGTCCCTGCCGGGACTCGCACTTGGAACGGCACTCACATCCCAGCACTGAAGTGCTGGGCTATTCTCAACCGTCCCTGCGGGACGAAGACAGTGACGGAGACTGCTCATGCTCATGAAGTACGTTGTAGTTGCGTCCGTTCTATTGATGATGCCACGCCTTGCGTTGGTCCAGGAGCCCATCCTCCTCACGCACGACGGCTGGGTCGCCGCCGTCGCGTTTGCACCGGATGGCAAAACGCTCGCCTCCGCCGGGGCCGACAACGTCGTGCGGCTCTGGGAGGTCGGCACGTGGAAGCCGAAGGGCGTGCTCAAGGGGCATACGGATTGCGTTTGCGCCGTCGCGTACTCATCGGATGGCAAATGGTTGGCAACGGGAAGCTTCGACCATACGGCTAAAGTATGGAACGTCGAGAAACTCCGCGACGAAGAAACCTTGAAGCATAAAGGCGTCGTCTCGGCTGTGCTGATTGACAAAAGTCTCGGCAAATTCCTTGTGATGACGGGCGGCGTCGAAGGCACGGTTCGTTTTTGGGAGGCGGCACAGGACGGAGTCGAGCACCAGCACAAAAGTTGGGTCAATGGTCTCGCGACGCACGGCACCAGAGGCGTGAGCGCAAGTTCCGACGGCACCCTTCGTCTCTTCGACGTCGATAATGATCAATCCCTCGAAGGCGGCGCCGGCGAAGTCCGCACCGTCGCCTTTAGCCCCGACGGCAAACGGCTCGCTGCCGGCAACCGCTATGGCACGGTGCGAATTTGGGATGTCGCCTCGCGCAAGGAAATCAAGACGCTCACCGGCCACATGGGCGATGTCTGGTCGATTGCGTTCAGTCCCGATGGCAAGACGCTGGCCGCCGTCGATACCGACTGGAAGAAGCCGAGCAAGGTCAAGCTGTACGACACGACCACCTGGAAGGAACGCGGCTCGCTGTCTTGCCCCGGCGAAATCCTTTCAATCGGGTATTCACCCAAGGGGGATTGGCTCGCGGCCGGCAGTTGGGACAAGACGGTGCGGCTGTTTGCGATAAAATGATCCGAGCCCGAGCGCCAGCGAGGAGACATCCTAGCCCCTCGCTGGCGCTCGGGCTCGGAAAGGAATCTCTTCATGACCACTCCGCCTGGCTCCATCGCTTGCTTTCTCGTCGCGGCCTTGCTGGGCGCGATCGGACAGTTCCTTTACAAGACCGGCGCCGATAACGCCACGGGCGGCGTGCTCACCTATCTCTTGAACTGGCGCATTTTCACTGGCGTCGTTTGCTACGTCAGCGTGATGGTGCTGTTCGTGGCTGCGTTCAAGCAGGGGGGCGAGCTGAGTGTTCTTTATCCGATCTACGCCACCACGTTTATCTTCGCGGCGTTGCTTGAATACTGGACGAAGGGGACGCCGATCACTTCGATCAACGTCGCCGGCATGGGCTGTCTGATCGCGGGCATGTTCCTGATGGGGACGGGGAAGACGCCATGACGAAAACGCCCTATCAACCGACCGAGCGCCGGCCGATCGCGTCGCGCAACCTGCGCGTCATGCTATGGCTCGCGACTCAACTGGTGCGTCTCAAGGTCTCGGCGAACGCGATCTCGGTGGCGGGGATGTTTTGCGCCATCTTCGGCGGGTTGGCATCTGCGGCGACCGCTTCCTGGCCCGAGTTTGACCGGCTCTTCTGGCTGAGCGCAGCCGTGCTGATCCAGCTGCGCTTGCTGGCCAACTTGCTCGACGGCATGGTGGCGATCGAGAGCGGCCAGGCCTCGGCAGTAGGCGAGCTGTACAACGAAGTGCCGGACCGCGTGTCGGACTCGGCACTGCTCATCGGCGCCGGCTATGCAGCAGGCGGCGACATCGTGCTCGGCTTCTCGGCGGCGTGCGTTGCGCTCTTCACGGCGTATGTGCGTGCCATGGGCAAAGCCGCGGGCGCGCCGAGCGAGTTTTGCGGCCCGATGGCGAAGCAGCAGCGCATGTTTGTGCTGACCGTGCTCGCGCTGTTCCACGGCGCGACGCCGGCGGCCTGGCAGCTCAGGTGGCACGATTGGGGTTTCCTGGCCGGCGGGCTGGCGATTATCATTGTGCTCGGTACTCTTACTGCCCTGCGTCGCTTGTTCCGCATCGCGGCCTCCTTGAAACGCCCCCATGAGTGACAAGACCTACGATCGGCTTTACGGCTTTCGCAACGCCTTCGATCACGACGTGACCCTCGTGGTGACGCTCGCGCTGGCGGCCGTGCTGCTTGCGGTCCCCTGCATCTTCTGGCTGCTTGCGCGCCTCGGCAAAATCGACGAGCGCGCCCGCGGCGAGCTGTGGCGTCGCTATCTGTCCTGGCTCGTGCTGATCCCGGTCCTGTTGATTCCGATCCTCCTCGGCGCCGCCTGGACGATCATCGGCATCGGGGCCTTGAGCATCTTCTGCTATCGCGAATATGCGCGGGCTGTCGGGCTCTTTCGTGAAAAGACGCTTAGCTTGCTCATCGTTGTCGGCATCACGCTCATCACGTTCGCGGTATTCGATCACTGGTACAACTTCTTCATGGCCCTTACGCCGTTGGCGATTGCGAGCCTGGTTGCTGTCGCGATCCTGGCCGACGAACCGAAGGGCTACATTCAGCGCGTCGCCTTGAGCGTGCTCGGCTTCTGCCTGTTCGGAACCTGCATGGGCCATCTCGGCTACATCGCCAACGACGAGAACTATCGGCCCATGATCATCCTGCTGCTGTTGAGCGTGGAAGCGAACGATATCTTTGCGTTCATGGCCGGCAAGACGCTGGGCCGGCGGAAGCTTTGTCCGAACACGAGCCCGAACAAAACGATCGCCGGCGCTCTGGGTGCGCTGGTGCTGACGACGCTGCTGGTGTCGGCCGTCGGCTGGTTTGTGTTCGCAGGAACCCCGCTGCAGAGCTGGCCGCTGCTCGCCGTTCTTGGCGCGCTCATCAGCCTGTCCGGGCAGCTTGGCGATCTGGCGCTGTCGAGCATCAAGCGCGATCTGGGCCTCAAGGACATGGGGGTGCTGATTCCCGGCCACGGCGGTCTGCTCGATCGCTTCGATAGCGTCCTGTTGGCAGCGCCGGTGTTCTTTCATTACGTCGGCTACTTCGTGGGTTTTGGCCTCGAACAGGCGCCGCGCATTGTTAGCGGAGGTTGAGGCATGGAGCCGTGGGAGCTGAAACCAGCGCGCGACATCGGCTTGCCGATCGGCGCGAGCCTGCGCAGCTTGCAGCGCGAGAGCGGCCTGGTTTCGACCGGGCTGCACTGGGCGTGGTGGACTTTCATTCAAGCGTACTTGGTTCTGGGCCATCGGCTGCGCGTTCATGGCCGGGAGAACCTACCGGCGCAACCGCCGTATATCCTGGTCGCGAACCACACGAGTCATCTCGATGCGCTGGTGCTGGCTGCGCCGCTGCCGTGGCGATTTCGCGATCGCGTGTTTCCGATTGCCGCGGGCGATGTGTTCTTCGAGACGCCAATGATGGCGACATTCTCGGCGTTTTTCCTGAACGCCTTGCCGATGTGGCGGAAGAGCTGCGGGCCGCATGCGCTTCAGGAACTGCGCGAACGGCTGTTGACGGACCCGTGCGTCTACGTGCTCTTTCCGGAGGGGGGCCGCAGCCGGGACGGCAAGATGCAGCCGTTCAAGAAAGGGCTGGGCATGCTGGTGGCCGAGACGCCGGTGCCGGTGGTGCCGTGCTATCTGGAGGGTTGTTTTGACGCGCTGCCGCCGAACAGGCGCGTGCCGCGACCGGGGCGACAGATCACGGTGCGGATCGGAGCGCCGCTCGATTTCTCGACGTTGCCCAATCAGCGCACGGGCTGGGAGCAGCTGACGCAAACGGTGGAGGCGGCGGTGCGGGGGTTGCGATCCAACGGGCCGCGACCGTCAGGGAGCGGGGAACCGGCGTGCGCCGTCGCTCCCTGACGGTCGCAGCTCGTTTACGAAACGAACTACTTCGCCGGCACGATCTCCACGAGGTGCGAGCGCGGTTCCAGCGCCTTGCGGACGGCGGCATCCAGTTCCGGCATCTTCTTCATCCGCTCCTCGATCAACGCTGCCCGGTGTTTGCCCCAATCTTCCTTCGGCACGTCCTTGAAATCCGGGTTCTTGGCGTTGACATTCCTTCCGAGGACCAGCGGACTATAGATCTGGCCGTGGTAATAGTTCGTCTTGGCATCGACCGCCTTGACGACGTCCTTGACCTGATCGGCAACGGGGCCGACCGTCAAGGCTGCGGACGCGAGGTTCACGCCCTTGGCCAATTCCGCCGAGCTGTAGGTAGCCGCTTTCTTACCGCCGAGCAACACGTCGTATTTGCCAGCTTCCATGCCTGCGATTTGCAAGCCGTAGTGGTTCATGTCTTCCAGGATCGGACTCCACTTGAGGATGCTCTTGGCTTGCTCCGGGAAATAGGGCAACGCCCCGTCCTCCCGTTTGAAACGCAGGCCACTTGCATTTCCTTCGAATTCGGTGAGCTTGCAATTGGAGGTGGAGATGGCGCCTTTCCCTTTTTCATCTTTTCGCGCTTCGATTCGAATGTCCGACACGACGGCTGAAAAGCCTAGGCCCTTGAGGATGGAAGCCGCCATAAGCGCCTGTCCGGGCGGGCCGGGATGGACTGCGTCGCCGCCGGTGATGCGGCCTTTCTCGCCGGCGTCGCGCGCCTTCTTGACGACCGCCCAGTACGGGTGGAACTGATCGACGAAGAGGCCTTCGTTCTTTTCGGCGATTGCCTTGACGCCATCGCCGAATTTTTCCAGCGTCTTGTTGTATTCTTCCGCCTTGACGCTGGTCGGATTGTGCTCGACCGGCTGCGGCGTGATCCAGGCGACACGGATCTTGGCGGCAATTGCTTGATTGGCGATGCCTTGCAAACCCTTCATGTAGGGATCGAAACGCTGGGCATTGAAGGGCTGATAGCCGCCGTCGTTCATGCCGAAATCGACGGTGAGGACGGTGGGCTTGTGGCCGAGGACATCGCGTTTGAAACGCCCGTTGCCGCCGCCGGAGGTATCGCCGCCGATGCCGACGTTGCGGAAGACGAGGTTGTAGGACGGGAAGCGCGTTTGGCTCCAGATTTCGAGGTAGTTCGAGTAGAGCCGCTGCTCGGTGATGCTGTCGCCCATGACGACGACGACATCGCCTTTCTTGAGGAAGAACTCCTGCGCGGCTCCGACTTGCGCCATGCCAAGAACGAGCGCGGCGGCCAGGAGCCAGGAAGACTTACGTGCGGTCATGAGACGGTCCTTTCAGCGGGATGTGAGTGAATATATCAGGACGATGGCAGGGCAGCCGGCTCCGCGGTCGGGCTTTCCGGCGCCGGCTCCTCCTTCTTGCGGCGGTAAGGCGGCGACAGCTCGATCAGCCGCATCCAGGTCGGCCGATCCTTCCCCAGACAGACACACGCGCGATGCGCCACCCGCGCCGGCTCGAACGCCCGCTTTTGACAGTGCGGGCATTCCCAGATGCGCAGAACGTTGAATCGGTGACGCGAACGCGGGCCCTTCATGGTGTGGCTACCTTCACGCTCGCCCGAGGCGAGCGGCTAAACAATGTCACTTCGTTTTCTTTTGGTTCTTCTTGTCCAGATCGGCCACGAACTTGTGCAGGACGTCCTTCTCCGCATCCGTCCACGGCTCCCCCTTGCCCGGCGGCGGCATCTTTTGCTTGCGGTCCTTGGATTTGATGCGCGTGAGCAAGCTGCCGGAGTCGTTCGGGATGAAGAAGCCCGCCTTTACCATCATGCGGAAATCGTTCTCGGCATTGCCCGACATCTTCAGCGACGACACGATCTTGCCGTTATGGCAGCCGACGCAGCCTTCCTTGCCCTGGCGCTGCAGGAGTGGCCAGACTTCCTTGACGAATCGTTCCTGCATGCCTTTGCGGTCGGCGTCGGTGAGGAAGTCGAAATTCCCGCCGCCGCCGCCCGCGAGCGCCAAGCCGAGACTGCACGCGGCGAAGATCAGCAAACCGGCGAGAAACATACGCGGTTTCATGTCATCCCTCCAAGCGGTATTGCTCTGATCAACTGCGCCCTTTAACATAGCGGATCGTTGTGGACTTGCAAGTTGCCGCACGCGGCTTCGAAGGAACGTTCCCATGCTCGCAAACTACCGCATCCTGGCATTGATTGCGCTCAGCCTGCTGGCCGGGAATGCGCCCGCCCAGACCGTCTTGCAGTGGAAATTCGCCAAGGGGCAGGTCTACGCGGCCCAGCGTACAGCCACGCAAAAGCAAATCGTCGAGATCAAGGGCAAAATCTTCAAGCAAGTGAGCGCGAGCATCTGGCATGTACGCCTCGAAGTTCAGGAGAAGAAAGCCGACGGTTTCGCCATCCAGGCCACGCTGACGAAGGTCGAGCAGCGCATCACCGGCGCCGCCGACGCGGAGATGATCGATCCGAAGCTGCACGAAAAAATGCAGGGGGCCGTCTTCGCGCTCATCGTGAAACCGACCGGCGCTATCTACGAAATGCGCGGCTACGAGGATTTTCTGACTCGGCTGCGCGGCACGGACAAGGCACGCCTCAAGGCCTTGCGAGTCACGTTTCCGGAGGCGGCCGTCAAAGAGGCGCTTGCGGACGTGTTTGGCCCCCTGCCCGAGGTCGGTGTGAAGCCGGGCGACGCGTGGCGGCGCGACTACTTCGAGCCGATCCCTCATTTCGGCGGCTTGCGCGCCAGTGTGCGCTATGTCTATGTGGGTCCAATCCAGGAACGCGAGCGGATTACCTACACCATCCAGACGAAATACGAGATCCCCAAGGACGGCGCAAATGGCATCTTCCGCATCGCAGAAGGGAGCATCGAAAGTGAAAAAGCCAACGGCACCATTCACTTCGATCGCGCCGCCGGCCGACTTGTCGAGCACGAACGCTCCATGCTGTTGCGCGGCAAACTCACGATCGAAACCATGGATCGCCGGCAAGAACTGGAGTTTTCAAGCGAGAACGAACTCAAGCTGCGCGTCCAGCCGGCGGCAAAGTGAATCGGCTTTTCATCACCGCTCCACGCGCACCAGCTCCACCGCATAGTCCTCGACGCTGACGCGCGCTTGCTCATCAATAATCTTCAACTCGCGCCACACGCCCTTGGCGCGGTCGAATGCCTCGGCCTTCGTCGCCGCCTTCAATTGCAGCGTCACCATTTGCGATTGGTATGGATTGTGGCACGCGAAGATCAGCACATCGCGCTTGGCCCCGTCCTTGCACACGCCGATCAGCACTTCGCCCGCCTTGACCTGGAACCAGGATTGCTCCGGGATCGGCGCCAGACCTCCGGGGATCGCCGCCTTGTCGAGCGGCTTATTCTTGGCGTCGGTAGTGATCAGCGTCGAGTGAACGGCGGTTGGATGGCCAAGCTTCAGCAACTCGGCGCCGACCGAGGCAAACTTCGCGTTTACGATCTGCACATCCTTGCCGAGCGCGTCAAGTTGCAGATTCGCGTCCAAAATGCCGCCGGCATAATGATACATGTAGCCCTTCAGGCCAAACGGGATCGAGGTCGCAATCGTGTAGCCCGCGCGATTGGGGTTGCCCTTGCCGACGACGCCCGGGTTGGCCGCATCGTAGCGCAGAAAGCCGACTTGCCGGGCCTTGGTGATATTGAAGGCGGAGTTGAGATACTGCCAGTGGCCGCCGCGGGTCCAGTGGAAATCGTAGTAGCCGAAGAGGTCCATCCCCTGCACGCCGCTGACCTTGCTCATGCGGTAGCTGCCGACGTAGGCGGGGTGGGTGCCGTCCCATTCCTGCACGTTTTTGACGTCGCGGCTGCGTCCCGGCGCGGTGCCGGCGATGTTGTCGCTCCATAGGTGGTAGCCGTAAATGGTCGGATTGTTGCGCAAGCTCTGGCACAGCTTCTTGCACGCCTCGGTGTTTTTGTAGACGTGATGGTCGCCCACCAACAGATCGACGAAGAGCTGCACGTCGTGCTTCTTGCAGATGGCCGCGCGCCTCTCGTCATAGGCGCCCAGGATCATGTTGAAATGCGCCTCTTTCACGGTCTTGACGAGTTTCTCGAACTCGGCCGGGTCCTTGGGCAACTGATCGCCGGCGTAGCCTTTGTTAAAGATGATCGCGAAGCGCGTGGGCTGGCGCTTGTCTTTGTTGTCCTGCGCCAACGCTGCCGGCGACATGATGACTGCGGCAAACGAGACGGCAAGGAGCCACTGAAAGTTAGCGTGCATAAGCATTCACTCCAAGATGCTGGGAAGGTTCGGCGGAATCGGTTGGACGAGGTTGTCAAGCAGTAAGTAGTTCGCCGCGACGGTAACGCTGCTCGGTCGACTTCGTTCCGTCATTCGCCCACTCCATGTGCAGGCCGTGCAGGGTATCGGAATGCATCTCGCTGTAGTGCTTGATCTGTCCGTTGGGGTACCACGCCACGGAGACGCCGGTGATCTGGCCCTCGGCGTGATGCACGATGCTTTGCAATTTCCCATCGGCATGACGCCCGCAGGATACGCCGGTGAACGGCTCGCCGTGGCAGCAGTAGATGCCGAAGTCGTGATCGTAGATCAGCGTGCTGAAATCGACGGTCCGGATCTCTGTGTCAATGCGATCCCTGTCCAGCCATTTGGCGTCCATCGTACCTCTCCGGGGCGAGGCATGGCCTTGGTCGTCCCTCATAAATACACTGGCCTGGCGCCGGCGTCAACCATGGATCGAGCATGGTGGCGCCCTTTTTTTCGCGGCTAATCTGATTCTCGTATCACAATCCGCTGTCCCGCCTTCACATTCTCGCGCACCACGCGCGTCTTGCTCCCTGAGAAAACCACTTCGAGCCGATACGACTCCACCGCTTTGCCCAGGCCGAAGTGGGCCTCCAGCGGGGAGCTGCGGCAATAGCCGGCGCCGGAGTGGATTTGGCGATAGCCGACGAGCTTGTCTTTGGCATAGACGCTGATCTTGGCCCCGATGCCGTCGGGGTTGCTCTTGGCGCCGACGGCTTTGACGCGCAGCCAATTCTTGTCGTTGGTGTTGTTGCGATAGAGGACGACGTTGGAATAGAAGTTGATCAGCAAGAGATCGAGATCGCCGTCGTTGTCGAAATCGACGGCCGGCACGCAGACGCAGTTGGCTTCGTGCTTGATGCCCCACTGCTTCGCTTGCTCGGTCCAGGTCTTGCCGTCAGGCCGAGTCCAGAGCGGGTTGCCGCCCTTGCTGGTCGCCCATTTGTTGCCGGACTCGGCATCGACACCGACGTAGATGTCGAGTAGGCCGTCGTGATCGAGATCCTCGCAGATGATGTCGTGCCCGAGCGTCTTGGATGCCAGGATCGGCGCGTTCACCGGTGCGAATTTGCCCCCGCCGTCATTGGCGTACAGAATATCGGGCTCCACGGTGTGCTTCATCTTGAGGAGTTGTGCCTCGGTATAGTTGGCGCCGGAGAGCCAGGAATCGGTGCTGACGTAGAGATCGAGCCGGCCCTTGTTAAAAATGTCCGCGAACACGCAGCCGACGCTCGACGCTTTTCGCGTCAGGCCGGCCGTCTGCGAGATGTCCTTGAACTTGCCTTGCCCCAGGTTCTTGTAGAGGGCGTTTTGCTGCGATTGATAGCAGGTGACGAAGAGGTCATCGAGCCCGTCGCCGTCGATGTCGCCGAAGACGCAGCCGAGGCAATGCCGGCCCTTGAGATCGATGCCGGAGGTCTTGATGATGTCGGTGAAGGTCCCGTTGCGATTGTTGCGGAAGAGATGGCAATCGCCCGTGGGGCTGGTGATGAAGAGATCGACGTAGCCATCGCCATCGACATCACACCAGGAACACGACCGTGCCGGCGTCTTCAAGAACACGCCGGCTTTTTCGCTGACGTCGGTGAAGGTGCCGTCGCCATTGCCTCGAAACAGCCGGCTCGCCCCTTTGCGGAGCGAGGTCATGTAGATATCGAGCTTGCCATCGCGATCGAAGTCTGCAACGGCGACGCCGGTACCGTCCCCTTCGAATGTTTCAAGGCCGGAGTCTTTGGTGACGTCCTGGAATTTGAGATTGCCGAGATTCTTGAAGTAGCGCACGTGTGGCTTGCCGAAGGTCGGGATGATGATATCGGGCAACCCATCGCCGTTGAAGTCTTCTACCGCAACCGCATGCGGATTGGTGCCGCCGACACCGGTGTTCTTGGCGATGAAGAGGCCGGACGCGGCGGTGACGTCCGTGAAGCGTGCGTTGGGCGGGGGTTGGCTTGAACCACTAAGCGGGATGAGTAAACTCACGATCAGCGATACTATCAAGCTCTTTGTGAATCGCATCTGTCGTACCTCTCGGCGTTATTTGTTGGCAATCGCGTCGAAGCAGGTTATCATCGCTTTGGCCTTGATTCAACAACGACTTTATTTTCAGGCTGGAACTGGCTCCCGTAATCAACATGGCATCAGCCACGATCAAGCTGTTTCTGCCGCACGGCGACGGAAAACGTCTGCGCACCGCAGAAATATCGAATTGGGGCGGCAAGGCCCTTGCTGCACCACGAACTGACCTGGATATGTTTCTCACGCGGGAAGAACTCGGTTGGTCCGGGGTCTACGTCCTGACCGGCACCGACCCGGAGACCGGCAAACCGATGGCCTACATCGGCGAGGCCGAAGTGCTTGCGGACCGTCTGAAGACTCACAAAGGAATCGAGTTCTGGATTTCCGTGGTCGTTTTTGTTAGCAAGGATGAGAATCTTACGAAAGCTCATGCACTGCGCCCCTAGCGCTGGACCAGTAACATGTACCTTACTGGACCACGCTAGCAGCCCGTTGATTAAGTCGATATTTCGGCACCGATCACGTCGAGCGCGACGGCGACGGTCCAAAGGTCGATCGTCGGAACATTTTCACTTCGGTGCGACCGACGGCCGCAGGTTCGACTCCAAAGCATCTCGGTGGCAAAATAG
>SHZY01000203.1 GCA_009692065.1 Gemmataceae bacterium
TATAGTTCCGCCGGAGTCGTCCTGAAGCCGCGATTTGAATATGCGGAGGCGACGGAATGGCTGACCGGGCAAAAGTTGGCCGGACCGACCGGGGATGCAAGGGTAAACCTCATCATCCCGCCCGGGGAAGTCAGGATTGTTGAGTTTGGCACAAGGAAAGCAAGAAAATGAGATAGAATGAGCGGTCACGTTAGGACATGTATCAGCGGGAGTTGCTACGAGGTATTGAGGCAATGCTGCGACTACACGGTAATCGAAAAGTACTCTGCGACGGCCTGACGCGACGCGATCTGCTGCACATCGGCGGGCTTGGTGCGTTTGGCCTGGCATTGCACGATGTTCTTGGCTCCAATCAGGCCCAAGCCAAGCCCGCCAATCTCGGCCCGAAATTCGGACAGGCGAAGTCGTGCATCCTAATCTACAAGTACGGATCGCCGCCGCAACATGAGACGTTTGATCCCAAGCCTTTGGCGCCGGCCGAGATTCAGGGCGAAATGAAGGCGATTCCCACCAGCGTGCCGGGAATCCACATCGGCGACCACCTTCCCAAGATTGCGCGGATCATGGATCGATTGACCGTGGTCCGGTCGTTGACGCACCGCTTTCCTCTACACGGCACCGTCTACGCTCTGTCCGGCGTTGAGGATGTCGATACCAGGATCGAAGCGCAGCCTCGCAACTCCCGGCAGTGGCCGTTCATCGGTTCCCTGGTGGATTATTTCGAGGACAGACGGAGCGGAGGACCACCCCCCGAGATGCCTCGGAACATCGCCCTGCCATTTCCGATGGGATCGAAGAATGAGATCCCGCCCTTGGCCGGACCCTATGGCGCCATGATCGGATCGCGCTACGATCCTATTTACACGAACTTTTCGGCTGAAGGGACCATGAGTGCGCCGGAAATTGTTGCCGGCCGAGCCTTCAGGGATCCACTATTTGGCATCAGGCCGACCGACAGGCTGCACCTTGGAGAAGCTGCCCTTGTGGAGAGGGACTCGGCACGGCTCGACCTGCGGCGTAGTTTGCTTGCACAGTTCAATCAAGCACGCCGAAATCTGGATGCCAGTGAGCGAACCCAGACATTTACCCACCAGCAGCAAACGGCGTTCTCCCTGCTGACCTCCGGTAAAATGCACGACGCCCTTGACTACACGCGCGAGACCATGCGGATCCGCGAACTGTACGGGATGACTCTTTTCGGTCAATCCTGCCTGGCTGCTCGGCGTTTGATTGAAGTGGGCGCAAAGTTCGTGACGGTGATCTGGGACGCTTACGGACTGAACGCGGGTTCGTGGGACACGCATCACAACCACTACGGCCGGCTGAAGGATTTCTTGCTGCCCGTCTTCGATCAAACCTTCAGTGCGCTCATCCTGGACCTGGAACAACGCGGGCTTCTGGATGAGACCTTGGTGTTGGTCATCAGTGAGCATGGCCGCACGCCGCAGATTGATTCGAGGCCGCGCGGCGCAGGCCGACACCATTGGTCGCGTGCCTACTCCCAGGTCTATGCGGGGGGCGGCATGGGGCGTGGCAATCTCATCGGACGAACCGATCAACATGCTGGCGACGTGGTTGAATCACCGATCTCCCCCAAGGACATTCTCGCGACCGCGTTCTACCTATTGGGTATCGACCCGGAGAGCACATTCACGGATCCCGCCGGCCGGCCCTTACCGTTCACCGGCACCGGCGTTCTTCGGCCAGAACTCATTGGCTAATCCATGTCGGCGGGATGGCGATCCGGGAGCGTGAGCGACCGGAGGCCTCTGATGGGATGCCGATTCACGAGATACCTGCCAACAACAAGAAACGGACTTATGCAACTTTCACGGCCGCGGTTAATCAAGGAATTCGTGGAGGAAGGAACATGAAACGCCTGAAAATCGTTTGTGCCATCACGTTCGTGGTGCTGATTTCGTGCGTTCAAGCCGTTGAGGCTGAACCGTTCTTCACACAGCAGGACCTCTTCAGCAGTGGTCTCGACGGTGTCAATATTTATCGTATCCCGGCGTTGATCGTTTCACCGAAAGGCACCCTCCTGGCCTTCTGCGAGGCACGTGATGGCGACGATGGCGACCCTACGGATCTCGTGCTGAAACGGAGCACCTACGACGGCCGTCCGAGCAAACCACGCATGATAAACGGCTACGAGCGCAAGTTCGGCTACGGTGTCAACTGGACGCGGATGCAGGTTGTTCTTCCGGGAAACGGGAAGGCGATCATGCAACCTTGCCCGGTTGTCGATCGTATCACCGGGGAAATCCTGATCTGTTGCCAGGAAATCCGGGGCGGCCTGGCGAATTTGCTAAAGAACGAATGGCACGGGCGCTGCCTTATACTGAAGAGCGCGGATGACGGTTTGACCTGGTCGCGGCCGATGGATATCACCGAACGCGTCGGCCATCTTGCCGCTGGCCCGGGCATGGGCATTCAACTGCGTAAGGGCCGATTAGTGGTTCCCGGCTACTCCAAAGATGGCTCGCGCGTTATCTACAGTGACGATCACGGCAAGACCTGGCAGGCAGGCGCCCCCGTGAAAAAGAAAGGAACCAACGAATCTCAGGTGGTCGAACTGGCAGATGGCTCGCTGATGTTAAACATGCGCCAGGGAGGGCGCTGCCGTTACGTGGCCCTCAGCCGCGATGGAGGGGAGTCCTGGTTCAAGGAGTTCAACGAGGAATCCCTGCCGGACCCGGGGTGCCAGGCCAGTCTGGTGCGTTATCCGGGCCAGGTCGAGAAAGCCAAAGACCTACTACTCTTCTCCAACCCGCCTCAACCAGGCCCCTTTGAGGCCCGGATCAACCTGACCGTCAGACTCAGCAACGACGAGGGGAAATCCTGGCGAGTCTCCCGAAAAGTGGATGCAGGCCCTGGTGCGTATTCCTGTATGGCCGTTCTTCCCGATGGTACTATTGGCGTGCTGTACGAGACGGGTTTGAAGCACCCATACGAGAAGATCACCTTCGCCCGATTCAACCTCGACTGGCTAACCGCCAAGAATGGGAAGTAGTGTGCCAACGATTACGACGAGAAAGAGGGCCATTCCTTGCTAAGTTACCTGCCAATGTTGCTGCGTGCGCATTTCCGAATCGCCGCGATTTTGCTGTGTCTGGCCTTGGTCGTCCGCCTTGGTGCGGCAGAAGCGCATGGTCAACACACCATGGGGTCCGTCAAGGCAGATCGTATCTTGTTTCTGGGAAACAGTCTCACGCTCCACGGACCCTTGGCGGAGATCCGCTGGACCGGCAACTGGGGCATGGCAGCCAGTGCACAGGACAAGGATTACGTCCACCTCCTCGCGACCGCGATCAATGCGCGCACGGGTGGCAAGTTAATTGTCGAGCCGACACCCGTTGACGGCAAGAAAAACGCCGAGAATGTGCTGAACATCGCCGGTATTTTCGAGCAGGGATACGCCACTTATCAGGCCTCCAAGATCCAGAAACAGCTTGATTGGAGAGCGGATATCGTCGTCTTGCAATGCGGAGAAAACGTACCAGCCAAGGGCTTTGATGCCGACAAATTCCACAAGAGCTTGAAAGCACTCTTGAACGACCTCAAGAAAGCCAGCAATCCGCAGATCTTTGTGACCAGCAATATCTTGTGGGCGAATCCCGGCCTGGATGACATCAAGCGGAAGGTTTGTGCCGAGGACCCGGAACGCCGCACCTTTGTGGACATCAGCGCCTACCGATTGAACATTCCTGTCAATGGTCCGGTGGGGCACCCCAGTGACAAGGGAATGAAAGTCATTGCTGACGCGATGTTCGCCGCAATGTCCCGAAGAGCCGGCGACGTCGTGTTGTCCGTGGCGCATGTGGATGCCGTGAATCGCCGCCGTCGCATCTATGTGAACAACGACGCGGGCTATGACGCCGTCATGGGACCGAAGTTGAGCGCGATCAAGCCCGAGGAATGGATCGCGGCACGGTTCAGCGTTTTTGGCCAGGCAGGCAGTCAGGTCGATAGCGTCGGTTGGTGCCTGGATGAGGGAAATATCGCTGCCTACCCCAGCAAGGTGATCCCGGAACTGCAATACCCGACGTTGCTGCGTTGGCGGAAGGATGGCATCGATCTGGTCAAACTGATCGTCCAGGAGAGCCAGCGTCGAAAGATCGAGGTCTTTTGGGAGCACCGCCTCAACGGCGCCGACCGCGAGGTTGACGTCACCACGCCCGCCGTTGTGCCGCTCAAGAAGCAGCATCCGGATTGGCTGATCAAGGGAAGCTGGTGGAAGCCGGGCTTGTGGAACTTCGCCGTTCCCGAGGTTCGGAACTACAAGGTCGCGGTTCTGCGGGAAGTGGCCGAGCGCTACGAGCTGGACGGGATGAACCTGGATTTTGGCCGACACCCGCCGTACCTGCCGCCGGGTGAGCAATGGGAGCATCGCGAGGCGCTGACCGATTTCGTGCGACAGGTCCGTTTGATGCTTCAGGAGGTGGCGGCCAAGCGCGGTCGGCCTTTCCTGCTGTCGGTTCGGGTCGCGGATACCGTTCCGGGCTGCCACTTCGACGGCATGGACGTAGAGACCTGGGTGAGGCAAAAGTTGGTAGACATGATTGTGATCGGCACACGGTCCATTCAGGTGGATCTGCCGGGCTTCCGCCGCATCACTCAAGGCAGCCATGTCAAGCTATACCCGTGCATTGATCAGCATCATTCGCCCGATGGCTACCACGCGGTGGCGGCGCCGCAATTCTATCGCGGTCTGGCCGCCAACTGGTGGCACCAGGGCGCCGATGGCATCGCCACCTTCAACTTTTGGAACGAGTTGCCCAAGCCGGCGGCATTGCTCGGCACCAAGGGGCCACTACTCGATGGACAGTCAGTTCACGCCCAGGCATATCGGGAAATGGGCGACCCGAAAACCATGGCGCTGCTCGACAAATGGTTCGTGGTCGCGCGTCGCTATGGGGGCGGTTTCTACGACCGCCTGGGCGGCCGATGGGACGACTACCTGAATCTGAATCACGAATCTCCGTTGCCCTTGAAGCTGCCCGAGGATCCGGTCTGGGTGGAGGTCTACGTCGCCGACGACATCGCGATCCAGGCCAAGCAGATCGAGAGTTTGGAACTGCGTCTATTGCTCACCGGTGACATCGACCCGAAAAAAATGGAGGTCAAATTCAACGGGATCAAGATGCAACATCCAGCGATCAAGGCCGACTGGTGGACATTTACGCTTACCCCGCGGCAAATGGCACGCGGACGCAACTTGCTCGCGGTGCGCTACTACCAACCCGACCAACGCGCGAAGACGATCTCGCTGGAGAAAGTGGAAGTTCATGTGAAATACCGGCCGGAGAAACTCGGGAAATGACCAACTCATTCGTATCAAGACGTAGTCAGATACATGGGAAAGCTCGGTCTCATTTCTTTCGGAGCGTCGGCATGGCGGCCCCGGTGTCGAGACGCCACTGCTGGAGTCTCCGCGTCATTTGCGCCGCCTTCTCTGGCATTTGTTGTGCCAGGTTCTTGGTTTGGCTGAGGTCTTTTTCCAGGTCATACAACTCGACGGAGTTGTCGTCGAAATTCTCGATCAGCATGTACGCGTTTTCTCGGATGGCGCCGCCGAGTCGATTCTGTCCATGCCAGGCATAATTTGGATAATGAAAGTAGATCGCGTCGCGTTTTAGCTTCCCGGCTTTTGTCAAGATGGGCATCAGGTTTTCACCATCGAGAGGCACGTCCTTGGCAGGTTTCAAGCCCCCCGCAGCCAACATGGTTGGGAAGAGATCCATGCTGATTACCGGAACGTTGGATTCCGACCCCTGTGGGATTTTCCCTGACCAACTCACGATCATCGGGACGCGGATACCGCCTTCATACAGATAGCCTTTCCCGGCACGCAACGGCCTGAGGTCCGCGACGCCAAGGAAACCACCGTTGTCCGAGGTGAAGATGATTAGCGTGTTTTCGGTCAACTTCGCCTCGTCGAGTGCCGCGAGCACGCGCCCGACGGCGGCGTCCATGGCTTCGATCATCGCCCCATATCGTGCGTCTTTGAGGCCTGGTCCAAGGCGTTTTTCGTATTTGGTGATCAGTTCTTTCGGTGCTTCCATCGGCCAGTGGACGGTGTAGTCCCACAAGGCGAGAAAGAACGGCTTTTCGCGATGAGACCGGATGAAGGAAACCGCTTCGTCGGCCAGGCGGTCGGGAAGGTATTCCCCCTTGCGCCGATCCGGTAAGTTGTGAATGCCATAGGGATCGAAGAAACTCGGCGGCCCTCCCAGCGCACAACCGCCGAGGTTGAAATCGAAGCCTCGCTTCTCCGGATAGTACTTGAGCTGTCCGAGGCCTTTCTTGCCCGCCTGGCCAGCAAGGTGCCACTTGCCAATAAATCCCGTGACGTAACCAACGGCCTTGAGGAGTTGGGCGATGGTGGTGGCATTCAAGGGGAGATGATCGAGGCTCGCGGCCTCGTTCAGCTTGGCATCTTTCGGCGTGAAATCACGGCCTGCGATATGATTGGTGAGGCGGAGCCGCGCTGGCGCTTGCCCGGTCATGATCGCCGCTCGCGTGGGAGAACAAACCGGAGCGGCCGAATAGGCGTCGGTGAATCGCATGCCCTTCGACGCGAGGCGGTCGATATTGGGCGTATGAAGTCGCTTGTTCCCCTGGCATCCGAGGTCCATCCACCCAAGGTCATCGATCACGATAATCACGATGTTGGGTTTGGAACGCTCCTGAGCCATCAGGTTCGGATGGCATGCACCAATGAGGACCAGTGATGCGATGCAAAGAACAATATTCTTCATTGGTGCGCCTCTTTGTATTCGGAAGAGTGAGCAGATAGACTACCCATTCCAGGCACAACCGGCGACTGGGAACCGTTACCTCGGACGGCAGTCAACCTCATAGATTGATGATGCCGACTTGCCGGCGCCGAATAGCCAACCCTACCGCACGGAGAAAATCACGATGTCCATAGCACAGATGCTGTTCACGAGTGTCGCACTACTATTTGCCCTCGGTTCGGTGACGATTCACGCCTAGGAGCCCGCCAAAAAGAAGCTCCAAATCTACCTCATGGCTGGCCAATCGGACATGGTCGGCCACGCCAATTACATCACCATCCCTGCCATGCTCACGGCCGAGGAACCGGGAGTCAAGCAACTCGAGAAATTGATCTTCAAGGAAGGCGCAATCGCATCCTGGGGATGCCAGATATCTGCTTGAAACCCGCATCAAGCGAGATCAACTGAGCAGCGAACTGAAGGCGAAGAAGATCACCGAGCCCGAGAAAATCGCTGCGGCGCAAACCGAGCTCAAGAAGCTCGAGGCCGAGCTTGAAGACAAGACCAAGAAAATCAAGGATGCGTTCACGGTCTCCAAGCGTGTCTACATCATTTCCATCGGCGACAATCATCGCAGGTCGGGACCGCTCACCATGGGTTTCGGCGGCAGCGCTGACAAGATCGGTCCGGAACTCGGCTTCGGCCTTTCTCTGGAGCAAAAGATCGACGCGCCGATTCTGTTGATCAAGACATCCTGGGGCGGCAAATCGCTGCATTATGACTTCCGTCCCCCGTCGGCCGGTCCCTATGAGCTGAGCAAGGACGAAGCGAAGAAGGAGAATGCCCAAAAAATCAAGAAGAACGCGGGCCTCAACTATCGGCTGATGAACCAGACCGTCCAGGACGTGCTGAAGGACCTGAAAAAATACCATCCCGAGTATGACGCCAGCGTCAGCTATGAGATTGCCGGCTTTGTCTGGTTCCAGGGTTTCAACGACCAGTTCTCGCCCGCCTTCCATGGCAATTACAAAACGAACATGATCGCCTTTGTGAAAGACATTCGCACCGAGTACAAAGTTCCGAACATGCCGTTTGTCATCGGCGTCCTGGGAACCGGCGGGACCAAAGAAAGCGTCGACAAGAACCCGGTCTCCAACGGCCAGCGCGAAGCGGCGGCGACCGCCCCTATCACTACATGGGCAGCGGCAAGTTCTTCGTCCGCCTCGGCGATGCGCTGGCTGCCGCCATAGTTGATTTAAGGAAAAAGCACAAGCAATAGTTTTCGACGATGGTTCGAAAAGGATAAGCCGGGAACGGATCAGCAAATAATAAGGAATCGTTGGTCTGACCACTTTGGCCGTAAATGTTGACCCATGTTGCGAATCCTTGGTTGCCACACCAAAGCCGCTGATTCTGTTTTGCTTCAGTCGAATCTGGAAGAACGCCTCGTTCGGGTTAGCATGACCTGTACGGAGGTTTCACATGAACAAGCCGCGTCGTCACTTTGCCGATCCCCAGAAGGTCGCCATCCTCAAACGGCACCTCATCGACAAGGTCCCTGT
>SHZY01000204.1 GCA_009692065.1 Gemmataceae bacterium
CCTTGCTTCTGGAAAACGTCGGGATGGACGCCGCCCTGAGCCTGGGCGATCCGGCACTGTGGAAACAGGCAATTGATGAACGCCTGAAGACGGACAGGTAGCAATGGCAGTCGAGGATGTGTTGCCGTTTGCCGCAAGGTCCACGGATTCTTCTGGCAACGCACTTGATGGATGGATTGGCATGGCCTTCGATGAAAACCTCGCCGCACGCATCCGCAAGAACCTGGCCCGCAAGAAAAACATCGAGGAGAAGACACTCTTCGGGTGCTTCTGTTTGCTCCTCAACGGCAACGTGCTGGTTGGCGTCTGGAAAAATTCACTGATCGTGCGACTCGGCAATGAGGAAGGCGAGGACGCCTTGCGGGAACCGCACGTCAAGCCATTCGACATTACCGGCAAGGCGATGAAAGGTTGGGTGGTGGTCGCTCCCGAAGGCATCGAGGACGATGGCCAGTTGAAGGGGTGGATTCAGCGAGCGGTGAAGTTTGTCGGGAAGCTGCCTGGGAAGTAAAAGGAATCGAACATGACTCCCTACACGCACATCACCGATCTGGCGAAGGAAGCCCAACCTCCTGAGAAGGGTATCTTGAGCCGCACCCTGTTCAACGATGAAAAGGTCAAGGCGGTGATCTTCGGCTTCGCCCAAGGCGAGGAACTTTCTGAACACACCGCATCCATGCCCGCCATCCTGCACTTCATCCAGGGCGAGGCGACCGTGGGCCTGGGGGACGACAAGCACGAGGCAAAGGCTGGAACCTGGGTCCACATGCCCACCGGCCAGCGTCATGGCGTCCAGGCGAAGACGCCGGTGGTCATGCTGTTGCTGCTGTTGAAATGACGGCCCTATTTCTTCTCCCGCTTCCAGACCTGAAGAAGTTGACCACCGCTAGAGGAAAACGCCGTGGGCCGCTCCTTGCCAGCAGCAGCGAAGCAGATTCGGTGCTGGTCGTCATCAATCTCGTAGATAGCGGAGAAGACCTTGCCCTTGTTGGGGCCGGTCGTGATTGTCTCACTTACCTCCTTCGGCTTCTTGCTGGCATCGAGCGTCATCGTGCCTTCGGACAGAACCACGCCGTCCCTGCGAAGAACGAACTGGTTGCCCTGAATGGTCAGCTTGATCTTCTTGGCATCCTCTTCGGGCGTCTTCTTCCCATCTCGTTCAGCGGAGATCAGGCTCCAGTTTCCCTGAAACTTTTCCAGGTCTTTCTTGGCGGCGTCATCGCCGGTATTGGCGGCGATCAGTACGACGGCAGCAATAAGTGCAAAGGGTCGCATGGGGATAGTCCTGAAAAAAGGGGCGGTCGGTGGGGTAGTGTATTCCGAAAGTTGATGAGTCGGCGGGGAAGGTGGGGAGATGGATGCCGATGATGAAGGGAGGACGACCAAATTGATAGATTTGTGGTTGGTGGAGGTCTGGACGTATCGAATGAGGAGGCTTTTTTGGACGCACGCTTCACGCACGCTACCCCCTGCAAATGACGGGTAAAATGCCAAATCCCGTATTTTTTCAGAAGGAAGGCGTTGCCGTAACTCCTTGTTCTGATAGATAATTGCGAGATGCGGCGACTTGAGGCAGCGATACAAGACCGGCATCAACATCGCCGCCTCGTTGCACTTCGTCGCGGCCCTGCCCAACACGCACTACTTCGAATACTGCGTCGAGCAAGGCGCCCTGCGGCAAACGCTGACGAAGCAGAAGTTTCCGGTGATCGACGGCGACATCTGCGTGCCGGAGGAGCCAGGGTTGGGCATCGATTTGGACGAGGCGGTAGTCGAAAAGTACCGCGTACGATAGAAAGCGGTGTTGAGCCGCTTGCCTTGCGCGAACGCGGGCATCAAACTTCACGATAGGAGCACAACCATGAAAATCGGCGCACGCAATCGCCTCGAAGGCAAAGTGACGGAGATCAAGCGCGGCACCATCATGTGCCAGGTGCGGGTGAAGATCGCCGGCGGCGCCATCATGGAGTCGGTGATGACGCTCGACTCGCTCGAGGAAATGGGCGTCAAGAAAGGCGACAAGGTCTGGGTGGCCGTCAAGGCGGTCAACGTGATGCTGATCAAGGACTAGCCGCACCAATCGCCCGCCGCGGACACATGAATTGCCACAGGATACCGCCAACGACGAGCAGACCGATGGACAGATAGAACGCGGGATCCCAGCGATCGCGGCCCTCAAATCCAAGCGCCATGCGCCAATCGACGAAGGCGCCAAAAAAATACTGCGAGCCCATGGCGCCGATGACACCGGAGCCGTTCAAGAGGCCGAACATCGAGCCGGTATGCTTACCACTCACTTCGAACGAACAGGCCCACCAGGTCGGCAGTTGACAGAACAGCATCAGGCAAGCGAGCGCACAGAAAACGGCGGATAGCCAGGGCGTATCGATGTGGATGCTGGAGAAGAGGCATATAGCCGCCGACGCGTAAGCTCCCAGGCAAAATAGCCGGCGGGCGCGATAGCGATCCGAGGAGTGGCGCACGATGAAATCCGCGCAGACCCCGCCGATAAGGGAGCCGCACGTCGCACCCGCGAGCGCCAGCGCCGAAAGCCAGCCGGCGGTGATCTCATCCACGTCGCGAGCTTTCTGCAGGTACGGTGAGTACCACGAGAAGAAAAAGTACGAGTTGAATGCCGAGGTCATGGTGATGATGCCCAGGAGCCAGACATTCGGATGGCTCAGCGCCTCGCGCCATGGAACCGCGTGGTCGCCTTCGCTGCTCTTCCCGGCAGGAACGCCGATGATCTGCAACTCGGCCTGATTGACGCCCGGATGCTCGCCGGGCTTGTCGCGGAACCACCAGTAGAAAAGCGCCGCCCAAAACAGCCCGATGCCGCCGAAGATGACAAAAGTGCCTCGCCAACCGATCGGAGACAGTATGATCCATGCCGCGACCGGCGAGGCAATCGCTCCCCCCACGTGCATCGATGCCTGAAACCATCCTTGCATGCTGCCGCGCTCCGTGCTTGAAAACCAGTTCATCAAAATCCGCGCCGCATTCGGGATCGCTCCCGCTTCGCCCGCGCCGAAGAGAAACCGGATCAGAATCAAGAGCGTCAGACTCAGCGGGATCGTGAAGATTTCAAGCTCAAGGTAAGGCACGCACCCGGTCAGTGCCGTGAACGCCGACCACCACAGCACGATGCGCGTCAAGACGCCGCGTGAACCGAAGCGATCGCCCCAGCGCCCCGTTGGAATCTCGAAGATGCCGTAGGCTAGGGTAAATGCCATGTGTACGTAACTCATCTGCGTGTAGGCGAGTCCGAATTCTTCCTGCATGGGCACGAGCGCCTGTTGAAGGCAAAGGCGGTCGAGATAGAGAACTACCGCCATCGAGCAGAGATAAGCCAGGACAACGTAGCGTGCGCGCGTGGGCGAGGCCAGGGCAACTTCAGGATTGGGTACGTCGTTTGTCGGCATGTCCTTCCCATCAGGCCGGATGATCGTACCATCAAGCATAGGCGGCGGGAAACTTTTTTCTGTGAATGTTCCCAACGAAATGTCCAAGCGCCAGCGAGGGGCCACCGACTTCCTCGCTTGGCGCTCGGGCTCGGACCGACATGCAATAGGAGCCAATATCTGATGAGCATCTATCGCGAATGGGGCGTCGAGCCGATCATCAACGCCTCCGGAGCGGTGACGCGCCTGGGCGGAGCGCCGATGCCGAAGGCGGTGCTCGACGCATTCTGCGCGGCCGCTCAAGAATCAGTGCCGCTCGATGAGCTACAAGGGGCGGCGTCGCGCGTGATCGCCGAGGCGACCGGGGCCGAGGCGGGCATCGTCACCAGCGGGGCGGCGGCAGGGCTCATGCTCGGCACCGCAGCGATCTTGACGGGGTACAACCTTGGACGCATGGAGAAGTTGCCGCACACCGAGGACTTTCCCCACGAGTTCGTGGTCGCGCGCGAGCATCGCAACGGCTATGATCACGCAGTGCGCGCGGCTGGAGCGAGTTTCGTCGATGTCGGCTTTCAAGAGATCGTCGCCGGCGCCGGCGTGCGCCGCGCCGAGGCGTGGGAATACGAAGCGGCATTCGGGCCCAAGACGGCGGGGGTCCTGCATGTTTACGACATGAACGCTGCGCCGCCGCTGGCTGAGTTGGTCAAGTGCGCGCACGCCTACAATTTGCCGGTCCTGGTTGATGCCGCGGGCGAGTTGCCGCCGCGCACGAACCTGAAGAGCATCATCGCGAGTGGCGCCGACCTCGTCGTTTTCTCCGGCGGCAAGGCGATCCGCGGACCGCAGGCGACCGGCATCCTGTGCGGCCGCCGCGATCTCATTGGCGCCGCCATGCTGCAAATGCTCGACATGGACGATCACTTCGAGTTGTGGGAACCCCCCGCAGCGCTCATCGACAAGCAAAAGCTCGCCGGCATCCCACGCCACGGCATCGGCCGAGCGCTGAAGGTTTCCAAGGAACAGATCGCCGCCCTCTTGACCGCGCTGAAGCTGTTCACGAGCGGCGCCTACGATCGCGAACTGGCCGACATGGCGCGCATGCTCCAGCAGATCGCGGATGCGCTAAAGAAGTTACCGGTGCGCTGCCAACTCCTTCCGAGTGATGGGCAGTTGTACCCGCTGCTGGAGATCACGTTGACTGCCGGAAAATCCGCATTCGAAGTGTGCCGAGCACTGCGTCGCGGCAAACCGTCGGTGCAGGTAAATCACGGCCAGTTGGCGGCGGGCAAGCTGGTGATCAATCCGTTGCACCTGAACGACGAGCGCACGGCAGCGTTGATCCGGCGGTTGCAAGAGGAGTTGTCGGCTTGACATTCACGACAATCAAGGGGTCTTGCTAGGTAGGCTGAATGCGCCGATGACATTCGGATCAAGCACGGTAAGCCCTGGAAAGCGCGTAAAATCGTTGACGTTGAACGTGAGCAGATGGGTCAACCCATGGGTTCGCATGGCAGCAACATATCGAGCGTCATGGGCGATTTTCCCATGGCACGCGAATACGGCGACGAGCGTTTTCCACTCCGTGAACAACGCCGCCTTGTCGTCGAGAAGCGGAAACGCCCCTTCGAGGTTGGCCGTTTCACGCACGCATTCCGATATTGAAAGCCCAAGTCCATTGTTGGCAATCGGACGGGTCCCAACGGCCCAGAATTCGTAGACGCATTGGGGTACGATGTGGAGAATATCGCCTTGAGCGCCGAGCGTCGCTACAGCCGCGATCGCGGTCGCATGCGATTTGCTGGACGGGTCAGCCAAACGCAGAAGAATGTTGGCATCCAGCAGAATGTTCATTGCCCGCATCCTTCGTAGATGCTCTCCCGGCTGTCATCCATAGCGAAATCGGGCGGGTAGCGGTTAGCACGGGCTTGGACGTCGGCCATCCAGGCATCGAAGTTCTTTTTCCACTCGTTGAACGGCTGTGGCGGTGCCGGCGTAGGACGTCCATTGCCGTCGGTTTCCGTTACGAGTTTCAAGACAAGTTGCTCGACGGTGACGTTGAGTGCGGCGGCGCGCTTGGCGAGTGGTTCAAACGCCTCGTCGGGGATGGTTACGGATGCCATGGTGATCTCTCCGAAAAACTATTCCTAATTCTACCACGTCTTGCTTCGCACGAGAGCAAAGTTCTCTTGGAACCCTAGGCATACCTTCTTAGCGACGCTCACGGCAGATGCTGCGGTCTCGTTCCCACGGTCACCTGCACCTGGCGGCGATCCCCGTCGCGCAATACCTCGACGGTGATCTCCGTTCCCGGTTCGAGATCGACCACGATCTGTTGAAGGTGTTGCACCGGGTCTGGCCGACGGAAACTCTGCTTGTTGACGCGCACAATGATATCGCCGGGCTGGATTCCAGCGTCGGCGGCAGCAAAGCCGAGGACCACGTCGTTGACCACCACTCCGACTTCACCCGCGTTGACGTCCCTGGGTTGCGGTTCGGGCAGCTTTCCCAGATTGATGCCCAGGTAGCCGCGCAGGTCGTCCTGCACATCAAGCGTTCGAACTTGAAATTCCCGGCGGTCCACATCAATCCACGAGACTTCGAAGGTGACGGTGATTCGATGCTGGTCGGTTTGAACCACGCATCGGCCCCGGCGCAGCTTGGCGGCCCGGTCGTGCTTGACTTCGCGATAGCCGCCGATCGAGCGCACGTTAGGACCCAGCGGCCCCTTCTTGATCATGTCCTCCAGGAGGAATTTCAAGTCGGCCCCATCGCAGGCAGGGGGTTCGTCCTCCAAGGCAGGCTTGCCGAACGGCGCCACACCCAACTTAGGTCGGTCGAGTATTTTCCCAGCGAAAGGACTGGCAACAAAGATCACGACCACCAAGAGCGCCAACGGTCCGAGGTTCGTGCGGCCAAAATGCCGACGGCGAAAGAACGCCAGCGGGTAGAAGACCAGCCAGAGCAGCACCATGCCAACAAAGAGCGTGCCGACGCTCGCACGCTGCTGGCCGTGCTGATCGATGGTCCCCAGGCAATACGCATCAATCGTGAGCAAGAGCACGCTGACAAACACCGCTCCCCAGGAGAGCAGCACGCGTCCCGACACCGAATCCACGGTGCCAAGGAAGAGAACACACAGCGCGACCAGCGGCACCAACAGCGCCGCCACCGCCAGCGCCTCCGTGGGTCCGCCCGTCTTGAGCTTGATATCGGGAAAGCCAGGTTCGGCATCGGCGATTGGCTCCCTCCGCCACGACGCCGGATTGGGCGAGATCGCTTGACCGGCCTGCACCGACTCCGCGGGGTAATCCTTCTCGCCTTCGTATTCTAAACTGGTGTCACGAGGCGAAATCGAGACATGACTGCCACAGCTCGCGCATTCCAGCACGCCTTGCACCAGGCGCGCATCGATTTGCAAATCGCAGCCGCAATTCGGACATGGGAACGAGCGCGTTGCCGACATCACGAGTCTCCGGGCCGAGCCGCTGCGATTGTCTTGAAGTCAAAGGAACGATTATCCGCGCACACCCTACAGCGCTGCGGCTAAACAATCATGCGTGTTTCGCCCATTTTTCCTTCATGAAAGCCAGCCCCTTCGTGTACACCTCATCGGGCGATGGGAACAGATCACGCCACACCTTCGTCGCCGCGGCGAGCGCCGGCAGCGCGCGGCCAAACGCCTCGATCACGAGCCAGCCGTCGTATTTCACTTCGCGCAGGGCCTTGAAGCTTTCGTCCCAGTGGACCATGCCGGTGCCGGGGGTGCCGCGGTCGCTTTCGCTGATATGCACGTGGCCAAAGTGCGGATGGAGCGCCTTGATCGCCTGGGCCGCGTTCTTCTCTTCGATGTTGGCGTGGAACGTGTCGTACATCGTTTTGAAGCTCGGATGATTGACGCGTTGGACCAGATCCTTCGCCTGCGCTGCCGTCGTCAGGAAGTAGCACTCGAAGCGATTGAGATACTCGATGCAGAGGGTGACCTTGTGCTGCTTGGCGACTTCGGCCGACTGCTGCATGACCTCGACGCAGCGTTTCTTCTCGTCCTCGGTCGGCGGCTCGCCGGAGAAGACCGCCAGCGGCGAATGGAACGGCCCCGCGAGAACCTCGCCGCCCATGATCGCCGTCATCTCGATGGCCCAGCGGTGCTGCGCGAGCGCCTTCTTGCGAGTCTCCGGGTTCGGGCTGATCGGATTCGCATCGGGCCCGACGCAGGTGACGGTTGTACAAGCGAGCCCCTGCTTCTTCAGCTCCGCAGCCAACGTCTTGTAATGGGCTGCGTCCCCTTCGAAGAGCGGCACCTCGACGCCGTCAAAGCCGGTCGCCTTGATCTTGCCCAGGAGCGGAAAGAGCTCGGCCGTGACGTGGGTAGTCCAGAGCAGCAGGTTCATGCCGGTTTTCATGATGGGATCCTCGTTCATGTCACCCCGGCCCTTTGGGCGAGGGGTCGGGGGTGAGGGCGCGTTTGGAATGGGGGTATTGTCGATGAGGCGGTCGGAAACGGCAAGCGGTATCCACGGTTAACACAGATTATGGATGTGCGCACGGATTCCGCAACCAACCTGCCCCTCAGCCGAGGGGCAAGTGGGTAGACGCCGCAAGGCATTGATAAGTCGATCCTTGTGGATTCTGCCCCCCCACTTGCCCCTGTCAGCGACAGGTACGGGGGAGCGATTTTTGCATTCGGCCACTGCTTATCATGTCGCGTTATGACGACCGCAGGGACGCTACCGTGCGCAGGATGCGCCAGGCTGGAACAACAGTTTAAGGAACTCCAAGCTCGGTTTGCGCAAGTGGAGGCGGAACTTGCCGCCGCGAAGAAGAACTCGCGCAACTC
>SHZY01000205.1 GCA_009692065.1 Gemmataceae bacterium
TTCGGCGCCGTCGCTCTCTCCGCACTGTTGGGCGACGACTTTTTCGGCAGCCAGCAGGTCCGCGCGGATGGCGTGACGCCCTTCCGCAATCCGCTCGCGCCGCGCCCGTCGCACTTCGAGCCGAAAGCGCGCAGCGTCATCTTCCTGTTCATGTACGGCGGTCCCAGCCATATCGACACGTTTGACTACAAGCCCACCATGTATGGTCGCGACAATCAAACCGTGGAAGTGCGAACGTTTGGCCGCGGCGGGCACCGCAATCAGGGCCGGATCGTCGAGCCGCGTTGGCGGTTTCGCCAGTACGGGGAGTGTGGCAAACGGGTCAGCGACCTATTTCCATACCTCGCGCAACGGGTGGACGACATCGCCTTTCTGCACTCGATGACGGCCGATTCGCCCATTCACGGCTCGGCGATGCTGATGATGAACTCTGGTCGCATCCTCAGCGGTCACCCGGCGCTCGGCTCTTGGGTCAATTACGGCCTGGGCACGGTGAATCAAGATCTACCCGGCTTCGTCGTCATGCTCGATCCACGCGGTGGACCGATCAGCGGCGCCCGAAACTGGACCAGCGGCTACATGCCTGCCTATTACGAAGGCACCGTCATGCGTTCGCAGGGTACGGCGATCCTCAATCTCGATCGTTCGGGAGGGGTGTCGGCGACTTCACAACGTCAGGTGCTTGACGCCTTGCGCGACTACAACGATACGCACCGTATGACGCGCCCAGGCAACAGCGCCTTGAGCGCGCGCATCGCCGGTTATGAACTGGCCTATCGAATGCAATCCGCGGCGCCCGAAGCGGTTGATCTGACTCAGGAAACCAACGAGACCAAGCAACTTTACGGCATGGATGAGGGCCGCAGCGAAGCCTTTGGCAGGCAATGTCTCTTGGCCCGCCGGCTGGTCGAGCGCGGCGTGCGCTGCATCCAGATCTACTCGGGGGGCAATCACAACGACGCCAACTGGGACGCGCACGGCGACCTGGTGCACAACCACAACTTGCACGCCGGCGAAACGGACAAACCGATCGCCGGTCTATTGACCGATTTGAAACGTCGCGGCCTGCTCGATAGCACCCTGGTAGTCTGGGGCGGCGAATTTGGCCGGCAACCGACCGCCGAGTACGCCCGAGGAACCGGTCGTGACCACAACAGCTACGGCTTTACCATGTGGTTGGCCGGCGGCGGCATCCGGGGCGGCGTCAGCGTTGGCGCCACCGACGAACTCGGCAGCGCTGCCGTCGAACGCCCCTTCCATGTCAAACACCTGCACGCCACCATCCTGCGCCAGCTGGGGCTTGATCCCAATCGCCTATCCTACTTCCACGGCGGACTGGATCAGAAACTCGTCGGCGTAGAAGGGGCTGAACCGATTCGCGAGATCATCGCGTAGCTGGTTTGAGATCGCATACCCGAAAGCGTCAAGGAGAATGCCATGTACCGATATCTCACGCCGGCCGCGCCAGCGATCCCGATAATGCTGTTGGTGGTCGTCAGCTTCGATTCACGCTTGCAGGCTGGCCAGTCGGCAGATGCCCTTGCCGCCATCAAGAAACTCGGTGGTTCCGTGCGTCCGCTGAAAGATAACGGCAATGAGTGGGAAGTCGAGTTTCATCTTCAGGGCCGGGAGCTGACGGACAAGGGACTCACGCACGTTGCCGCGTTGAACAACGTTGTTTCGCTGAATCTGAGAGACACCAAGATTACCAGCGCGGGGTTGGTGCATCTGAAAAATCTCACGACGTTGCGATTGCTGCATCTGGAGCGGACCAAGGTGGGCGACGATGGGATCGAAAACCTCGCAGGCCTCGTCAACCTCGAGTATCTGAATCTGTATGGGACAAATGTCACCGACAAATCGTTGGAGCATCTGACGCGTCTCAAGAAGCTCAATCGACTCTACGTCTGGGAAACCAAAGTGACCGATGCGGGGGTGGCGAAACTCGCGAAATCGCTGCCCGAATTGCGGATCGTTCGCGGCGTCGATCTCGCCAAGCTGCCCGCCACGACCGTCAAGACCGCCAGCAAAGCCCCTGTGCTTCAGAAGTGGATCGCGGCGAGCGACGAAAAGCCGCCCAAGTCGAAGCTCGGCGTGAATATCACCGTGGTCTTCGAAAACAAGGCGTCCATCCCCGTCAAGCTGTTTTGGATCAGTTACGGCGGTGAACTCAAGCAGTACGGTGAACTCGCCCCTGGGGCAATGCGTCGGCAAAACTCCTACTCGCAAGCCACATGGCTGATTACCGATGGAAATGACACGCCGCTCGGCTACTTCATCACCACCGCCGACCAGGAAGCCCTCGCGGTGATACCCAACCAGAAGAAGTAACATGAGTGACAATACATCCTACTCGACGCCGAAACTGCGAACACGCTCGACGCTTAAATAACGTCGTGGAATTACGGGTCGTATCATGCTAAGGCTTTCGTACCTATCGGGATTCCTGATCGCCTATGTGCCGGCGATCGCTCTCGCCCAAACGCCGACGGCCGAACAACTCAGCTTCTTCGAGGCCAAGGTTCGGCCGATTCTTTCCGCTCGGTGTTACACCTGCCACAGCCAGTCAGCCAAGAAGTTAAAGGGCGGGTTGAAACTCGACAGTAGAGATACCATTCTCAAGGGGGGCGACAACGGCCCCGCGCTGGTGCCCGGCAAACCCGCGGACAGTCTGTTGGTGAAGGCAATCAAGTACGATGGGCTGGAAATGCCTCCTTCCGGCAAGCTCCCCGCTGACGAGGTCGCGGTTCTTGTGAAATGGGTCGAAATGGGCGCGCCGTGGCCTGAACCGGCCGTGAAGCCCGCCGTCTCGCCGGAAGTCGGCATTCTCACTCCGGAGCGTCTCCGGCACTGGGCCTGGCAACCCTTGAAAGCCATCGAACCTCCCGCCATGACGGATGCCGACCGTAAGCGAAGCCCGATCGACCGGTTCGTGCGCGCCGGACTTTCGGCGAAAGGCATGAAGCCGAACCCGCCCGCGGACCGGCGAACCCTGATCCGCCGTGCCTTCCTCGACCTTCACGGCCTGCCCCCGTCTCCTGAGGAGGTCGAGGCCTTCGTGAAGAACGATTCCCACGACGCTTACCCAAAACTGATCGACAAGTTGCTCGCGAGTCCGCACTATGGCGAACGTTGGGGTCGGCACTGGTTGGATATTGCCCGGTATAGCGACGGTCACGGTGGCTTCCTCGATTCGGCGCCGTTGCCGCTCGCCTGGGTTTACCGCGACTGGGTCGTTAAGGCGATGAACGATGACATGCCCTACGACAAGTTCGTGAAGTACCAGATCGCAGGCGATCTCATGGGCGCCGGCTGGGAAGCCGCGTCCGCCACCGGGTTTCTGGCGATAGGCCCCACGTATCGCGATGACGGCGGCGACCCGGAAAGCATCGCCAAGTGCAGGGCCGAGACTCTGGATGACCGCGTGGACACGGTCACTCGTGGCTTCCTCGGTTTGACCGTGTCGTGCGCACGCTGTCATGACCACAAATTTGATCCTATTCCACAGGCCGATTATTATTCCATTGCGGGAGTGTTCAACAACACGAAAAACGTGGATCGTCCCGCGTCATCACCGGATTTAGTCAAACGCCATCAGGAACACAAAAAAGCTTTGGATGCAACGAATGCCGCCTTGCGTGTCGCAACGAAAGCAAAGGACGATGGCCGGCGTAAAGAGTTGGAGGCGGAACTGGCGCGATTGAAAGCCAACGCCCCGCCCCCTCTCTCGAACTTTCACGCCGTGGCAGACACGGGAGCCGCGGACATGAACCTGGCCCTCCGCGGCGATCTGCGGAAGCCCGGTCCGGTCGTCCCCCGTCGCTTCCTGTTCGCTTTGGCCGGTCCAGACCGGACCCCGTGGACGAAAGGCAGCGGGCGGTTGCAGCTTGCTGAAGCGATTGCCAGTTCGACTAACCCCCTCACGTCACGGGTGATTGTCAACCGAGTTTGGCAACATCACTTCGGAACGGCGCTGGTCCCAACGTCGGACAATTTTGGATTGCTCGGTGAAAGGCCCAGCCATCCCGAACTCCTCGACTGGCTGGCCGCTCGGTTCATGGCAGACGGATGGTCGCTAAAAAAACTGCATCGGGTGATCATGCTGTCCGATACCTACCAAATGAGCAGTCGCTTTGATGCCGACAATTTCCAGCGGGATGGCGACAACCGCTATCTGTGGCGAGTGTCGCCGCGTCGGCTGGAGGTTGAGGCATGGCGCGACAGCCTCCTCGCCGTCACGGGCGAACTGGATCGAACCGTTGGCGGGCAGCCCGTCAAAGACATACTGACAAGCCCGCGGCGCACCCTGTACTCCGCCATCAGCCGCAACGGGGATAAGCTGCCGTCCGACGAGTTCATGAGGCTCTTCGATTTCCCGTCGGCCCGAGGCGTTGCCTCGAAGCGGTCGGTGACCACCGTGCCACAGCAGTCCTTGTTCTTACTCAACAGCCCGTTCATGGTAGCCAGAGGCAAGGCGTTCGCTCTTCGGCTGACTCGCGAAGCAAACACGACCGACGAACGCATTGACCGTGCCTACGCCCTGCTGTACGGCCGGCAGCCGACATCGGAAGAACGACGGTTGGCCCAGACATTCCTGGGCGCCGGTGACGAGGCCTGGCCTCGCTACGCACAGGCGCTCTTAAGTTCCTTCGAATTGTTTCAGTTACGCTAAAAGGAAACGAACTCATGTCATTCCGCGCACACGAATCAGCGGTCCATGCGGCCCTTGCAACTCCGTCGAGGCGTCGATTCCTGAAGCAACTGGGAGCGGGCTTTGGCAGCCTTGGTTTAACGGCGGCCCTCGCCGATGCGCGTCTGCTGACCGCGGGCGAAACTTCGGCTTCGGTCTCGCCTCTGGCGCCCAAGATGCCGCACTTCGCTCCCAAGGCGAAGCGAATCATCCAGCTATTCATGCCTGGCGGCCCGTCCCAGGTGGACACCTTCGACTACAAGCCGGCCCTGGCGCGAAACGCCGGGCAACGCCCCGCTCTCGTTGATCGCAGGTCTTTGCGCAACACGAGGAACGGTTTGATGCCGTCGCCGTTCGGATTCAAGCAATATGGCCAATGCGGCAGATGGGTCAGTGACATCTTTCCGCATGTGGCTGGCTGCGTGGATGACATTTGCTTCATTCACTCCATGCACACCGACGTCCCGGAACACGCCAGCGCCATCTTGATGATGAACCTGGGCCATCTGCAGCCGATCCGCCCGAGCATGGGAGCGTGGCTCGTCTACGGACTGGGATCGGAGAATCGCAACCTTCCCGGCTTTGTCGCCATGTCGCCGCGAGCCCAGCCTCGGTCTACCATCGCAAACTGGGGCAACGCTTTCTTGCCCGGAGCCTACGCGGGCACCTACGTGAACATCGCTCAGATGAGGCCCGACGCGGCACTTTCCCATCTGCGCAATCCCAGCCTTGGAAATGACGCCCAGCGTCAGCAGGCCGAGTTGATCGCTCGCCTCAACGGCGTTCATCTGCAACGGTCGGAGCAAGACGCACAACTTGAGGCGAGCATCGAGTCCATGGAAATGGCGTTCCGAATGCAGGCCGCCGTTCCGGAAGTGTTCGACACCGCGGGCGAGACGAGAGAGACGCTGAATTTGTACGGTCCCAGCGAGTTCGCCAAGGGCTGCCTACTGGCGCGGCGCATGGTCGAGCGTGGTGTTCGCGTCGTGCAACTGTCCCACTCGATCGATGGCTATGACATTGCCTGGGACACCGGGCACGAGAACATCGTCAACGGGCATGCCGTCCTGGCCCGGGCGTGCGACCGGGGCATCGCCGCCTTGCTCACGGATCTCAAGCGTCGCGGTCTGCTGGACGACACACTCGTTTTGTGGGGCGGAGAATTCGGACGTGCGCCGACATCGGAGGGGGCCAGGGGCCGCGACCACGATCACTATGGCTTCACGGTCTGGATGGCCGGCGGCGGCGTGAAACCGGGCATCAGCTACGGCGCGACGGACGAGTTCGGCCTGTCCGCCGTTGAAAACCGAGTCCATGTCCACGACCTCCACGCCACGATCTTGCACCTGATGGGCCTCGACCACGAAAGGCTGACCTACCGTTATAGCGGCCGTGATTACCGCCTGACCGATGTTCACGGGCGGGTCGTGCGGGAGGTTATCGCGTAGATCAATGCAACACGCTGACAGTCGGAATCGGAACGCGCGGATGCCGTTGCCTTTAACGAGGAACAAATGTCGCGCCAATCATAAGTAAATCCAACCCCCTTCTCGCCGCTTGCGGCCTGGCGCTCTCGCGGCGCCGCATGCGGTGGCCGACAAGGAATCTGACATGCGACGCCTCCTCTCTTCGATTTCACGCAAGACTTGGCTCATGGCCGCGTTTGTCGCACTTGTAGCGGCTGGCTGGCTTGCCTACGTGCGCCTTGGCGCCACACGAACGCTGGCGGCCGAGTCCGCTCCCCCTGCGTCTCTAGAAGCGACTGCGGCGGCGGCGGAGTACGCGATCCATGACGGCAAGATCGTCGATGTCGAGGCATCCGATCGAGGCGAATCCGGCCCCGGCAAAGTGGATTCGCTCGACATCCACAAAGCCTACGAGCGCGCCAACGGTCTTCTCGCGCAGACCAACGGCAAGACTTTTAAGATGACTATCGCGCCCCATTGGTTCGACGAGGGCAGGCGTTTCTGGTATCGCAATGACCTGCGCGGCGGCGCCATGGAGTACGTGCTCGTCGATGCCGAAAAGGCGAAACGCGAGCCCGCATTCGACCACGCCCGGCTCGCGGCCGCGCTGGCGAAAGCGTCTGGCGCGAAGGTCGTCGCCGACCGGCTGCCGTTTGACGCGATCGAGTTCGCCGATGAGATCAAGAGTGTTCGCTTCAAAGTTGGCGGCGTCACCTGGCAGTGCGATCTCGCTTCTTATGAATGCACGCGCAGCAAGAAAGGGCTTCAAAAGGAAGAGTCTTCCTCCCAAATCGGCAACGCTCTCGAAAGTGCTGCACTGGATGAAACCTCGCCCTGGGCTGCCGAGGAAGACGACGCCCCACCCGAGGTTCTGCAGAAAAAAAAGAAGGGCGGCTTCACTCAGCCGCAACCCAAGCAAGAAGCTCGCTCGCCCGACAGCAAGTGGACGGCCTTCATCCAAAATGACAATGTCTTCCTGCGCGACAAGGAAGGGAAGGAGGCTCAACTCACCACTGTAGGCACTGCCGGCAATCCCTTCGCTTCCTTGATCTGGGCCCCGGACTCCCGGGCGTTGGTCATGATCCGCACCGAACCGGGCGACAACAAAGAAGTCTACATGATCGAAACCAGCCCCAAGGACCAGCTCGCCGCCAAGCTGCACCGCCGGCCCTATCCGCGACCAGGCGACAAGTTCAACCTCCACGAGATTCATGTGCTCGACATGGAGACCAAGAAACCGGTCAAGGCCGATGTCGAGCGCATCGACTACGGCGGCTTGGCCCGTCTGCGCTGGAGCAAGGACGCCAGGCATTTCACCTTCGAGAAAACCGATCGCGGCCACCAGCGATTCCGCGTCGTCGAGGTGGATGCGCGCACCGGCAAGACGCGCAACATCATCGACGAGAAAGCCGAGACGTTCATCTGGACGGAGCATTCTCCCAGGTTCGACGAGATACCCGGCATCTGGGTAAACTATCTCGATGCAACCGACGAAATCCTCTTCGCCTCGGAACGCGACGGCTGGAAGCATCTCTACCTTATTGATGCCAAGACAGGCGCCGTCAAGAACCAGATTACCAAAGGCGAATGGGCCGTTCGCGGCATCGATCGCGTCGATGCCAAGACCCGGCAAATCTGGTTCCGCGGCAACGGCAAGAATCCGGACCAGGATCCGTACTTCGTCCACTACTATCGCGTGAACTTCGACGGCACAGGCCTGGTCGCCCTGACCGAAGGCAACGGCGATCACTATCGCGGCAAGGACGGCCTGGCGTTCTCGCCGGACAAGAAGTACTTCATCGACACCTATTCGCGCGTCGACATGCCGCCGGTGCATGAGCTGCGCCGTGTCGCCGACGGTTCGCTGGTGTGCAAGCTGGAGCAGGCGGACATCTCGGCTCTGGAGGCGACCGGCTGGCGCGCTCCCGAAGTCTTCGTCGCCAAGGGGCGCGACGGCAAGACCGACATCTGGGGCATCGTCTGCCGGCCGCAGAACTATGACGCGAACAAGAAATATCCGGTCATCGAGTACATCTACGCCGGCCCGCACGGCTCCTTCACGCCCAAGT
>SHZY01000045.1 GCA_009692065.1 Gemmataceae bacterium
TCAGTGGTGGCGATCCACAGCCCTTGCTCTTCGCGTTTTCGTTTGCCCAGAGCCATCGTGACTCCTTGGTCTTCGGTACGTTGATATCCCCAACATCTGGGCAACAGCATACCATGCCTGTCAAGAGGCGTTTTTCAACGGGCTGCTAACGCTTGGGCGTTACTTTTCGGTATTTTCACAGGAGGGCTTGCCATTGGTGCTTTTCGGCATCGGGATCGTCGCCACCGTGTGTTGGTTTCTCTTCCTTGTGGCCGTTGGCGATTTTTTTTTTCAAGATGCTACTCTGCGTTTTCTTGCGAGGCTGGCGATGATCGTCACGCCGATGGTTTTTTGTGTGTGCATCTTTTTGCTCCTCGCGGTTGCAGGAAGGCTGGCGGTCGCAGTGCCCCTACCATGGTTTATCGCGGAAGGACCAAACCGTGAATTCCGCTTTGAGTGCTTCATTCTCTTGGTCTCCAGCACCATCGTCCTCGGCATGAACTTGGTGCTTTGCATCAAGACCATCAGAATCCTCAACGCGGTCACGGCGGCCGGGTTCTGATGAGGGTCACGCGGAAGCATCGCCTCACCTTGCTGCCCCCTTCGCCGCCTGTTAACATGGAGGCAAGGAGAAAGCCATGATCGAACTCACGCCGGAGCAGCGCCGTCGCTTCCTCGCCCGCATCGCCTCACGTGCCGCCGACCGCCGACCGCAAAACGATTGACCTCCCTCCTCGTTTAGCGCCCACGCCGCCACCTTGCGACGTGGCACGGCCGTGAGACCGTGCCACAACACCAAATTTCGCCGGACGCGCACCACCTCCCATGGTAGGATGACACCATGGAGCTAACACGCCGCGACTTCTTGCAATCCAGCACGCTCGCCACGGCCACTACGGGCCTATCCGTGTGCCAAGCCGCCGCCGCGCAACCCACCGTCGGCCGTGCCAAGAACGTCATCGTCCTGTTCCTCGTCGGCGGCCCGAGCCATCTGGAAACGTGGGACCCGAAGCCCGACGCGCCGAGCGAAGTGCGTGGTCCGTTCCGCGCCATCTCGACCAGCGTGCCCGGCACCCGCATCGGCGAACACCTGCCACGGCTGGCGAATCTAGCCCATCGCTATGCGATCATCCGAACGGTGAATCACGACGCGGCGCCGATTCATGAAGCGGGCCAGCAGCTTCTGCAAACGGGACGCCTGAGCCGGCCCGGTTTCGAGTTCCCGCACTTCGGCGCCGTGCTCGCCCGCCACCTCGGACCGACCCACAGCGGCGCAGCGCCATTCGTGATGCTGCCATCGCCGATCGGCAACACAGGCATCAGCATCAGCCATGGACAGGGCGCCGGCCTTCTCGGCGCCGCCTACGAGCCGCAAGTGCAATCGCGGTTCACGCACCAGCTCCCGCAAGCGGATCGCGAGCGCTACGGCAAGACTGCGTTCGGCGATGCCTGCGCCCGCTCGCTGCAACTCGTCGGGCAGGGCACACGCTGTGTCGTCGTCAACATGTTTGATACGGTCTACGATCGCATCACCTGGGATTGCCACGCGGATCGACATTCGCTGTCAAGCACACTCGACGATTATCGCCGCACTCTCTGCCCTGCCCTCGATCGCGCACTGGCGACGTTGGTCGATGATCTTCACCAACGTGGCATGCTCGATGAAACGCTCGTGCTTGCGATGGGCGAGTTCGGGCGCACGCCTCGCTTAAATGCCAACGGTGGTCGCGATCATTGGCCCGGCTGCTGGTCGATCGTGATGGCAGGCGGCGGGGTGCGTGGCGGGCAGGTTGTCGGCACGTCGGATCGCCTTGGTGCTGAGCCTATGCAGCGGCCTGTGATGTGTGCAGCGGTGGCGGCGTCGGTGTATCATGCCTTCGGGCAGCCGGCGGGTACGCAGCTCCGCATGCCAGGCGGCCGAAGTTGCCCGCTAACCGACGCAGCACCGATTCGCGAGTTGACGGATTGATGGACGAGTTTGACCAATGCGCTATCGGCTTGTTGGTATTGCCGCTGTAGCACTCCTTGAGTTGGGAGCCGTCGCATTGGGAGTCGTTGCAGTGATCTGGATCTTCCAGCCCGATTCCACGCCGCCACGCAAGGGCAAACCAAACCCGGAGCGAGTTATGAAATCGGACGAAGAATGGCAAAAATTCCTGACCCCGGAGCAGTTCCAAGTCACCCGCCGCAAGGGGACTGAACGCGCCTTCAGCGGCATCTACGCAAGCTCCAAGGAAGACGGCATCTTCACCTGCGTCTGCTGCGGCCAACCGCTCTTCGACGCCAAGACGAAATACGAGTCCGGCACCGGCTGGCCAAGCTTCTGGCAGTCGATTGCCGCCGACAGTGTGGCGATTGAAGAGGACAACACCTGGTTCTCTCGCCGCACCGAAGTGCTTTGCAGTAAGTGCGACGCCCACCTCGGGCATGTGTTCAACGATGGCCCGCAGCCGACCGGCATGCGCTACTGCATGAACTCCGCGGCACTGAAACTCGTGGCTCGCGAAAAATAAATCATCCACGAAGGACACCAAGAGTCACGAAAAGGAAAAAACTGCCATTGCCTCACTACTCCGAGTTTTCTTCGTGTCCCTTCGTGTCCTTCGTGGATCAACTCTTCTTGGCCTCGTCCCAGATCGGCCCGTACACTTCCTTGTCGAACGGCGGACACCCCGTCGCGAACTGCCCCAGCTCATTGTGTTTCGATCGCATCAATGCCGTGCAATAACTGAAGGTGCGGCAAATGCGTTTGCGGTCGAGCTTGCCGTACTCTTGCAGTTGCTTCACGAAATCGGGCTGCGCCAGCGTCGCCCGGCCGACCCCGACGAACGAGCAGTCGCCATTCTGCAAGTTCGCTGCGGCTGCGTGCGGCATGAATTCTTGCAAGCAGCTATAGCCGCTGCCGACGATCGGCACGTGTGGAAACGCACGCTGGATCTGGGCCGCCAGTCGAAAGTGGCGGGCAACGCCAATGAGTGGATGCTCCGGAGTCTCGTACCCATCGGGCGGCGGATACTCATAGGGCCGAATCACGTGCGGCGTCGCATAGGGGCTTCCCATCGTGACATTCACCATGGAGACGCCGAGCTGCACCATCTCGCGAATCCATGCGATCGGCTCGGTCAGGTCGGGCTGGGTATGATCGTTCGGGTTCGTTCCCCAGGCACACGTCAGCGGCAACTGGTGCGGACACGCCACGCCGACTTCGTCGTCCAAATTCTTTCGGTACGGGATGCAATCGTAGAGGTTCAAGCGCGTCGCGATCATCAAGCCCGGCGCCTCGGTGCGAATCGCCGTGATGATTTCGCGTGCCAGCCGCGTGCGGTTTTCGAAGGAGCCGCCATAGATGCCGGGCCGGGTTGTCGCCGCCAGCAATTCGCTCAAGAGATAGCGATGGCACTGCTTGACATCGACGAATTGATAGCCAAGCTTTTGGGCGAGCTTGGCCGCGCGGACATAGTGATCCACCAGCCGTTTCAGGTAATCGTCGTCGAGCAATGGAAAATCAGGGGCAATGCCCCTCCGCGGATCCAAAATCGGATCGTGGACGGCGACCAGCGGCCTGTGAAAGCTATAGCGCCCTGAATGCGTCAACTGCAAGCCAACGAGCAAGTCGTCGTCGTTGCCAAAGGCGTCGCGATGTGCCTGTCGGCAAACGTGCAACATTTTTTCGAGCCCAGCCGAAGTGTGCTCGGCGATGAGCAATTGCCTCGGATTGGCGCGTCCCTCTGCGACGACAGCAGCCGCCTCGCCCCATATGAGCTTGGCGCCGCCGGCGCCAAAACGCTGGTAGCGGCGAAAGACAAGGTCGTCTGGTTGGCCGTCAAGAGTGCCATCGCAGCCCTCCATCGGCTGCACGCAGAACGCATTGCCGACGCGGAATGGTCCGACCTGCACGGGCCGAAACAGCGGCGTGAAATCCACTCTGAATGCCACGTCCAGGCCGAGCCGATTGACCTCGTCGGCGATGTCGGGAAGCGAGCGGAATTTGAAATAGTGGGCCACGATGATGAATGCGCAAGGAAGATGGACGGGCGAAATCGCGTACGGTCAGTGTATTGCTCATGGGAAAGATTCGCTACAATGGATTCCGATGAAACAATTCACCATGTATTTGATCTGGTTGACTGCACTCAGCGGATGCAACCCCACGGCCGGGCCGCCGCCGATCGTCATCGGCCACGTCTCCGACAAGACGCGTCAGGACAAGGCGGGCGAGCAGGCCGAGCTGGGCATCCGCCTCGCGCTGAACCATCTGAACAACGAGGCGTTCGCCAAGGAATTTGGCGGCCGACCCATCCAGGTGCGACACACCGACACGCGCGGCCTGCTCGACGCCTTCGAGTCGCAGGCGGTTCGGCTCGAAAGCGTCAATCGTAGCCTGGCCCTGTTCGGCGGGTTCTCGGTGCCGGAGACGACCGCGCTTCATCACGCCAAGGTTCCGCTCTTGACCCTGCATGGCCAGCCGGCGGCCGGCGCCTCCAACTTCGTTTTCTACCTGGGAATGTCGCCCACGAGACAAGGAGCGCTACTCGCCAAGATCGTCGCGGAGGATCTCAAGACCAAGCAAATCACGATCTTGCTTGATGTCAAGAATCCGGCATCCGTTGCCGTCGTGGATTCCTTCCAGAAGTCTCTGCCGCAATCGCGCAAGAACGCCAAGCAGGCCACGGCCGGTGTCATGGTGCTGCGGTTCGGCGAGGATTCCGCTCCGGCGCCGCGCCCTGCCGGCGAAAGCAAGTGGCACGACCTGAACAAACGCCTGATCGACCAGGAACCGGACACCGTTCTATTCGCCGGTTCGGTGCAAGATTTCAACACCTGGCACAATAGCTTGCGGAAAGAGCACCCCAAGGCCAATCCGCAAATTGTCTTTGCTGGCGCCGATGGCAGTCAGCGCCTGTTTGACCTCGATGGCGGCAACAAGATGGCGGTGACGATGGCGACGGCGTTTTACGCTGATCCCGCCGCAGAAAAACTCACGCCGTTCTTGAAGGCCTACCACGAAGCGTTCCAGGTCGAAGCCGATGTGCATGCCGCGGTGGCGTACGATGGTTTTCGCATGCTGGTCGAGGCCATGAAACGCACTGCTGCCCAGTTGACGCCGGAAAAAGTACGCGACGAGCTGGTGAAGACGAAGGACTTCGACGGCCTGTCGGGACCATTGACGATGACTGCCGACCGGCAGATGCAACGCACGATCTACGGCGTCAGCTGGCAGAATGGCGCCATGAAGTTGATTCGGGCGTTTCCTGTTGACAAAGAATTCCCATGATGCATTGGTTGCTCGCCGATTGCGGCGAAAAATGAGGAACTGTCATGTCGCAAATCGCGCCGCCACTACCGCCGCCACTGGTTGGTCTGCGCGACGAACGGCCGATGGAACGCGTGCAGCGGCGCCTTCTGCAGATCGCCCTTGCAGCCGCCACGATCTTCGCCACGGCGTGGTGCTATCAAGTGCATATTGCGCTGGGATTGACGGCGACGTTTCTGGCGAAGCACATCCTCGTCGCGATCGTGGCGGCGGGATTGCGGCTGCCGATCAAGTTGTGAATTCGTTTAGCGCCCGTATGGTGTCAAGCGGGCGCTAAACGAAGAGAAGATTTACGTACTAAATTCCGGCCGACGCTTGGCGAGTTGTTGTTGCAATCGCGTGACGATGCTCGAATGCATCTGGCTCACGCGTGATTCACTCAGGTCGAGCGTGGCGCCGATCTCCTTCATCGTCATGTCCTCGTAATAGTAGAGGATGATGATGAGACGCTCGTTGCGATTCAGGCCACGCGTCACCATGCGCATCAGGTCGCAGTTCTGCAGGCGATGCGTCGGATCCTCGGCCTTTTTGTCTTCGAGGATATCGATCTCGCGCACATCCTTGTAGCTGTCGGTCTCGTACCATTTCTTGTTGAGACTGACGAGGCTGACCGCAGTCGCGTCGCCGTGCATCTTGTCAAAGTCTTCGATGGATACACCGAGCCTGGATGCCATCTCGTCGGGCCTGGGCGGTCGGCCTAGCTCGGCCTCGGCGGACTTGCGCACTTCTTCGAGCCGGGAATGCTTACTGCGGACCAGCCGAGGCACCCAGTCCATGGTTCGCAATTCGTCGAGCATGGCACCGCGGATGCGCGGCACGCAGTAAGTTTCGAACTTGACGCCGCGCTCCAGATCGAACGCATCGATGGCATCCATCAGACCGAAGACGCCCGCGCTGATGAGGTCGTCGAGATCGACGCCGTCGGGCAGCCGGAACCAGATTCGTTCGGCGTTGTATTTGACCAGAGGCAGAAAGCGTTTCACCAGCTGGTTTCGCAACTCGATGGTCGGCTCGGTTTTGTAGTCGCGCCAGATTTGCTGGACGTCCACGTCCACGTGCGTCACCATGGATTCCTCCCTGATGAGGGCAGGCAGAATTGGATTGATTGCCGCGGCTCGATCCGATGTTGGTCGGCACGTAGCGCGGCGTGTCCATGCGTTTCACGAACCGGATGCCTGGAATTGGCGCATCCGTGCGGGCGCGTTGCCTGAGTCCTTCCCAGGAGTCAGGAGGCCGGCGTGTGGAGCCGGCACGCGTTTGCCTTCATTCGTCGAACGAGGGACGTATCCAGATTCCGCTTGCTCTAACCCCGTCTGTTCCGGCCCCCATTTGAACGAACGTCGCCTTCACGAATGGAACATCGCAACGTTCGTCCCCCGAATGGGAGCCTGTGTTAAAAAAAAAAATCACTCGCCTCGTTGTTATCGACCCCTTTCTCTTCGGGCTTGAAGGAAAAAAGTATAAACAACGATTTCCTCGCGAAGGACCATGGCACGAAACGCACGGCTTAGCCGATTTACCACTTCGGCTTTTGTTAACGCACGTCCATCCCCCGATGAACGCGTGCCTGCTATGCCCGAGAGAGCCGGACGTTTCGTGCCGCGGTCCTCGCTGGAGCCCTGAGTTGGTTTCGGAGGGGGGCGTATACGCGAAGGTGAGAAATGTGTCCAGAGGAAATGAGGTGAAAAATGGGGATTCCATTGTCCTCGTTTAGCGCCCGCGTGGCTCCATGCGAACGCTAAACGCAAAGCCGGAACTTTATTTCTGCCGGGCCCACCATTCGCGCCAGCGCGCGACGGAGGCCTCGCGCTCGGTGAAGCTGGCGTCGGCGCTAGGCCCGTGATCCGTGCCGCCCGAAATCTGCCCAAGAGCCCGCCGCGCCGCCTGACGCGCGTCGTGCTCGCTGTCTAGCAACAGACCGATCAACTCTGAGCCAAACCGCAGCCTCCTTGCGCCTATTGCGCCGGCGGCCGCAATGCGTACCTCGCGGCGTTCGTGTTTGAGCATCGCTTTAAGCACGTCGCCCGGCTGGCGCAGCAGGTTCTTCGTGAGCAGGCCCTGGCTGTATTTCGTGATGTCGGGGCTGTCGCTGGCCATGCCCAGGAGGAGCAAATCGACGGCCTTGGCGCCCTGGCGTCTTTCCGTCTCGGCCAAGAGCGATTTGAGCTGTGTGCCGCTCGTTTTGCCGATGGCCGTCTCGAGTTCGGCGAACGACATCGCGCTGACGGCTTTAGCGCCGCCGGCAAGGGTGCGACGCTGAAGCGTACCCTTACGCAGCAGAATGGTCGCTTGCAAGTCCTTGAGCACGCCGAGGTGCCGCTTGGCCGTCACGTCAGCGCCGATGTTGTACTGGGCAAACTTGAGAAGCTCCATGTCCTCGGTGGACAGGAGAATGCTGGCAACCCTCTTGCTGATGATGACGGCCGGGCAGCTGGATTCCATGTTAGCGGCACGATTCAGACCATCGATGAGATTGAAAATCGACTCGGAGCCCAGGCGATTGAAATCGTCGAGGGCATTCTTCCCCTCGGCGCCCTTGAGTTTGCCGATGTCGTACAGGACGAAGCGGTCGATGGCCGTGTCGATCTTGGCGTACTCGTCCTTGGTGAGGCGGGGCAGGCTCGGCGCCAGCGGGTGGCGCTCGCGATCGGAGTAATCGGGGCGAGGCTGCACGGCAAGGAGGAACACGGCGGCGCAGCAAATGGTGTTCATGATGCGGTCCAGTAAGTTAGCCCTGCGTCTACGCCGCAGGCCTAAACTAATACTACCGCGGTCGATTTGCGTTCGCAACAGGCGATTCGTCTTCTTGCAAGGCGATTTCGTTGCTATTCAAGCCGCGGGCAGCGCGGATGCGGTCCACCTCGCCCATCACTCCGGCGATGACAGCGGCGTTCATGGTCACGTTGCGAAGCTCAATCCGGAAGGCCCACAGATTGATCGCCAGCGTCAACAGGCCCGACACCATATGCACCGACCAATGCCAGGCTTGCAGTTGCGCGCCAGCCCCGGCGGCTGCCGCACCAATCCCGATCAGCATCGAGAACAACGCCGGCGGAAACGTTTGCCGTTTCAGCTCACGCGTCTGCTTGTGCCATGGCTCGTCCGGCATCTGATACGCGATGGTGACCTCTTTCACCCATCGGCCAGTGCCGAGGAAGTAGATGAAAATCAGGCAATGGACCATCAGGATGCCGATCGACGTGGAGAGTCCGAACACGAAATGGACGACGAAAACATCCTTTTCCTGGCGCGGCCCGGGCGTGAAGAATGACCAGAAGCCGATGCCGATCGTGGCGAGGATGGCAATCGTCAAGAGAATGGCGAGCGTGCGAAAAGTCTGTGCCATGCGCCTATTGTAGTCATTTAGGCGGGCCGAGGACGGCGGGGTTGACGTTGAAGTTGCCTTGAATGACGGTCGCGTTGACTTCCCAGGTGATGCGGTCGCCGCGGAGGGTCCCGGCGCCTTGCACGAGGCGCACCTGGTCGTCGAAGACCAGGCGGCTTTCGAGCAGCGGCAGCGTGAGACGGTGGCACTCGCCGCGCAAGCCGGGGCCGGTAAAGGCGACGTTGCCCAGCGCCAGCACTTCATTCTCCTTGTTCTCGATGCGTTCGCAAAGGATGCGGAACTCGGCGACCTCACGTGTCGCGCCTTGCAGCTTGGCGATCAGCAACGTCTGTTTGCCCACTGGTTCCGTTTGCAGCACCCACGGGCTCGGCAGCGGGTTGGGCACGAGCGGCGAAGTGACGCCGACCTTGGCAGGATCGAGATCCTTGCGGGTACCCAGCAGCGGGTCGGCCTGAAGGGGCGGCAGCGGCCTGGGAGCGGCGGCGTCTTTTTTCTGGGCACCTGGAGATTCCTGCGGCGGGGCATCCGGGCGCGTTTCCTTTTCCATGTGCTCGATCAACTTCCGCACCAGCTCGTCCGCCGCCAGGACGTCGCTTGCTGGTTTCTTGGTACGATCAGGGTTCTGCACCGGTGCGGCATCCTTGCTAACCCCCGCCGCGAGTTCCTTCGGCTTGGCGACCTTCGGCGCCATCACGGTTGGATCGGGGAACAGCACGACTTCCCCTTTACTCTCGCGCGGCGCAGTCGTTTCACGCACGCTGCCGCCCTGATCTCTCGGCCAGAACATGTAATAAGCGCCGACGTTGACGCCGAGCAGCACGAACACGCCGATCTTTGCGTAGAGTTGTTGGTTGTCCATGCCGGCGTCCTTGCTGAGCGGGAAAATACGTCGTTTAGCCGGCGAGCTTGTTCGCCGCGGACGGCTCCAAGTTCACGGCGAGCAAGCTCGTCGGCTAAACAATACCAGACGTCCGGTCGCGATGTCACTACCGGTTTGAACGCCTGGGGATGCTTGCGTGCTGGTAAAATATGCAATTTAAGCTCGCCCCGGCAAAATCAGCCGGGCCGACAGCGGCAATAAAATCCATTGTGCGCAATGTAAGGCGAGACACCATTGCGGGATTTTTCAAACTCGCACACGATTGTTTCTCTCACCCTGGAACCGGCGCTATAATAGCCTGCACGGGCGAACGGCTCCCGACGGCGACAGGACGCCGGGACGGTGAAGAGGCAATCACCCTGAGGCAACACGCTTTCTCCCGTGGTTGGATTTGCGATGTGGATGGTCCACACTCTGCTGGCAGACATCTCCTTTCCCGGGCGGTTATCGGACCGATCGGGTTGGGAATTCTGTCTCCCTGCGGCAGTACTGATCGGTGTCCTCGGTTTGGGTATCTGGGCGGTTCTAAAGATCAAACGCTGGCACGACGAAGAATGTGCAAGTGAAATCGTCGCGACGGAGCAGCAGCTGGAACACTATCAGCAGATGGTGGACGACGGCCTGCTCGATCCTGAAGAATTTGCTCGAATCAAAACCCAGTTCGAGGCCCGACTCGCCGACCAGGCGTCCATCAGGGAAGGCCCGCCAAACCAACCACCGGATACGTCGATTCAAGAAAAGTGATCGTGTGCTCAGTTTCTCCCATGTCTTTGTTTGTTCTTGCTCGGCGTACGAGCATCGCGTAATATTGGTTTGAGTGTAGTATGAACGCTGCAGCTCCTGTCCCTGCACACTCCAGGCGATGATTTGATCCACTTGGTCACCAACGGAGAACTGACGTCCATGAGCAACACGGGCACGGGAAACGGCGGCCGCAAAACTCCTCCCACGGGCACCACAGGGCGCAATCGCAATGCGTTCTGCTCCTTCTGTCGCAAAAGCTATCGCGACGTCGGACCCCTGGTTGAGGGCCCAGGCGACGTCTACATCTGCGGCGAATGCGTCGAGCTTTGCCAATCGATCATCGATCAAGAACGAAAACGCCGCGGCGTCAATCGCAGCAGCGTCACCAACATTCCGTCGCCGCGCTCCATCAAGGACAAGGTCGATCAATACGTGATCGGCCAAAGTCGCGCCAAGAAGGTCCTCTCCGTTGCGGTCCACAATCATTACAAACGCTTGAGCATCGGCGACGAAGGCCATACCGACGTCGAGGTCGACAAGAGCAACATCCTCCTGATCGGCCCGACCGGCAGCGGCAAGACCCTTCTCGCACGCACCCTGGCCAAGACTCTTGACGTCCCCTTCGCCATCGGCGACGCCACCACGCTCACCGAAGCCGGCTACGTCGGCGAAGACGTCGAGAACCTCCTGCTCAAACTGCTCCACGCCGCCGACTTCGACATCGAGGCGGCCCAGCGCGGCATCGTCTACATCGACGAAGTTGACAAGATCGCCAAGACCAGCCAGAACGTCAGCATCACCCGCGACGTCTCCGGCGAAGGCGTTCAGCAAGCCTTGCTCAAAATGCTCGAAGGCACCGTCAGCAACGTTCCTCCCCAGGGCGGCCGCAAGCATCCCGAACAACAGTACATCCAGGTCGATACCACCAACATCCTCTTCATCTGCGGCGGCACGTTTGTCGGCCTCGAAGACATCATCGCCCGCCGGCTTGGCAAGAAGACGATCGGCTTCGGCGCCAACGCCGAGCACCGCGAACGCGAACTCGGCGAGATCCTCAGCCAGGTCACCAGCGATGATCTCCTCGATTTCGGCATGATCCCTGAGTTCATCGGCCGCCTGCCGGTGCTGGCCCCGCTCGACCCGCTCGACGAAGGTTCGCTCGTCCGCATCCTTACGGAACCGCGCAACGCCCTGGTTCGCCAATACAAGAAGCTCTTCGAGATGGAAAGCGCCGAGCTCGAGTTCACCGAGAAGGCGCTGCAGCTGATCGCCAAGAAGGCCCATGAACGCGACACCGGCGCCCGCGGCCTGCGCAGCATCGTCGAAGAGATCATGACCGACTTGATGTTCGAGCTTCCCGAAATGGAAACGAAGGGCAAATTCATCGTCACCGAAGGCGTCATCCGCGGCACCGAGTCGATGTTCGAGCCGAAGATCGACAAGAAAAGTGCGTAAGAATTTCAGATTGCAGATTTTGAAACCCAGGGGTGAGGCAACGAACCCCTGGGCTTTTTTTTGCGTTTGTGCTGAGCGCTCTCGCTGGTAGACTAAAAGTATCTAAAACAAAGAACCACGGATCACACGGATGGCACGGATGAGAAAATCAAGTGATGCTGATCCGAGGCAAACCATCACACGCCCAACACACTCTTTCTTGCTATCCGTGCCATCTGTGTGATCCGTGGTTCTTTATTTTGGGCGTTCTAAAGAAAGTACCGCCACCTCCCGTCGCGGAACGCACAATCATGTCGAAATCGAAACCGCCGCTGGTGCGCCTTGCGGAAATGACGCCTGGCCAATCCGGTGATTTCTTCGCCCAGCTTGCAGAACGCGCCCGTGCCGCGCGTCGTGACGGCAAAGCCTTTTTCACTTGCCGATTCCGCGACCCTGAGCGTACCGCCACCTTCATGGTCTGGAGCGACGGCGGCTGGTTCGAACGCTGCGAAACCGAATGGCGCGAAGGCGCCTTCTACAAGGTACGCGGCACGTATCATGAGCATCCGACCTACGGCGCGCAGATCGACATCGAGAACATCCGCCCCGTCAACGACGATGACAAGAACGCCGGCTTCAATCTTCTGGAGTGGATCGAGCACACTCGCTACGATGTGGAAACCCTGTTCCAGGAACTGTGGAGCCTTGCGGAAACGCAGATCGACGATGTGCCGCTGCGGCGCCTGGTGATGACGATCCTCGACAAGCAGAAGTCGCAACTCAAGCAAGTTCCCGCGACGCAACGGCATTTCTTCCCGTTCGCGGGCGGCCTGCTCGAACATGTCGTCTCGGTGACCAATACCTGCCTGCATCTGGCTGACAAATACGTTGCCGCCTATGCTGACTTGCAGCCGCCGATCAATCGTGATCTGGTCGTCGCCGGGGCGATTTTGCATGACATCGGCCGTACGGTCGAGTTCAATGAAGATATGGCCAGCCCGCAGCCGACGGTGCCCGGCCGCCTGTTCGGCCCCTGGTTCTAGGCCGCGACCTGGTGCGCGACACCGCTCGTGAGCTGGGCGATGTCAATCCGGATCTGGTGCAGCTCCTGGAGCACATCGTCATGACGCACCTGGCGTTGCCGGAATGGGGCTCGCCGAAATTGCCGTTGATCCCGGAGTGCTTGATCGTCCACCATGCGGACGATCTGGACGCGAAGTTGGAGATGTACGCCCGTTGTTTGATGAAGGACAAGGAGCCGGGCGACTTCACGGCGAGCGACCCGGTGCTGAAGCGGCATCTGTACAAGGGGCGGAAGGTGTGAAGCAAAAGCTAATAGCTGCTACCGTGATAGGAGAATCCGCGACGGCAGTCGTCACGCTTTTCCACGCCTGGGCCAAGGTCATCGACCAGGTCGCCGTTGACCGCTTTTGTGACGCACTTCGTCACAACGGAACCTCGCTCCCAGTCGTCTACTACTGTGAGTGGGTAGATCGGTGGTTGATGGGCGACTTGGTACCTGGTCCCCGGGCTGTCATGGGCCAAAGGTACGAGGCCGCATGCCTGTCACCCCAAGAGGCACTCGCATGGGCCGAGCAGTGTGGAGATCAATGGCAGGAACAGACGTGGCTTGCTGCCCGCCTTCGTGAAGCTACTGCGGGATGGGGCACCACTACCGATCAATATGCGATCGTTATTGTGCGCGAGGTATTGGATGTATCGACGACCGATGAAGAAGTTCAAGCTTCTGTAGGTGTAATTCCGGACTGGCTGTCGGCATTCCATCGGACCGGCCAATAGCCTCGTAGGGTGCGTTAAACGCAGCGCCGACGCACCATTGCAACCCACGTCCTCGGTCGTAACCAATGGAGCATGCGGATGCAAAGTCAGTTGCAGCGAGGGCGGTGTGTCGGCGTGAGGGTGTGTGTAAAACCCGCAAGCGCAAGGCAATCCATTTTCGCGCCGTTCTCGTCATAGGGGTGGTGTGTCAGTGTGTGTGAAACTCGCAAGCGCAAGGCAAGTCATTTTCGTGCCACGATAGGACTCGCGAGTAAATAGGAGAAACGCATCATGAACTCGAAGCTGTTTGGCGTTGCCGTTACCTTCGTCCTAATCGCGCTGGTTGCGCCGGCTCAAGAGCCCGCCAAGCCCAAGTTCAGCGTCAAGATCGTCGACGACAAGGAAGTCATCGTCAACCTGGAGGATTCCGGCGCCGTCGATCCGACCAAGCGCATCAACTTCGCCGGCAATGCCTTCCAGCAAGGCAATTTCTACCTCAACATCAGCACCATTGACAACAGGATGCTGCACTTGAGCCATTTCCCGAGCTTCATGATCGACGGCCGCTTCCTCCAGGACGGCCAGGGAGGCCGCTTCGAGGCCGCCAAAGCCCTGCCCGATGGCCCCGGCGGCAAGAAACGCTTCGGCACCACCACCACCTGTGTGATCGACGACATTCGCATCACCCAGGTCCTCGAATTGCATCCCTCCAAGGCGAAAGGCCCAGGCAAAAAACGGCTCAGCAACAACGTGCTCGTCAGCTATTCCCTGGAGAACAAGGGGGCACGCGTCCACAATGTCGGCGTGCGCACCTACATGGACACCTACGTCATCGACAACGACGGCTGTCTTTATGCCGCGCCGGTGACCCATCCGGGCAGGGTCCTCGACGGCATGGTGCTGGAAGGCAAGGTGCTTCCTCCCTACTTGCAAATGCTCCAGCGACCCGATTTGAAGAATCCGGGCTACGTCGCTCACCTGACGCTCAACGTTGGCAGCCGCTACGAGAAGGCCACCAAGCTGGTACTGACGCGCCACGGCGCCGGCTTCGGCGGCTGGGACATGCCCGCGATGATAGCCGGGGGCGATTCCGCGATCGGCATCTTCTGGCCGGTCAAGGAACTGAAAGTTGGCGACAAGCGCGACGTCGCCTACGTCTACGGCGAAGGCATCGCCATCACCGCGGAGAGCGAAGGCCGGTACCAAATGTCGCTCGGCGGCTCGTTCGAGCCCGGCAAGGTCTGCACGATTTCCGCCGTGATCGCCGACCCAGCTCTGGGCCAAACCATGACGCTCGAATTGCCCAAAGGCATGCAGCGAGTTGAAGGACGTGAAGTCCAGCCCGTCACGGCCCTCTCCGAGGACAACGAATATAGCACGGTCCTGTGGAAGGCCCGCGTCGTGGAACCCGGCCAGCACACCATCCGCATCCGCTCGAGCACCGGCGTGACGCAAACGAAGATCGTGACGGTCACCGCCGAGAAGTAATTTACGTGGGACAGGATTCCAATCCTGTCCGTCGGCGGAACAGGACAGGATTGGAATCCTGTCCCACGGGCTACTGCCGTTTCGCGGCGTCCATTAACTCCTTGAAGTGCCCTTCCAAATCGCGGTTATTCGCCTTGAGAGCGCCCGCGAGCCCCTCCTTCGCAAACTTCTGCGCCTTGTCGCCTTGCCGGGCCGATAGCATCGTCTCGGCGGCATTGACGCGATAGTTGAGTTCGGTCGGTACCCGCGCAATCAATCGATCGTACACGTCCTGGGAAAGATCGAACTCGCCTCGCTTGGCGTGCACTTGAGCGCGGCGCAGCTCATGCTCATTGCGGCGGCGGCCCTCGTTGTTCTTGCAATCGTCGGCCTCGCCGGCGTTGACTTGATCGAGCGCGGCATCGAGCTTTCCATCGGCAAGGGATTGGTTGACAAGAAGCTGAAAAAGCGTGAATCGATCCGGACGCTCGGGGTAGGCGGGCCGCTCTACCAGCGTTGCCGCAAACTTACCGGCGAGATCGCGGGCATCGAGTTTCACCGCCGCTTGAAACGCTTGATCGAGGTCCGCCGAACTGAGCGCGTCTACGCCGAGGCCGGCCAACTCGGCGGCGCTCAAGGCCGCCATGTCGAGTTTCTGCGTTCCGTCCGCAGCAACGGGTTGCACACCACCCTCCAGCATGCCCAGCTTGCGCGCCAGGCGATCAAAGTCGTAGACACATTTCGCCAGGCTGCCGCACTCGCGCAAGAATTGTAGCAACCCGCGCAGCTTCTTGCGCAGGATTCCGTGCCCCGCGGCGTCGATCGGCGGCACGTTGCCGAGACTTTTCAGCGGGCGATGGATCCACACCTCTTCGAAGAATTTTTCGTAGCCCTCACGGAGACGCTGCTCGGCATCCTCTTTGGATACCGGATTCCGCGGTACGCTCAGACTTTCGGAGATCGTTTCGAGAAACTTCGCCGGGCCACGCATGGTTTGGGATTCGACCAATTCTTCACCCAGCTTTTCCTTCAACTGACCAAAGACTCGCTCCAGGGATTCGCGATTCGTGTGCCACAGGCGGACGAAGTTCGAGATCAACGCCACATAGGCGCCCGGCTTGAGGCTTTGCTTCGCTTCCAGCTCGGGCGTCAACGCCGGGGGCGGCGGTTCCAGGATGACCGCCTGCAGAACGCCTTCCTCTTGATTGACCTGGGCGCCGGTCAAGAGGCCGGCCTTTTCAATTTCACCCAGTGCCGCCACGAAAACACGCGGGTCACGCAGGGCGAAAGCGTAGGAATGCTCGACAACGTCGGCGTGATCCTCCATCCCCTGCCCATAACGCAGGACTTCGGCAAGGGCCCACGCCTGGGCCGCCTGAGTTTCATCGGCCTCGGCGGCCACATACTGATCGAGCGCCGCCACCGCCGCCTCGTTCTTGCCGATCCACGCCTGGCACAGGCCGAGGTTGTACCAGGCTTCTGGTTCGGCGCCAGCGGCTTTTGTCAGCATTTCAAAGGCCTTGACTGCATCAGGCAACTTGCCCGAGCCGGCGATCTTCAGCACGGCGTTCCACACAGTTCGACGCTCCGGCCCCGCACTCACCGGCAACGTCTTGAACGCATACATCTGCCAGGCACACACCGGAAGGTTTGGGTTGTCCTTGCCGAACACCGTGCTCAGACCCTTGCGGATGCTATCGTTGGCCGGGTCGAGCCTCATCGCCATCTCCGCTGCCGCCCGCGCGGCAATCGGATGATTGAGCTTCATCTCGCAATCGAAGATCTCAATGTAAATTTGGCCAAGGATATCGGCCGCCGTGGGATCATAGTGCTCCGCCGAGAGCCGCAAGTGGGCAAGGGCTTCGACGATCTTGCCCTCATACAGGCGGAAGCGCGCCTTGAGAAAATGGCCAAACGGGTAGGTGGAAAAAAGCTCGAACGCCTTTTCAATTATCTGCTCCGCGTCCTCGGCGCGATCATTCTGAAATAGAAGCTGCGCCTTGCGGCCCCAGGCCTCGGGATTGGCGGGATGCTCGGCAACGAGGGTGTCCATCGCACGCAGTGCGGCCTCGTGCTGCCCCTCTTCGTCCATCGCGTAAATCTTGGCGATCTGCGCGTGAATCGGCTGGCAGCACCACTTGAATTTCTTCCCGCTGCCGCACGGACAAGGGGAATACGGATCGTTCAACATATACGTCCTCAGGAATCAGGTATCAGGAGTCAGGAATCAGGGGTCAGGGGTCAGGGGTCAGGGGTCAGGATACTGGTCGAGTGCCCGTTTACAACTCCGCTAACTCCAGATGTCTGATTCCTGACTACTGATTCCTGACACCTGACTCCCGACTCCTGTTCAGATGTGGAAGTCGTAAATCTCCTCGTCCGGCGAGGCGCGCCGGTCCCTGTCGGCAAGTCGCTTGGCAATGATCGTGTCGAGCAGCAATTGGCCGACGTGGTAGAACAAGAGCGACATGACCGCGAATGGATATCTGTCCTTGAAGTACTGCTCGTACAGCATCAGCGAGACCTGCAGCGTCTTTTGGCTTGCGGAAAACCCGACCGCGATTTGCCGGCCGCGATCGAATCCCAGCCATCGGCTCGTGAAGAGCCCACTGGCCAAGGCGATCAAATGGAGCGCGACCGCCAGCACGACGCTCCAAAGAAAAATTCCAGGCACGTCCCAGCCCTCCGCCAGTTGCAGTTTACCGCCCGCTGAAACGCCGGCCTTCAGCACCATCGCGAGTACGAGGCACTGCGACACGACGCCCAAGGCGATCTTCTTGTGATCGGCAACCCAGGCCAGCGCAGGGATCAATCGCAGCAACTGGCCGACGATGACCGGCACGATCAAACTCAAGACGAGGTCCTGCATCATCGCCGAAGTATCGAGGCTAAACTCGGCTCCCGTCAGCGCGGATAGCCAGGCAGTCGTCAGAAACCAGCTGGTAAAGGTCGTTCCCATCACCGTCATCAGCGCTACCGCCTCATTCCCACCGGCCATCCGCGTCCACAGCACCGCCGACGCTAGCGTACACGGCGCGGTGGCCACCAGGATCAAGCCGATCCGCACGTCACCAGGAGCGATCGACCCCAGCAGCCAGGCGATCAGCGGGACCAGGCCATAGCTGAGCACGACCGCCCACGCCGAGGCGTACGGCGCACGCAGCTCCTGCACGAGCATGCGCGTCGGCATGGTCCACGCCATCAGGAACATCGACACCGCGATCGTGGGCCGCGGCTCCAGGTAATCGGTCAACGACCCCACCACCCGGGGCGCGATGAGCGTCAAGGCGACTGCCGCAGCGAGGATGAATAGGAACCAGTGTCGGACGAGAAAAGCACGCATAGGGTATTGAAGCTGCCTTTAGGAGAGGTTGCCCAAGGCCGTCGGAAAGATCGGCGGGCGTACCGAATCGCTTAACCAGCCGAAGAGGAACTGGAGCGCCGGCCCGCAGATACGCCCCTGGCATGGCCCCATGCCGCAGCGAGTTTGCAGCTTGGCATCGCGCTGCCCGACAAATCGCTTCAACGCGCCGTAGGTGACGTCCTCGCATCGGCACACGATGGTCGCGTCGTCCGCAAGATGGCGCAGCTCGTCGCGCAGCGTGAATGCGTCGTCAAGCAATTCGGAGAAACGCCGGGCACGCACGCTTTCATTCAGCAGCCCACCTATGCGCACTGGTTGATCCGCAGCAGCCCAGCCGGCGATCTGCCCTTCGATCAGCGATTTGTCCACTCCGCCGATGCCCGTCAGTTCGCCAACCGCGTACATGCCGGCGACGGAAGTCTGCTGATGCTCATCAACCTTGACGAATCCTCGTTCGATCGCACAGACAAACAGCATCGGCAACTCGAGGTTCGGCACCAGGCCGAAGCCGCACGCCACCGCGTCGCACGGCTCCGTCCAGGTGCGGCTTCCGTCGGTCAATGTAACGGACGTAACTTGCTGGGCGCCGTCGGTGCGAATCGGCCAACATCCGGCCCGGTACGGCACGCCGCGCAGCTGCCAGCGCAGACCCATGGCTTCGAACAGTTTGCTCGGCTGATGCCAAAGGAGCGAACCCCCGAAGCGAAGCAGCTTGCTCCGCGGCGCCTGTTCCGCAACGAGCCGAACGTCAGCGCCGTGTCCGCGCAGATACGCCGCCACTGCAAGCAGCAACGGCCCCGAGCCGGCGACGACGACCTTCTTGCCGTGCACCGAATACCCCGACTTCACGAGCGCCTGCAGACCCCCTGCCCCGAAAATGCCAGGCAGGGTCCATCCAGGAAACGGCAGGAATCGCTCGCGGGCGCCGCACGCCAGAATCAATCGCTGAAATCGCAGCGTGCATGGCCCGGTCGGCGATTCCGCCCGCAAAGTCTTCGGCGCGAACGAACCGAGGATCAGCGTGGATGAGAGGATCTCGACGGACGTACGCCTCAGGCGATCTCGCCAACCCTCCGCCTCCCGGGGAGGCGGCTTGGCCGGATCGTGACGCCATATCTGGCCGCCGCCGCGCGGATTGTCATCGATCAGCGCCACTCGCCGCCCTGCGTCCGCGGCACAACACGCCGCGGCGATACCCGCTGGGCCGGCGCCGAGGACGACAACGTCGTATACCCTTTCTGAGCCGGAAGCGTTCGTGGCGGGCTTTGCGTCCCTCTTCGCAAACGCTTCAGGCTCTGATGACGCCCTCGTGTCAATCTTCATTCCGTCGCGGCACGGCAGCAAGCACGCGCGTTGATGCAGCACCCCGTCCACCGTCAATCGACATTCGAAGCAGACGCCCATGCCGCACACCGGGCCGCGTGCTTGCCCCGTCACAGATTGCCGCACAGCCAAGCCGTGCGTTTGCATCACCGCGGCGGCCACGCTGGTATCCGCGTACGCCTCGATCGGCTGATTATTGACGGTGAGTGTGACGCGCTCAGCCATCGGTCCCTCCCTGGAAGCGTGCCGGCAGGTACGGCTCTATCGAAATCGCCGATGACTTGCCCGTCAGGTGGCTGACGATCAGTTCCGCCGTGCCCAGCGACGTGGTGATCCCGAGTCCCTCGTGGCCGGTAGCGAGCAAATGGCCACGAATCTCTGCCGGCCCGATCAGTGGTAGCGAGTCGGGCGTGGCCGCGCGAAATCCCGTCCAAGCCCGGATGGCGCTCAAGCGTGCCAGCCGAGGCATGTACTCCAGGCCGCGCGCAATCATGCGTTTCAGCATGCGTGGCTCGACGTCCTTGTGATCAACATCAAACTGCCGTGACGAGCCGAGCAGCAGTTGGCCGGTCTTGCGCGGCTGCAAATTGAACGCGACCGATTCCCGATCGGAGCCGTGCGCGCTCTTCAGGTAGCCTAGCTCCACGATCTGATGCCGTACCCAGCCCGGGTAGCGATCGGTGATTACCAGATGCCCCTTGCGTGGCCGGATCGGCAGCGAGGGAAATAGCCTACTCGCCCAGGCGCCCGTGGCATGAATAACGCTGCCACATGACAACGATGAGCCGTCGCCGAACTGGATTGTTCGGTCTGCCATCGGAAAGACCTGCGTGCCGAGAGATATCGTAGCGCGGTCGAGCTGCGCCTGCTCGAGGAGCCAACGGGCGGCGCACGGCGGATAGATCACACTCTCGTCGGAAACGCGCAGCCCGCCGGCGAGCCCGGTCCGCAGATTCGGCTCGACCTCGGCAACCGCCTTCGCATCGAGGATCTCCGTATCCACGCCTCGCTCCTGGTAGAAGGCGTGCTTGCGGCGAACCGTGGCCATCTCGTCCTCATCGGCGGCGATCCAGAGTGTGCCGGTTTGGACGTATTCGACATCGGCAGGCAACTGGTCAGATACGTCGTTCCAGAGTTGCTGTGAATAGCGTGTCAGCGCGAACTGCGGCTCCGAGTCGTCCATGACGGTGATGTGCCCCATGCCCGCCGCCGTCGCGCCGCTGCCAATTGGATTGCCGTCAAGGACGATGACGCGTAGTCCCTCGCACGCCAGGGCCCGCGCACAGGCTGCTCCGACGATGCCGGCGCCGAGGATCGCGACATCGCAAGTGGGCACACTCATCCGCGGATTCCCCATTGAAACGGATCGGCGTCATCGAGCAAAAGTGTGGCCTCGGCCGTCACGTAAGCCGATCCACGAATGAACGGCAGGATTTCCTCCCGTCTCCCCTCGGGAGAGGGGCCAGAGGTGAGGGTGCTGGGCGCCAAGGTCCCCCACGCCTCAAAAATCGTACCGACAATGCTCTCCTGCCGCCAAACCTCACCAGGCCTCAGCTTGCCGTCAGCAATCAAGCACGCAATCTTGGCGCTCGTTCCGGTGCCGCACGGCGAGCGATCGTACGCCTTGCCTGGGCAGAGCACAAAGTTCCGACTATCGGCGAGCCGAGCCCCGTAAGGGGCCGGTTTAGTCGGCGCCCCGAACAGCTCGATGTGATCGATCTCCGCTCCATCCACCCCAGTGATCCGGTGCGCGACCAGCGCCTGGCGAATCTTCCAGGTGAACTGCGTCAGTGCCTCGACATTCCCTGGCTCCAGCGTCTGGCCATGCGCGCTGACGAGGAAGAACCAGTTGCCACCCCAGGCAATGTCGCCGGTGATGGTTCCGATGCCTTCGACGTGAACGGAGACATCCTTGCGATGCCTATAGCTTGGTACATTGGCAACGGTGACCAAGTTCTTGCCGTCATATTCAACGGCGACGACGCCGACCGGTGTGTCGAGTCGGTGCGTTCCAACCCCGATTCGTCCCAGGTGACCAAGCGTGACGACGGCGCCGATCATGCCGTGACCGCACATGCCGAGATAGCCGACGTTGTTGAAGAAGATGACGCCGGCCACGCCCGACGGATCGTTTGGTGGACACAAGAACGCCCCGACCATCACGTCCGACCCACGCGGCTCGTTAACGATCGCCGAGCGGAATCGATCGAACTCCTTGCGAAAGCGTTCGCGCCGTTCGGCCAGCGTTCCCTGCCCCAGGTCCGGCCCGCCGGTTACGACGAGGCGCGTCGGCTCGCCGGCGGTGTGCGAATCGATGATGTGCATGCGATGTGGCGGCATGGAGCCACATTATACGGCCATTGTCTTTTGCCGGAGAGAGGCGGTGAGAATGCGGTGGCCGGATCGTTCTTTACTTAAGCTGCTCTCTCAGGTTATGATGGATACGTCGGTGGGTTCGTTCGGTTGATCTCTGGCATGAAAGGGAATAAATCGTGGGCGCCAAAACCATCCGAAGCAAACTGCACATCATCCTGGCTGTATTGAGCGCGTTCATCGTCGTTGGGACAGGGGCGGCAAAGGGGGCTATCAAAAAGCGGCCGCCGCCGGAGCACTATCGCATCCCGATTGATCCAAAGGCTGCGGAGAAGGACCTGCTGCCGACGCCGCCCAAGAATGCGCTGCCGGGCGGCCCCTTGCTGCTCGACAATCTGGCGGGCGTGCCCGAAGTGCATCTGCACCAGCGGGTGACGGTCCGCCTCCCCAAAGACACAGAGAAGTTGGACGAGAAGCAGTTGAAGGAATTGGCGGCAGCCCATGACCGAGCCACGGTTCATACCGCCCGGTTGACCGCGTACATCAATCACCTGAACAAAAAGAAAAACGATCGCTTCATGGAACTCCTGATGGAGCACCGGCCCGATCTGGCCGGCTTGCCGGTGGTCATGGGCGATGCGTGCCGCCTAAAAGTGGGCGAACGGAATCAATTCAAGCAGGCGGTTGAGCTGTTTCAGTTGCACTCTCAGATGTTCGATATGCCGAGGGCGAACGTCAAGTCGACGTCGAAGGCCTACTGGGACAGTTACGATACCGCTCGCAAGAATGACCTGTTCAAATCGATGGATGATCGATTCTGCGGTGCCGCTGGCATGCAGATGCTGGCCCTGGAATCAGTTGAGCATCGCCTTGGTCTCGTGGAACGCCTTGCTACCAATCACAAAACCGATGACGACAAGAAGGCCGCAACACAGGCTCTCACGAAGCTGGCCGTTTTCGCACAGGACAAAGAGATTCGAGACGCCGCCATTGCCGTGTTGCAAAAACGTGAGCAGCCGGCCGATACCGCTCTGCTCTTGCACGGCCTGCGTTATCCCTGGACAAGCGTAGCTCAGGCCGCGGCTCATGCGATCATCCAGCTCAAGTGCAAAGACCTCATCCCCGAGCTAATCAAGATGCTCGACGAGCCGGATCCGCGAGCGCCCGTGATCCGCGAGAGCAAGGGCAAAAAAGAAACCGTCCTGCGGGAGGTCGTGAAGATCAACTACCATCGCAACTGCTTGCTCTGCCATCCGCCGGGAAATACGCCGGATGTGATGAAGGTCACTCCCTGGAGCGAAGAGCCTCCCGAACGCGTGATCGAAAATGGCGTAAAGGTTGTCTGGGCCCGCATCGACGATCTCGCCGTAGACGTGCTCGTCGGCGCGGTGCCGACGCCGGGCCAACCGTTCCCGTCGAGCGGCGGCTATCGCGAATTTTCCTCGCCGGATCTACTGGTACGAGCCGACATCACCTATCTACGGCAAGACTTCTCGTTGCTGCAAAAAGTGGCCGACGCCCATCCGTGGCCGGAGATGCAGCGTTTCGATTATCTGGTTCGCAGCCGGGTGGTCAGTGAGCAGCAAGCCAAAGTCTACGAGGCGGAGTTTGCCAAACTCGGCGAGAACATGCCGTATCGGCAAACTGCGGCGATCGCTCTGCGCCGGCTGACTGGGCAGTACGGTGGAACAACGTCCGAGTCCTGGCGCATGGCGCTGGGGATGAAGTGAACCGATTGCCGCTTGCGGCGTAGCAGAGAATGCTACGCCGCAAGCGGCTAAACGGATGCCTACCGCTCAAAGTCCGCAAACATATCGTCGCCGAGACCCATGAAAGGATCATCCAGGTCGGCGTGCAGCACGTCGCGGTAAAGCCATCCCTTGATTTGGTCGGGCCGAACGGCGCCGACGGCGGCAAGCCGATCGTGAATTTGCAGTCGGCGTTCGGTTTCGTTGAGCAACGTATCCGCGGCGAGGGGTTGCCAGGCGGCTAATTCTGCCGCGTTGCGTGGCCGTGGCGTGCCAGCCCCATTGGAGCCCCGGTTGGTCGCGAGGGCTGCCCGGGCCAGTTGCTCCGCCAGCCGGGCTTGCACGACCTGCATTTCGAGAGGCCTTTCGAAACTGCCTTTGCCGCGATCCAACCTCGGCACCGCCTGGACAACGCGCGGCGGGACGGGAGCTGGCGGATTTCTCAGGGCTTGAGCCTTCTGGCGATGATATTCCGGCAAATACTGCGGCCGCCGATCCGGCGCCACCGCGACAAGGGTGCGCGGCTGTTCCAGCGCGGCGGTGTACGCGGCCGGCTGATAGATTCCCGGCAAGATATCCAGCACCTGGCCGTCCGCCGCGCAAACATAGCTGGCCACGTTGCCGTGCAGCGTGCGCGTTGCCGTACGCCCGTTGCCGAAGTCGATGCGCACGATCGGCACCGGCCGCACCATTTCCCAGGCCGCCTCGAAGTTCTGGTTGATGTAAGCGGAAACGTCTTCGCGCGAGAACAACACGGCTCTCGCCAGACGGGCATTCGTTCAGCAGAACCGCTGATCAAGCCTGCCCAGCATGTGAAAAAGCAGGACCGGCTTGCTCGACCGGCCCGCCGCCGCACAAGCCGCGGCAAAATCCGCATGCCAGCGCACGCGCCCGGGCCGAGCCGGAGGGTTGGTTTCCATGACAGCCCGAGGCACCGACATCAAAACGTCGGCCTGGGAAGTGCTCCCGCCAGCCAGGGTCAGACCTGCCCCCGCCGCCAGAGAGGTTTGCAAGAATCGCCGCCGATCGTGGTTTTCCGTCATGGCACGCCCTCGTTGAAGGAACGGTGCAACTGTGCTCAACGGAAAAGACGAGGACCGGCAGAAAAAGTTTGTCGGATGAAAAAAAGTGCTGGGGTTACGGAAACAGCCCGAGCCGAATCCACTGGCGACGCGCCTTAACTTGCGCGGTAGTGTTCATCTCCAAACAACTCACCGTGGCCCTGCCGGTCGATGTTATCCCTGCAAGGGTCGCGCTTTCCGCATCGACCACGAAATGCTCCTCCCAGTGATCCTCGCGAGGATTAAACACCCGCACATCCTCACCGTTGTTCGGATCAATTCCACGGACACGATTGGATTTGTAGAGATTGCACGCACGGCAGCCCAAGGCGAGGTTGTTGTCGGCATCCGTGCCGCCGAGTGATCTTGGCGTGATGTGTTCGACTTCGAACGAGAAATTGAAGACTTCCTCGGGCGCCCGACAGTATTCGCAGCAGTTGCCCGCTCTTACCGCCACTTTGGGATAAAGAGGATTCATCGCTTCAACTTGTCGGCTAGATCAGCCGCACGCGCGGCAGATGCATCCAACTCGGCGTCAACCAAGGCTTCAAGTTCCGCTTGTTCTTCGGCGGGTAGGGATTTCCCTTGGTCGCGGCAGGAGCGCCAACGCTCCATTAACTCGGCCAAGCGATCTTGTTGAGCGGCGTTGAAGAAGCGATCCGGCCGACGACTCTGCACGATCACCATCGTACCGGATTCCTCTTCCGTCAATTGAGAGGTCAAAGCATCCAATGCTGCACCGGCCGTTGCCCCTTGCGAGCGTTTTCCGTTGGCCACGGCACAGTACGTAACAATTCCTTGGTCACCCGAAATCGGTAAGATTGCAATTTTTGTCATGGCGTTGGTTGCCTCCACTGCCATTATACCAGCCCGTCAATCGTGTCCCACCCCGGCATCGTCTGACCGATCTCGCGCGGCAAGCCGGGGATCAGGCGGACCTCGCCCATATCCATCAACGAGTGCAGGATGGTCGCGACCACGTTCTGGATGCGGACCGGACTGGAAGCGGGGTCGCCGCCGTTGGCAGTGGAGCGGCCGATCACCTGGCCCATGCGCAAGCCGCCGCCCGAGAAAAGCAGCGGGCCGAGGTTGCCCCAGTGGTCGCGGCCACCCTGGTTGTTGATGCGCGGCGTGCGGCCGATCTCGCCGCAGACGACCAGCAGAATCTTGTCCGACAGGCCACGGACCTGGACATCTTCAATGAAGGCAGCCAGCGCGTTGTCGAGCGGCACCCCCATGTAGCCCATGCCCTCGCCGACCGGCGCGTTGTTGACATCGGCGTGCATGTCCCAGACGAAATTCGTAGTAACGGTGACGAAGCCGGCGCCACGCTCGCACAGGCGGCGGGCCAGCAGCATCAGTTTGCCGAGCGACTTGGCGTTGTCAACGTAGTTGTTGTAATTGTTCCAGCGGCGGTCAATGTTCTGCGGCTTGACCAGCTCCGACGTATCGTAGGCGGCGACCACGCGCGGGTCTTCCTTCGACAAATCGAATGCCTCGGAGACGCCGCCCAGCACGGTGCTCATGGCTTGCTCGCGCACGCGGTCAATGCCGTCCACCGTCGCCCGTTCGGCGAGGCCCCATTGCACCTGATCGAGTTGGTCCAAAAGATAGCGGCGATCGTTCAGGCGATCCATCGGCAACCGGAGACGCATGTCGTTTTGCAAGCTGCTGCCCGTCGAGGGATCGAAGGGAGCATAGCCGGCGCCGAGCATGCCGGTGGAGGCGAAGCGGCCAAATGCCTGGGTGCCGGCCTGCGTGGTCGAATCGACGGAGCGAGGCAGTAGGAGGACGTTCGTCGGCATCCCGGTATCGGGATGATTGCGGCCCGCGACGCGCGAGTAAACGGAGCCAAGGTTGGCGCCGAAGGTATCGCGGCCGACGACCGGCTTGATGTCGTGATTGCCGTCGCCGGGCACGTAGGAGCGGACGATGCTGACCCTGTCGGCAAGGGCGCCGAGCTTGGGAAACGTGCCGCCAAAGGTGACGCCGGGGATGCGTGTTTGCACTTCACCGGTCGCGCTGCGGATATTGGACGGGGCGGACATCTTCGGATCGAACGTCTCGATCTGGCTGGGGCCGCCGTGCAGAAAGAGGAAGATCACCGAGCGGTCCTTGAGGGCCGACCGGCGCGGTTCCGCCGCCGCCTTCGCGCTCAGCAAGTTCATGAGGGACAGGCCGCCCAGTGCGAGGCTGCCGACTTTAAGAAACGAACGGCGGTTGAAACGGTCATCGCGGTCGAAAATGGTCAGCATCGAGATTTCCCCCCGGTAAAGATGCGTAAAGAAGGCAGGACGTATGTGGTTGTATCACAGTTTCATCGGCAATGCGAGCGGAAAAAATCAGTTTCGGCCCATTTCTCGACATGCCATGCGCGCGACTGCCAGCAGAATCGCCAGGCCAATCCAAAGCATCCAAGATGGGAAACCCGCAAAGCCGCCGCGGGAAATGGTCTTGGTTGGTTGGACATGTGCGTCCGGATTTCCGGGAAGGGCCAAGGCCGCGGAGGTGGTCCATTCATGGTCGCCATCGTCATAGCGGATGTGCAATTGACTGCAATTGACTGCCATTGATTTCGGTGACAACGCCGGAATAATACTGCCCGCCCATCCGCCAATTGCTCATCACGCCCATGCCAACGGTCGGCTCAAACGGCAGCAGGTGCGTGACATCCACCCAACTCTGATCGCCATCATCAAAATGGACATGAGCCTGGTCGTCGCGAAGATCGTGGACGGTACCGACGAAGAGGGCGCCGCCCACCCACGGCGCCCAGACGCGATCCCCCTTCCGCAGACTGTCGAGAAAGACCTGATTCGAAGCTACCTTGGTTGGCCGGGCGCCTTGCGTGTCGTCGTCTTCCGCGCGATAGAACCGGAGGGCGGCGATGCGCGTCCAATCCTCGCCACCGTCGTCAAAGGCGACCAGCACCTCGTCGCCGCGGATGTCTTGAATTTCGCCCGGATAGAAGAGCGCACCCATCTTGCGCCGGCTCGACATCTTCTGGCCACGCTCGACCGAAACAGCACGAAGCTGATCGATGGCGACCCAGCCGGCGTCGCCGTCGTCGAACTGAATCATCACGTTGAGCTTATTGATCTCCTGGATCGTGCCAACGTAGCAGAACATCGGTTCCCAGGGGGCCAGCACGCGATCGCCGATTTTCCAGCCGTCCACCGACGTCGGCAGGTCCCACGGCGCCGGCGCCTTGGCGGGAGGCTTGATATTCGGACTATCGCCAGACGTCGGCGGCGATTTGCCGCGGTCGGGCAGCGTCATGTCGGGAATTCTGTCCGGATCGGGGAGGTTGGAGGATGGCATGGCCGATGCGCCATCGGGAAGTCTTGCTCCAGGATCAATGCCGAAGATACCGCCATTGATCCGGAACTTCAATCAAAAAAGGACCACGCTGATCCAGAGCTTCGCGCAGCGCGTCAGCGAAGGAAGCCGCTCCCTCCACGCGGCGGGCCGGAATGCCGAAAGCGTGGGCCAATTCCAGGAAATCGGGGTTGTTCAGCTCCGTATCGCGGTAGCGTTCCTCGAACTTGAGCCGCTGCAAATGCTTGATGGCGCCATAGGCGTTGTCGTTGTGCACGATGATGATCATCCGCAGCTGGTAGCGGGCCGCGGTCGCCAGTTCCTGGCAGGTCATCACGAAACCGCCGTCCCCGGAGAAACTGACGACGAGCGCCGCTTGCGGCTTAGCGATCGCGGGGTCCGCCCCGAGCGCTAAGCCGCAAGCGGCGCCAACCGCACCGGGAAATCCCCAGCCGAGTGCAATGTAGTTCGACGGATAAAAGAACGACCGCGGCATGTAAGCCGGATAATCGGTGTGCATGCGATATGCCATCTCGCTGGCATCGGTGAAGACGACGGCATCGTCAGGCAACTCGGCGCGCAACGTGTCGATCAACCATTCCGACGTCGCGAGCTTCGCCGATCGCGCCGTCGGCCATATGTCGCTCCAGTCACTGGCTGTCGTTGCGGGCAGCGCGGCGAGGATCGCTTGCAGAGCTTCCTTCGCATCGGCAACGATACCAATCTCGGCAGGATGGTTCATGCCGATCTCGCCCGGATTGATGTCGATCTGAATCAAGCGTGCGGGCACCGGCAGCTTGCGAAAGCCGGTCATCACCTCGGTGAATCGGCAACCGACGGCAAGCATCGCATCCGCGTGCGTCGTCGCCGCCTTCCCCTTCGCCGAGCGCGCGTGGCCCAGCGACAACGGATCGCGCTCGTCGAGAATGCCCTTGGCGTTGAGCGAGGTGATGACGGGGCAGTTCAACCGTTCCGCGAGTTGCCGCAACTCTGGCCCAGCGTTCGCCCACACGGCGCCGCCGCCGGCAAGTAGGATTGGCTTCTTCGCTTGCGCTAACAGCGCGGCCGCTTTCGTACACGCCCCTCTCCCCCCGGGAGAGGGGCCGGGGGTGAGGGGGTTGGGCAATAAACCAACAATTCTTTCCAGGTCATTCCCGCTGTCGAGCACCCTCACCCCCGGCCCCTCTCCCGGAGGGAGAGGGGAGAAAGACGCGGCCATCAAATCCTGCGGCAACACCAGCGCCGCGGGCCGCGGCCGTCCCACGGTCATCGCGTGGAATGCCTGGGCGACCATGGCGGGAATCTGCTGATTGTCCATCACGGTGCCTACGTATTTCGTGCAAGGCCGCAGGATGCTCTCCAGATCGATCTCGTGATAGTTGCCGCACTCTTGATGGAGGCGATCGTGATTGACCTGCCCCGCGATAAGGAGCACTGGCACGGAGTCGGCCCACGCCTCGCCGATGCCGGTGAGCGCATTGGTCGCGCCGGGTCCCGCCGTGGTGCAGATGACGCCGGGCTGCCCGGTGACGCGCGCGTAGCCGTCGGCTGCAAACGCACCGGCTTGCTCGTTGCGAATCAGGATGGTGCGAATGCCGCTGTGCCGCTCGATCGCATCGTAGATCGCCACGGTGTGTGAGCCAGGCATGCCGAAGATGACGCGCACGCCGGCAGCGTAGAGCGAGTGCACGAGCAGGTCGGCGCCGGTCATCGGCAAGGGCTCCGCAGACGGTTGGAGGGTTCGGCGGCTATTGTAGCAAACCCCACGTCGGCGCACGCGTCTTGGTCTCCCGCCGCTGGATATGCTCGCCGCTTCCGGCGCCCATAGTCTCACGCCAAGGCGCAAAGACGCGAAGAAGGAAAGAAACGCCGCCATTGAGTAATTCGTGAACGCCGACTCCCCACACATTCCACCAAGACTTCTCCCTTTTCTTCTTTGCGTGAGAGTCGATGTCGTTTTACTACGGGAAACGGCGGGTACACCCAGCCCCGGCGCCGACTTCATTTGTTTCTTGACAGCCCCCACCTCGCCCGCTACAGTCAAAACATTCTCGCCCTTCGTTCGTGCAGGATTCTGTCATGCTCCACGGCGTCGGCCTTTTTCTGTTGCTGCTTGCCGTAGTGTTCGTGCTGCAAATGCGCAGCGCACTGGGCGCTGGCCGCGGCATCGCGCTTGGTTTGCTGGCGATCTTGGCGCCGGCCGGGGCGTGGTGTGCGCTGGAGTTGACGCATCGCAACGAGCCGCCGCCGCCCGAAGACCAGACCGCGTCCGAGCCCATCTCCGCTCAATCGTGCTTCAAGTGCCATGAGTCCCACTACAAGAGCTGGCAGCGCACCTACCATCGCACCATGACGACCGAGGCGGCGCCGGAGAACATCAAGGCCGACTTCGGCAACGTGCTCCATCACTACCAGGGGGTCACGTCGCACATGACTCAGGAGGGCAATCGCTTCTTCCTCGAGACCATCGATCCCGGCTGGGAAGAGCACATCATGCGCCAGGGCCTGCCGCTCGACAAGGCCGGGCCGGCGCCGCGGCGCAAACTCTCCGTCGATCGCATCGTCGGCTCGCACTGGTTCCAGCAGCTCCTGCATCGCGATGAGAAGGGTCGCTACCTGCGCCTGCCGATGGTATATCACATCGTCGAGAATCGCTGGATCCACGTCAACGGCGCGTTCCTCGGTCCGAGCCGACATTACTTCGGGCAGACGGCCATCTGGAACGAGACGTGCGTCTTCTGTCACAACACGCGGCCGATCAAGAACCCGTTGATAACTCCTGGCCAACCGCCTGGCTACGCGACCGAGGTGGGCGAGCTGGGCATCTCGTGCGAGGCGTGCCACGGGGCCGGCGAACGCCACGTCCGCGCCCACCAGAACCCGGCCCGCCGGCTCGCCCAGCACTACTCCGGCGAGGCCGACCTGACCATCGTCAATCCCGCCAAGTTGCCGGTGGTGCGTGCCGACGACATCTGTGCACGCTGTCACGGCGGCACGATGCCGCGGCACAAGGAGTGGAACAAGAAAACCTACGCCGACCCTTACCTCGCCGGCCGCGATCTGCGGCGATTCTGGTATCTGCCCTACTCGGAGGCCGAACAGAAACTGCATCAGGATGGCGCCGACGTTGTGGCATCACCTCCGCCCCCTGGCCCGCTCGACGGCCGCTTCTGGGGCGACGGCACACCGCTGACCACCGCACTCGAATATCAGGGCATGGCGATGTCCGCGTGCTACGAGAACGGCCATGGCAAGATGAGCTGCCTGACCTGCCATTCCATGCACCAGAGCGATCCCAATCATCAGGTCAAGGCAGGCATGCTAACCAATGCGGCCTGCTATTCCTGCCATCCGGGTTATCGCGACAAGCTGGTCCAACACACGCACCACGCCGCCGATTCGGCAGGCAGCCTGTGCTACAACTGCCACATGCCGCACCAGGTTTACTCGCTGCTCGAGGTGCACCGCTCGCACCGTATCTCGGTCCCGCGCGTGCGCGACAGCGTCAGCTCGGGCAAGCCGCACGCTTGCAATCTGTGCCATCTCGACAAATCGCTCGGCTGGACGCAGGAGCATCTCGGCAAGCGCTACGGCACCAAGCCGGAGGTGCTTTCCGACGACGATCGCAAGATCGCGTCCAGCCTGCTGCACCTAGCCCGCAACGATGCCCGATCGCGCTCGATCGTCGCCGGCGCGTTCGGTTGGCCCCCCGCGCAAGAAGCCAGCGGCCGCGACTGGCCGGTGCTGCTCTTGACTCGATCCCTGGAGCACGAACGCTATGAGGCCGTGCGCTATCTCTTGTATCGGTCGATCCGATCCCTGCACGGAACCGCTGCCGGCGACTACAACTATCAAGGCACCCCGACCGAACGCGCTAACCAGATACGCCGATTGCGGCTGCGGCTTGAAGGCCCGCTCCAGCCGGATCAAGAGCGCTATCCGTATCTACCGTTGACCGCAACGAAAGGTCCGGGACCGCCGGCGCTTGGCTTTGACGAAATGTTTCAACGCTTGCTTAAGACTCGGAACGACCCGGATGTCCATATCAACGAATGATGACGTGCAAGCGCTCCGCCGTGCCATGGCTCGACGCCATCACCTCTTCGGCTGGGGCGCTCTGCTCTTGTTCCTCAGCCTGGGCGGGTTCCTCGAGTGCCTGCACGGCTTCAAGCTCGGCTACTACCTCGACCCTGACAATAAAATGCGCCGCGAAATGTGGACCCTGGCCCACGCGCACGGCACGCTGCTCGCGCTGGTTCAAATCACCTTCGCGGCCGGCGTGATGCAATTCGGGCGCTGGACGCCAAGCCGCCTCAAGCTGGCCTCATTCTTCCTGCTCGATGGCGCGATCTTGATCCCCGTCGGCTTCTTCCTGGGCGGCCTGTGGCCGAAGGAAGGCGACCCGTGGCTGGGCATCCTGCTCGTCCCGCTTGGAGCGCTGCTGCTATTCATCGGCGTCGCGTTGATCATCGTCAGCGTGCTGCAGGACTCGGACTCGGCCGAGCCACGGCCGTGAACGACGGCACGAAACCACCAAACCACGCCGGGGACCGAATTGGCACTTTGTCCGAGCCTGAGCGCCAGCGAAGGGCAAATGGGGCCATTCGCTGGCGCTCAGGCTTGGATTGGATTTTTTCGCACTACCCGCCGAAGTTTCACTCAAGCTCGGCCGGGCACGCGGCAAACCGAAATTCACCGTTTGGTGACGGCTCGCAGCGCTCGGGCGACGGCCGTTTCTTGCCGTTTGCTGACGGCACCACCGTGCCGTTTTCACCGTTTGGTGACGGTGCCGCCAAGTCGGCATGTGGAAGTCGGGATCGCCGGCGCTCATGACAGCGGCCGGTTCTTTCTTCATGGGCGTCGTTTCCTGGTAAACTTGCCATTCCTCGGCGACCAAGCGATCGGGCTCCGGGGCCGACGGCGGCTCGCCGATTGTGTAGGCGAACAGCAACTTGGCGGCCTGTACGTTTTCGTCCTTGGCCAGGTCCAACAGGCGCGCGGCCACGTCCTGGATGTCTTCGGGTGAAATGCTGTCAAGCAAGGCCTGGCGCAGCACCTTCACATTGCGGGCAAACGGATTGCCAAGCCCGCCTTCAAGAAAATCGGCCTTTCGCATCGCGGACTTCCATCGCACGCTGCTCAAGGGGGCATATTCCTGTACCCGCCGACCGTCTCACATCCGCAGGGAAAGCTGCGCTTGCTCTACGGAGCGAACCCGATCGCATTCTTGGCCGAGCAGTCGCACGGCGCCGCCACGGATGGCACGCAACGTATCCTGGAAAAGAAACCTCCAAGCTTGCATGAGCGGACCACGTTATTGGTTGGTCGTGGCGAGAAGATGGAGTTGCTGCATGAATTCTTGGGACAGGGATGATTTCGTTTGGCGCTATGATTCCGTTTCAAAACCGCTTGTCGCCGGCAGGGCGAGCCTCCCGCCGACCCGGAGTTCGTAATTAGCACCCGTTTTCTGCTATCCACGGCTCCGCGGTAGCCTCGCGCTCCCGTCCCGGGTCGGTTTTGAAATAGCTTCCAAACGATAAACCACCGATTCACGAACCAGCGGGCGCCGCCGCCATCTTCTTCTTGGCGCGAATGATGGCCTCGCGGAGCTGGAATTTCAGAATCACGTTGCCGAGCTGGATGCGGTCGCCATCCACAAGCTCGCGCTGATCCGCGACTGGCACTTCGTTGACCAGCGTCTGCTCCGGTGGGGAGCCGTTATTGATCAGGTAGTACTTGCCGGAAATCTGCTTGATGTAGCAGTGTTTTTTCTCGACCTTCATGTCGCGGAACAGCGCGATGTCGGCATGCTCATCGCGGCCCAACAGGCTCGCGGTCTTGTCGAGCGGATACTCGCGTCCTTCCTGCCAGCCGCGCATGACCTTGACGTTGGCAGGTTGAAAAACGGTCTGCACGAAAGCGGACAGCGAACCAATGCAGGCACCGAGGATGACTAGGCCAAACGCGTTGCCCAGGTAGGTTGTCGCGCCCGCTTTGAGAGCAACAAAATACAGCAAGTCGAACAGCGCGCCGCCGATGAAGCCCCCGAGGAGGCCGCCGATGGTGCCGTAGCTGAGCTTCCCGAGCGAGCGCGCCGCGATACCTTCGCTGGCGCCGATGGCGATACCCAAAAGACTCCAGCCCAGGCCGCGCGCGATCATGCCGACGAACAGGTAAAAGACCCCCTGCGTGTCCATGATGATGTCCATGGCCGTGAACATCTTGCGGATGCCGGTGTTGATCAGATCGCCGACCAGCATGCCGATGCCACCGCCGACCATGGCAATGAGCACGCCATAGGAAGCGAGCCGCGCGAAGCGTACCAGCGATTGATCGCGGATGGCCTCGACGCTGACAACGAAGTAGCCGATCGATCCGCCGATGATCGCGCCCCCAAGGAGCAAATTGAAATTGAGGTAGGCGTCGCTCGGGTTCCGCTCACCCAGGACGCCGAACAGCATCCAGCCGAGCAATCCGCCCAGGGCGCCGAAAACGGCGTTGAAGTACATCTTGCTGAGAATGGCCATGTGGTCTCTCGCGAAAGGGTCTCCGTTGTTTTTAAGGAACGGAACGCCCGATTGCAATGCGCAAAGGTGATGGCTAAGATAAAATGTTTAGCCGCTTGCGGCTTAGCGTTCGCCAGGCGACGCGCGAGCGCTAAGCCGCAAGCGGCAAACAGGAATGGGGAATCCTCGAAATGTTCTCACGCTTCGATCGCAACGCCAAGCGCGTCGGTGAAATCCTGGCGATCCTCGGTCGCTACGGCCTCGCCGACTGGCTGAGCGGGCTCAACTACGAGTGGCTGCAAGGCCGGCTGGTCAGCTTCGACGGCGAACGGCTCGGCACGATGATGCAGGAAGCGCGCATCCGCCTTGCCCTCACCGAGCTCGGCGCGACGTTCATCAAGCTCGGGCAGATGCTCAGCACCCGCGCCGACGTCGTCGGCCCCGCTCTCGCCGAGGAGCTGGCGCAACTACGCTCCCATACGCCGCCCGATCCAGTTGAGAAGATCAAGGAAACCATTCGCACCGAGCTGGGCCAATCCGTTGACGATCTGTTCGCCGAGTTCAACGATACGCCGCTCGCCTCCGCCTCGATCGGCCAGGTGCATCAAGCTAAATTGACCACCGGCGAGCAGGTCGTCGTCAAGGTCCAGCACGGGGGCATCGAGCAGAAGATCCTCGGCGATCTCGACATCATGGGGGTCCTGGTCGATCTGGCCCAGAAGCACGTCTCCTACGTTCGCCCCTTTCAACCCGTGTCGATGCTGCGCGAGTTTCGCCGCACGCTGCTGAGCGAGCTGGATTTTTCCTCGGAGAAGCGCAACCTGCAAGAATTCGCGGAGAACTTCGTCAAGGACAAGAACGTCCACTTTCCGAAAGTCCATGCCGACTTGTGCAGCCGGCGCGTCTTGACGATGGAGATGCTCATCGGCGTTTCGGGCGAGGACGTGCCGGCCATGCGCACGTCCGGTTTCGATATGAACGAGTTCGCTCAGCGCGGCGCCAACATGTACCTCGACATGATCTTCCGCGACGGCTTCTACCATGCCGACCCGCACCCCGGCAACCTGATGATGCTGCCGGGCGGCGTCGTCGGCGTGCTCGATTGCGGCATGGTCGGCCGGCTCGACGACACCATGCGCGAGGAAGTCGAATCGCTGCTCCTGTCCATCATCAGCAAGGACGCCGTCGAATTGACCGATACGGTGATGCGTCTGGGCGCTGTCCCGTCCAACCTGGATCGTGACGGACTGCGCACCGAGATCAGCAATTTCGTCAGCGAGTTCGCCAGCCGGTCGTTGCGCGATTTCAACCTCAGTGCCGCTCTCAAACAGATGACCGACATCGTGCGCCGCTACCACATCATCCTGCCGAGCACGCTCGCGCTGATGCTGAAGACGCTGGTGATGCTGGAGGGGACGTCGCGGACCTTGAGCCCGAACTTCAACCTCGCCGCCCTGATCGAGCCGTACCAGGTGAAGGTGTTCAAGCACCGCCTGTCCTTCGAGCGACTGTTCAAACGGCTCTACCGCGCCTATCGCGACTGGGATCGGCTCATCGACATGTTGCCGCGCGACCTGACGGAGATTTTACGCCGCGTCCGCTCGGGCACCTTCGAGATGCGGCACGAACATCACCGGCTGGAATCGGCCATCAACCGGCTGATCATGGGCGTCTTGTCGGCCTCGTTCTTCATGGGCTCAGCGCTGCTCTTGGCGCACAAGGTGCCGCCGGCGCCGGGCGACGTGTCGATCACCGGCGTCATAGGGTTTGTGGTGTCGATGGTGTTCGTGTGGAGGTTGATCCGGTCCATCCACAAGGCGGAGGATGCGGATAAGAAGAAATGATCGCGATCCTCGTTTAGCGCCCGCGTGGCGCCACGCGGGCGCTAAACGAAGACGGAATTAATCCTTGCGAAACATCTTGTGCGTGCGATCCCCGCGCGAATACAGGTACGCCACCAGGTCCAAAATCTCCTCACGCTCCAGCCCATCGATCAGGCCGTCGGGCATTAGCGAGATTTTCGACGGCTCGATCGACTCGAGCAGGTTGCGATTGACAACGGTGATCTTGTTCGGATCGAGCATGTCGGTGTTGACGTGCATGCCGTCGGCGTTAAGGTTGACCACGCGGCCGATGATCTGCTTGCCATCCGTGGTCGTGACCACGATGGCGGCATGTTGATCACTCACCACCTTGCTGGGCTCAATGATCGACTCCAACAGATCGCGCAAGCCGAAACGGCCGGAGACAAGCGTGAGGTCCGGCCCGGTGGCGCCGCCTTCGTTGTTGAAGCGATGGCACGCGAAGCACTTGGTCTCGCCGAACAGGTTGCGGCCCTTGTCGAAGTTACGGCCCACCAGCCCCTTCTCGGCGACCGGGATCAACTCCTCGACGGTATACTTCTTCACGAGCGGCCGTGGCTTGGAAGTGAACTTTGGTGAAGCCGGCTGCGGCACGCTGGCGATGGCGGCCTGGAGGACGTTCTTCTCGCCCGCGGAAAGCGAATCGATGGCGTCCTTGCGGATGTTGCGCAGGAAAGCGTGAAAGCTCTGGTGGCCGCGGTAGCCGGCGGCTTTGTGGAACCAGTCGAAGTACTGCTCACGCTCGCGGACGGTCCAGCCCGTCTTGACGGTGCGCAGGGCGAAGGCGTATTCGATCTGCTCTTCCTGGGTCGGCGCCTTGGCGATGAGGGCGAGCGTCTTGGTCGGGCCGCCTGGCACTTCGAGATAGGCGATCAGCTTGCCCAGTTCCGCGTTCACTTCGCGGGCCTTGGCGGGGTACCAGGCGCTGAGCCGTTTGCCGACGCTCTCCTTCTCCTCGGCCGTCGGCATCCCCATACGGATGAATACAAGCTGATAGGCACGCAGGTAATCGATTCGTTCGGCGTCGTCCAGTTTTGACCAATCGATGTGCTCAAGCGCCTTGAGCATTTTCGGCTGCAGCGACTTGTCTCCGGCGCGGGCCAAACCGATGATCGCATGGGTCAGCGCGATCGGGTGTTTCTCCGCCAGAGCTTTGTCTTGCCAGCTCTCCGGATCCTGGAACTCAAGCACGGTGCGGGCGGCGTAGCGCAAGAACCGATCCGGATTGCTGAGATAGGGCCAGGCCGTCTCAACGGCTTTCGGGTCCTTCTTGCCGTAGAACGATTCGAGTCTCTTCCGCTTGGCGCGCTGGAGTGAACCCACATTGACCGCGCTCTCTTCCGATGCCGGCGAGGTCGATTCCTTGCCGACGTAGGTGACGCGATACAACCCCGACATGGTGGTGCGGCCGCCGATGGTGAAATAAAGCGTGCCATCTTTCGGATTGACGATGACATCCGTGAGCGGCAGCGGCGAGCCGTTCAGAAACTCTTCCAGTTCGCCCTTGTAGCTGGCGCCGTCCGGCGTCAGGTGGCAGGCGTAGAGCTTGCCGTAGCTCCAGTCGCAGCAGAAGAGGGCTTCTTGATACTTGGCGGGGAACTTGGCGCCGTAGCCAAAGACCATGCCGGTGGGGCTGCCTGGGCCGACGTTGACGACGGGCGGCAGGTTGTCGGGATGGTATTCGTACATCTTTCCTGTGCCGCCGCGCCAGCCGAACTCGCTGCCATCGACTGCATGACAAATGCGTGTTGGCCGATACCACGGCAGGTTGATGTCGTATTCCATGTCGGAATCGTAGGTGAAGAGTTCACCGTCGCGGTTGAAGGCGGCGTCGTACTGATTGCGATAGCCGACGGAAATGAGCGTCCACTCCTTGCCGTCCTTGTCGGTCTTGTAAATGCAACCGGCCGGCGCCATGATGCCGACGGCATGCCCGCTGGGGTCCCACAAACGCGGGATCAGGAAATCCTCGCCCCAGATCCGCGGCACGGTGGTCTTGTCGGTCTTGATCGGCTTGGTGTGATTGCCGTGCAGGACATAGAGCGACTTGCCATCGGGTCCTAGTATCACGGCATGCGGTCCGTGCTCGCCGCCGCCGTCGATCTCGCGCAGCAGCTCCTTTTTGTCGAGCACGTCGTTGTTTTGCGACGAGGTGACTCGCCACAACCCGCGAGGCTTGTACTTGCGGCCTTCGTTGACGACGACGTAAAGGCTATCGAACGCCCAGAGAAGACCGTGGGCTTCGCCGAGCTGGACGGGCAGTTCCTCGATCTTGGTGTCATCGGCCTTGCCGCCGAGCGCGGGAGGCGTGATGCGGTAGAGCTTGCCGTATTGATCGGACGCGATGAGCCGGCCCTTGGGATCGACGGTCATACTCACCCAGGACCCGCGCGTCTCCCGCAGCACCGAGTAGAGCAGCTCGACCTTGAAATCCTTCTTGACCTTGATGAGCTCGATCGGCGTCGCCGTCGGCTTCTTGAACTTCTTGCCCTCCTGCGCATGCACCGAGCCGAGGACTGCCACGATAAGAGTTGCCGCGATAACAAAACGCGATTTCGACACGGTAAGACTCCCAAGGAAGGCTAGAATCGATTTCGTTGCTGGTAATGATATTCACGTTGGCGAGCGGAGTCTTGTGCACGCGGAAAATTTGCTGTGTCAGTGGCACCGCTCGATACAGGTCGTCGGGCACCTGAGCCGCCCAGACCAGAGATTTTTTGTATCCAAAGTTGCGCATTTTCAGGCTCGTTCACGTCCGCGCGGCTCATGCCGCTCAAGGGTTGTGTAACCGAAGGCCCGCATCTTCAGGCCCGTTCACGAGCCTTGTCGCGCCGTGGTGTAGGCCCGTCCTACAGGACGAGTAACGCGGGAGCGCCCCCGTTGTGGCACGGTCTCCTGACCGTGCCGCCGTTTCGACCGCAGGTCTCCCGGCTTCAGGAGACCTGCGGTCGAGACCGTGCCACAACGGAGTACCGGTTGCGCGCGCGTCACCGCCCCGTGCCATCCTCGAAGGAGCCGTCGCCGGGATCGCTGTGGCGCCGGCGATTGCGAATGCCGTCGTCCGGCTCCTCTTCGTATTTGTCGAAGTCCTCCAGCTTCCGCAGGCGTAGATCTTCCATGGCCGGCACCGCGTTGGCGATGAGGTACCCCGTCGTGCCGCCGATGGCCGCGCCGATCAGGGCAAAACCATAGATGAGAAAATCGAACCCGCCGTCCGCGCCCATGCCGGGCTGATTCTGGCTGAACGAAAAGACGGCGCCGACAACACCTCCGAAAATCTCGCCGCCGAATCACAAGAGAACAAACGTGACGACATAACCGGCCCCACTCCGGCCCTTCTCCTTCATCATCGCGGCGATTTTCTTCGAGATCATAATAACCAAGACGATTTCCAGCATGACCTCTCCTTCGCATTGAAGTGTAGAAGCAGTTGACTTGCAGTGTATATACTTCGCGTGCTCCCTTTTTGCGGATTTTTGTTGACATCCGCCCCAATCGGGTTTATCTTCTAGCAGCCCGTTGATTAAGTCGATATTTCGGCATCGATCACGTCGAGCGCGACGGCGACGGTCCAAAGGTCGGTCGTCGGAACATTTTCACTTCGGTGCGACCGGCGGCCGCAGGTTCGACTCCAAAGCATCTCGGTGGCAAAATAGAGAGACCAAAAAAGGCCGGCGAGGCCTTGCAGGCTCTTGGCAGTGCCAATTCCAAACAACTTTCGCATCATCAATCCCAAATTGCGCGCGGCCACCTGGATCAAGTA
>SHZY01000206.1 GCA_009692065.1 Gemmataceae bacterium
GGAATCCGTGGTGAAATAGCGGCATGAAGACGGCTGCCAGTTGGCTCTCCATTCCCTGTGCTCTCAGCGTTCTCTGCGGCGCTTCCTTTGCCGGCGACGCGCCGGGGTTCGACATCCAGCTCGACACGATCAGCTCCGGGTTTGACAAGAAGACCTGCTGGGTGCATCCGCGGGCGGGGGCGATTCCCGGCAAGCCGCCGAGCGTCGTGCTGACGATGCAGAAGTTGCAGCTCACCGGCAGCGATGTGTTTTTCGCCCTGAATGAGATGCGCACCGACAATCTCGGCAAGACGTGGTCGGGACCGTTGGAGCACGCCGCGACACTCGGCCGGCGCGAGGAGCCAGACGGCATTATCGTCGTCGCCAGTGACTTCTGGCCGAAGTGGCACGCGAAGTCCGGCAAGCTGCTCGGCATCGGCCATACCGTCCGTTACAAGGACAACAAGGTCATGCACGTCCGCCGACGCGAGACGTGCTGGTCGGTCTATGATCCACAGAAGCGAACGTGGACGGCGTGGGACACGCTCGCGATGCCGGACGCGAAGAAGTTCTACAATGCAGGCGCCGGCAGTGTGCAGCGTCTTGACCTGCCCAACGGTGAAGTCCTCTTGCCGATCTACTTCATAAGCGAAGGGGAAAAGTTCGAGAAGGTCACGGTCCTGCGATGCAAGTTCGACGGTTCCAACCTGACGTTCGTCGAGCAAGGCAACGATCTGACGTTGGACACCGATCGCGGCCTGTGCGAGCCGTCGCTGACACGCTTTTGTGGGCGTTACTACCTCACGCTGCGGCACGACAAGGCGGGCTACGTTTCCACAAGCGACGACGGACTGCGTTTCACTGAGCCGAAGAAGTGGACGTGGGACGACGGTAGCGACTTGGGCAACTACAACACGCAGCAACATTGGGTGACGCACGACGACGCGTTGTTTCTTGTCTATACGCGGCGCGGCGCGAACAACGACCACATCATGCGCCATCGCGCGCCGTTGTTCATCGGGCAGGTGGACACAGAAAAGCTGTGCGTTCTCCGCGCCACCGAGCGCGTGCTGGTGCCGCAGCGCGGCGCGCGGCTCGGCAACTTCGGCGTCACGGAGGTCAGTGCGAACGAGACGTGGGTGACCGTCGCCGAGTGGATGCAGACCACGCCGCCGAACCCCTATGACTTCACGAAGTGCATGAAGTATGGCTCCGACAACGCCGTCTTCGCCGCGCGCATCCAGTGGAAGACGCCGAACAGGAGCTGGAACCAGCGATGACGACGTGAATCCCAGATTCGGCGTTATATATCGAAACCTTCTGCGCCTGAATCTCCATGAACCAATCACTTGTTGACTGAACCGCGGAGCGTCCAGAAAGCAAATTCCTATCAGTTGAAAATTGCCCTGTTAATATCAGCGTTGTTGGTCGGTCATCCCGCGGACGCCGCAGAAGTTGTCTGCAAAGAGACGATCTACAAGGGGATTGCTGGCGTCTACAATCCGAGCACCAGCAGAGTCGAGTTTAAGGAAACCATCTGAACCGCGGAGCGTCCAGAAAGCAAATCTATCAGTTTATGAATGCTCGCATCTACTTCGCGGTAACTGGGCTGGTCGCCATGTCTTGCATGACCATGGTTGACGATGCCTGGGCCCAGCAACCGGCCAGGAAACTCAATGTCGAGCCGGCTGCCATCGCGACCGACAAGGCGGTGAAATACGATTATGACATCGTCTATGTCCGGGCGCCGCGCTTTGGCGATGAGCGGCCGGGGCGTTGGGCGGAGGTTTTCAATCCGATGAACATGGATCCCGGCGCCGACCTGATGCTTTTGCATCCGGACGGCCGCGAAGAGGTGCTCGTCAAAGGGGGTGACGGGGCTGTGGCCGATCCGTATGTGTCGTTCGATGGCCGCTGGATCTATTTCGCGAAGTTCCACGATCAGACGAAGCGGCAACCGTATGGTTTTCCACGAGGCGGGGCCGATATCTTCAAGATTCACGTCGAGAGTCGGAAGATCGTGCATCTCACGCATCAGGAACGCACCCCCAACACCGGCATTCTGTCCGTCGAGGAGGCGAAGAACATTCCGGTGTTCAACCTGGGCCCGTGCCCGGCACCAGGCGGAAAGATCGTATTCACCAGCACACGCAACCTGTTCGAGGCGCCCAAGACATACACGACTGGCAACTTCCAGCTCTTCGTGATGGACGACGACGGCGCCAACGTTGAAATGATCGGGCATCTGAACATCGGCGGCGCCCTGCATCCCACGATCCTGCGCGACGGCCGCGTCATGTTCTCCAGCTATGAGAGCCAGGGCATGCGCGACCTGCGCAACTGGGGGCTGTGGTTCATCTATCCCGACGGCACCGGCTGGGGGCCGATCGTCTCGAGCTTTCAGGGGGCGGAGGCCTACCATTTTCAGACGCAGCTAGCGGACGGCCACATCGTCTTCGAGGCCTACTACAATGCCAACAACTTTGGCTTCGGCACGCTCTACAAGATGCCGCCCGGCCCCAAGGAATCGTATTCGGCGTTCGGGCCGGGCGACCGCAACGATCCCCGCAATCCGCCCCAGAAAGATCCGCGGCGGACGAGGTTCTCCTTCACGCCATACGGGTTGCAGTCGGTGACGAAGTTCGTCAGTCAGTTCGATTCCCCGGCGGGGCTGTCCGACCCCGCCGATCCGAAGTCGCGGCGCGTGGGCAAGTTCACGCATCCGTCCGGCGCCCCGGACAATCACCTGTTGACAGTCTGGTCGGCTGGGGCGGTTAACTCCAACGGCAGCATGAAGAAGGATTGGCTCCCCTGGCCGGATACGGGGATCTACCTGATCAAGGACGGCACGGCCATTGATGAACCCGGGCAGATGTTGGTGATCAAGAACGATCCCAATTACAACGAGCAATGGCCACGTGCGGTCGTTCCCTACCAGCGGACTTATGGAGTCGCCGAGCCGGATCGCCATGTCTCGCCGCGCAACGATGGCACGGCGTCGCCCCATCTGCCGGCCGGTTCGCCGTTTGGCCTGGTGGGCACTTCGAGTTTCTATAAGCGAGAAAGCATCACGGGCGGCACCGTTCCCGAAGGAAGCGTGACCGCCGTGGCGCCGAAACAAAGCAAGCTCGCCGGGCTACGTCCGTTCAACTCCCATACGCCGGAGATCGATGAATGGTTCAGCCAGGGATCGGACTGCGGCCTGTATGACAATTCAGAAATTCACGCCATGCGTCTCATCGCCCAGGAGCCAACCACGCACGGCAAACGAAAGTTCTGGAACTGGGGCGCCGAACGCTATCGTATCCTGGGCGAAATTCCCGTGCGTCATTTTCTTCCCGACGGCAAGCAACCGCTCGACCCCGACGGCAACCCGGATACCAGCGTCCTGGCCAGGATTCCCGCTGACACCTCGTTCACGACGCAGTTGCTGGACAAGGACGGCATGATGCTGACGATGGCGCAGACTTGGCACCAGGTTCGGCCGGGCGAGATTCGCAACGACTGCGGTGGCTGCCATGCCCACAGTCAAAAGCCGACGCCCTTTGAGCTGACGTCCGCCGCGAAGCCCAGTTACAAGGTGCTCGATCTGGCCTTGCAGACGCCGCTCCTGACCGCGAAGCAAAACGACCAATCGGGCAAGCGCTGGGACGAGAAAGACGAAACTGGCTTGCGATTCGAGAAAGCCCGTGTGGTGAACGTCGAGTTTCACCGTGACATCCTGCCCATCTTCCAACGCAGTTGCACAGGCTGCCATTCGAAGGACAATCCCAAGCCGGAAGCCAACCTGGTGTTGGACGATCTGGAGATGGTCGCCATGCGCGCCGGAGCCAGCCATTTTCGCACCCCACCAGGTGGAAAGGCGCCGCTCAGCTACGCCGTTCTGGCGGGAGGCCACTTCGAGCGCTACGGCCACAGCCATCTCGGCAAAGGCTGGGTCACGCCACAGGTCTCCCGCTACGTGCGCGTTTACCAGTCACGCCGAAGCTTGCTGGCCTGGAAAATCCTCGGACGCCGCACGGACGGTTGGTCCAACGACGATTTCCCCACGGCCACCGACCCCGCCGACCCCAAGACCTTGCAAATCGCGGGCAAGCCGGTCGATCTCACGAAAAAGGAAAATATGACGAACGCCGACGTCGATTTCACGGAGAGCATCATGCCGCCTCCGAAAGCGGTGAAAGAGGGCAAGGTGAAGCCTTTGACTGACGAAGATCGCCGGACGATCTTCCGCTGGATCGATCTGGGCTGTCCGATCGATTTTGCCGCGCCAAACCAAAAGGCTGAGCCGAATAATCAAGCCAGCGGTTGGCACACTGACGAAATTCGGCCCACGCTCACCGTGACCCTGCCGGGTGTGTCGGAACGAAAGCCGTTATCGCGCATCCTGGTCGGCATGCACGACGCCTACACCGGGTTGGACATGGAGAGCTTCGAGGTCCAGGCCGATTTCGCAGTGAATGACGTGCCCGCGGGCAAGAATCTGGCGTCGAAGTTCCAGCCGGCCGGCGACGGCGTCTGGGAGTTGCGTCTGAGGCAGCCGCTCGGCGACCTACCGCGCGGCCGATTGAGTGTCGCCATCAAGGATATGCAGGGAAACATCACTCGCGTGGAACGATCGTTTTCGGCGAAATGAGTCGCGTTCAGTCGCGTCCCCTTTATTTCCTCCATGAGATCGCTTCTCACCGCTCTGTTCGTGCTGACGGCTTGTGCCCCGCTCGCGGGCCAAGCCCCGGAATCGCCGCGGATACCCATCCTCTTTGACACCGCCCTCGGCAGCGATCTCGATCAGGGCTTCGCCCTCGCCCTCATGCTGGCGAGCCCCGAGTTCGATCCTCGCGGCGTCACCACCGTCTGTGCCGATGCCAACGTTCGCGCTTTGATGGCGTGCCGATTTCTGACGATGACGGGACGCCGGGCCATTCCGGTCGCCGCCGGCGCCGGGCCGCAACCAGCGCGGCCGATCACGCCGAACGGGCAATATCGCTACTACTACCATCCCGACGTACTCTTCAATCGCACCACCCGCCCGGCCAAGGAGTCAGCGGTCGACTTCCTTTACAGCCGGCTCAAGGCGCAACAGGGCAAGATAACGATCGTCGCCGCCGGGCCGCTCACCAACATTGCCCGCCTCATCGCCGACAAGCCCGACAGCAGAGCGTGGATCAAACGCATCGTCGTAGTGGGCGGCTCCATCAAGGAGCCTACGCCCGAGGCCAACCTGCTCGCCGACGTCGACGCCGCCCGCACCGTCTTCGCTTCCGGCGTGTCGCTCGTCGTTGTGCCGCGTGAAGCCACCGCCAACCTCAAGCTCGACGACGATGGCCTGCGCCGCGTCTTTGCGCCTGTGACCGCGCTCTCCCTGCAACTCGAGACGCTGCACCAACTCGGCGACGAGAAGAATCCCGGCCTCGCCGCTGTGCTCGCGGTCGCCCTGTGCCTTGAGGATCGCTTCGCGTCGTTCGAGGATCTCGCCCTCGAGATCGACAAGGAAGGCGTCACCCGCGTCACCAAGGGGAAGCCGAACGCCCGGGTCGCGACGTCCGTCCGCGCTGGCGACTTCCTCAAGTGGTACGTGGACCGCATGGCCTCGTGTGTCTCGCCCACCAAGCAGCCGTCGAAGCTGATCGAGGCCGGCGGTTTTCCCAATCGCGTTCACGTAGCGGAGGATTTTGAAAACGACATCGAACGGTTCTGGTGGATGAGCGGCAAGGATGAGACCAAGAACACTCCGCCGGGCAGCCGTCGCGTGTGCCGGGGGACGCTGACCCACGACTACGACGATCTGCTGGGCAACCCGAAGGCAATGCACACCGCCGTCATCTTCAATCCCGTGCCCGGTCCGCCCATGGGCAAGAACCCACGCTTAAGTTTCCGCTACTTCCTCAAGGGGACGGATCGGCTGTGCGTGCAAATCTACAGCCTCACGAACGGCTATCATCGGCAGCTTTACCTGACGGGGCTGCCGCAGGGGCGCTGGGAATCGGGGACGGTGGACATGACGGCCACGCGTCGGCCGGACGGCACCGGCGGCCCGTTGTCGGAACACGAGCGCATCGACGACATCCAGTTCTACGCCGAGCCGACGGCCGAGTTGCTCATCGACGACGTGGTCTTGTACGATGCGGCCGCACCGAGCGAGAAACGGCCGTTCCCAAGACACATCCACTTCACCGCGACGTTCGACAGCGGCGTGGCCGGCAAACACTGGTTGGGCAACTTCGACGTGGTGCCGGACAAGGGCTACTTCTGGCGGGCGGCCAAGTCGGTCGACAACGCCGAGCGAGGCTTCCCCTGGATTCGTCTGCAGCTGCGCGGCGAACGCGCCATGGGTGACGCGACTCAACTCGCCTTCCGCTATCGCCTGACCGGTGCGAACTCGTTGCGTGCCGTGCTCGTCAATCGCACGGCCAAGACCGAGCACGTCGTCGATGTGAAGGGACTCAAGCAGGACATGTGGGGCGAGGCGACGGTCGACTTCAAGGGACCGAAGCTGGGCGACCGTGTTGACGAGTTACACTGGCTATTGCCGCGCGGCGCGGAACTCTTGCTCGACGACGTGACGTTGTATGTGCCGGGACGTTGAAACGGCATCACACAGACAGACGAACAGGCACCATGGGGTTCTGGGCTCCGAAACAATCAAAAGGTAACGTTAGGATTGAGAGATGGTGTCCGCGCAAGCGGGCCGCAAACGAAAAATTCTGCCCTTTTTCTCACCCTACAGGAAGCACCATGTGCGAAAAACAGCGCCAAAAAATAGCAGCAAACCACCGCCGGTTGATCGCCGCGCGCCAAGCGGCGATGAAGGGACGTTTAGCTTCCACAAGCTAAGAGGACCCGCTAAAAGATTGCGACAAAATCGCGACAGGATTTAGTGTTTAAAACATAACAATCTAAAACAAAGCAGTGACCGTGACGTGACCTCGTTTATTCGGGCCGTGTGAAGTGTTAGTCTGGGGGCTGGGTTGCCCGCCGCGTTTCCATGGAGAGCAGAATTTTCATCGACGGGATCGCTCAAGAACTAATGGATCGCCATATTTTTTGCTACACCGTTCACGATGCTGTTGGCTGTTTAGAAAAGGACGTTGAGACGGTCAAGGAAGTTATCGCGCGGCATCTGGAAGAAGCAATCGGATACACGCCTTCCCTGAAGGTGGCTCGGCCGAAGCTCCAGCAGGGACTAGAACACTTTGATGTGTGACGCTCGTCTTGTGCTTTCAAAACCGGCCTAAACGATGCTTGCCAACCGCACATAAACGGGAATAATCACCTCCAATAAACCCGAGGCAAAAGCAATTCTCCTTGAACCGCGGAGCGTCCAGAAAGCAATTTCCTGTCAGTTCAAGGTGTTTAAGGGAGGAGCATTGAATGTCAGATGTTGTCTGCACGTCTTGTGGCTATAGAGGCGAGCCAAAAACTATAACAAAGGGAAGTATCCGCATCGAAATCATTCTGTGGCTTTTTTTGCTTGTGCCCGGCTTAATCTACTCAATTTGGCGGTTGTCTTCTCGATATGACGGATGCCCAAGCTGCGGTCAAACAACAATCATCCCTGCCAACTCCCCCATGGCCAGAAAATTCCTTCGTGAGAACTTTCCAGAACAGCCTGTCGTAGCCACTCAAGATTACAGGCCACCATCAAAGACAGCTCAAGCGGTAGGTAGAGTACTCGGTCGTTTTGTCGGTCGTGTAATCAAATTAATCAAATGAAACGGTAGCAAGATAGTGTCTCAGTTTGAATTCGTATGTCGTATTTCAGCCACAATCCATACTATCATTACATATGCGGACAGACAACCTCAGAGCACCCACAATGAATCAAGCAGTTATTACGCATTGGCATGTTCTGAGAATTTCAATAGTCCTGACCTCCCGGTCTGGTGAATAACTGTTATGCGGCTTTCCGATGCTGCAACGGTAAGCACCTAAATCGCATTGCGCAGCAACAAAATGAGGAAACACCAATGAAACCAAGCTCCATTGAACCGCGGAGCGTCCAGAAAGCAAATTCCTATCAGTAAATTTAGAACTTCTAGACCAGTAAATTCCTTAGGGGTCATCCTCTACGGTAGGGTCCCGAAGTTCAATCGCGAATACGGTGCATTTATCCTAGCTCCAGGCCAACTGATGCCTACGGATA
>SHZY01000207.1 GCA_009692065.1 Gemmataceae bacterium
TAGATGTCGAGCAGGCGCTTGATTTTTGCCATGCAGACATCGTGACAGAATTTCGGAGCGGTGCAATCAGCATTTGCTCTGGATATTCCCAAGGAATTCGTGCGTTGACGAGTGAAAATCACCCACTAAAAAACGCGAAGAGCCTTTCTTTTTATCCCCCGCGATTTACGGACAAGTTGGGGACTTGAAAGAGGTTGCATGGCGATTCCGTCGCTCGGGGCTCCCTCAGACCACCGCGTCTCGCTCCGGCTTGATCGTCGCCGCCACGTGTCCGTAAAGCACTGGCAGAAGAACGAGGTTGAGTAGGGTCGAGGTGATGAGGCCGCCGAGGATCACGATCGCCATCGGATACTCGACCTCGTAGCCGGGCTTGTTGCCGCCGAGCGCCAATGGTAGAAGCCCGAGACCGGCAGCCAGGGCGGTCATGAGGATCGGCACGACTCGCTCCTTGGCCCCGCGCAGCAGCAGCTCGGGGCCCATCGGCATGTTCTCCTCCTGCTGAAGATGGCGATAATGGCTGACGAGCATGATGCCATTGCGGGCGGCGATGCCAAGGACGGTAATGAATCCGACCAGGGAACCGAGCGAGAGCACGCCGCCGGTGGCAAACGCCGCCGCCACGCCGCCGATCAGCGCGAAGGGTAGCGTGAATAAGACCAGCAGCATGAGCCGAACCGACTGGAAATCCATGTAGAGCAACACGGCGATACCGACGAGCGCGAGAATGCTGTACCACAAGAGTTGTTGCTGGCTTTCGGTGCGGGCTTGGTATTCGCCGAGGATTTCGACCCGGTAGCCCTCACGCTGCGGGAGGGACTTCAAGCGATCCTGGATGTCGTGGACGACGCTGCCGAGATCGCGATTCTTGACGTTGCAGGTCACGTCGATGCAGCGCGACACCTTGTCGTGCCGGATGATGTTCGGCGCGCTCACGCGTTTCACCTCGGCAATAGCCATCAACGGGATAGTCCCTTTGCCCCCCGGCAAATCAATCTGCAAGCGCTCCAGATCGGGCAGGTGCCGCGTCACGTCGGGATGGCCGCGCACGACGATGTCGAACTTGCGCTGGTCCTGGTGAACTTCCGCGACGACGCTGCCGTTGAGCATCGTCGTGAACGTGTCGGCGACCTCCTTGGCTTTCAAGCCGTAATCGGCCATCTTGTAGGTGTTGAACGACAAGTGGAGTTGCGGCACCGGGACCTGCGCTTCGATCTTCAGGTCCGCGACTCCTTCGACCTTGCCTTCCTTCTCTTTTCCAGCGGCAATCAAGTCATGCACCTCCGCTGCACGGTTGCGCAAGCCGTCGAGTTCGGGGCCGTAGATGCGCAGCACGATCGACGCGCCGCTTCCCGACAGGACCTCCTTCATGCGTTCTTGCAGGTACGTCAAGAGATCGTGCTCGAAGCCCGGATGGCGGCTCATCACGCGTTCGATCTCCAGACGGGCCGTCGCATAATCCTTCTTGGAATCGGGGCGCAGACTGACCCACAACTCGGAGAAGTTGACGCCGTAGATTTCCTCCCCGACCTCGGCACGGGCGATATGCGAGCCATACTCTTGCACCTCGGTTTCATTGAGCATCTCGCGGCCCACATTCTTGATGTCGTTGGTCATCACCTCCAGGCTCGTGCCGGGCTTGGCGACCCAGTGCATCAGAAAATCGGTCTCCTGGAACTGCGGCAAAAATTCCTCCTTGAGCCGGGTGTAGCCGAAACCGGCGGCAAGGAGCGACACGCCGAGGATCGCATAGACAATGCCGGGCCGGCGCAAAATGCTCGGCAGGAGCGCGGCGTAAAGTGAGCGTACCCAGCGCGACAGCCACGCCTCGCGGCTATGTGCCATCGCACGCGGCAAGAGAATAAGGCACAGCGCCGGCGTCACGATCAAGGCGACGACCAGCGAGGCCATCACCGCGAGCACATACGCCAGCGCCAGCGGCCGGAAGAACGCGCCCGCGACGCCGCTCATGAAGAAGATCGGCAAGCAGACGAACATGACGATGAAGCTGGCGTACACAACCGCCGAGCGCACCTCCAGTGACGCATCCAGCACCACCCGAAAAGCCGACACCCTCACCCCCGGCCCCTCTCCCGGGGGGAGAGGGGAGACTGGCTTGAGGGCATTCTCCTTGAGCCGGCGCACGATGTTCTCAACGTCGATGATCGCGTCATCGACGACCTCGCCGACGGCGATCGCCAGGCCGGCCAGCACCATCGTGTTGATGCTGATATTCATTTGCACCAGGATGATGACGGCGCTGACGATCGAGAGCGGAATTGCCGTCAAGCTGATGACAGCCGTGCGCCATTCGAACAGGAACGCGATCAAGATGAGGCTTACGAGGATGCAGCCGAGGATCATGGCGAAACGCAAGTTGGCCAGCGCGATTTCGATGAACGTGGCAGGCCGGAAGATGCGTGCGGTGACCTTGACGCCGGGGATGCTCGGCTTGAGCGATTCCATGGCCGACTCGACCTCGCGCGTCACGTCGAGGGTGTTCGCCCAGGGGAACTTTTCGACGACCACAAAGAGCCCGGCTTCGTCCTGAATGACTCCTTCACCGATGAACGGGTTGTTGCCAATCTTCAGATTGGCGACCTGGGCGAGATAGATCGGCGCTCCGTTGCGATGCGCAATGACAATGCGCGCGAGGTCCTCCGGCGACTTGATCTTCACCGAATACTGCACGGCGAGCCGCTGGTTGGGCGTGTCGTGAAAGCCGGCGCTGCCGTGTACGACCGAGTCCTTCAGTGCCTTCTTGATTTGCTCCAGGGTGATCTCGAAAGCCCGCATCTCCTCCGGCTTGACCAGTACCTGGAACACCTTGTCGTGCTGGCCGTAGGTGGAGATATTCGCCACGCCCGGCACCGCCTTCAAGCGCGGCTCAATCACGAACCGCATCAGCACCGACACGTCAGTCTGATCGAGCAACGTCTCGCCTTCTTTCAGGTCCGCCTTCTTCTTGGGCGTTAAGCCGATGTGCAGGACGCGGCTCGTGGACGAAAGCGGCGGCAGCACGGTCGGCGTTTTCACCTGGGCCGGCAGTGAGGTGGCTACCAGGGCGACGCGCTCGGAGACCATCTGGCGAACCTTGACCATGTCGGCGCCGCGCTCGAAGATCAACACGACTTGCGAGACGCCCTGCACCGACTTGGAGCGCAAGGTCGTCATGTGTGGGATGCCGTTCAAGGCGCTTTCGATCGGAATGCTGACGAGGTTTTCAACCGCCTCGCTCGACATACCCGGCGCTTCAGTCTGCACGTCGATCATCGGCGGGGCGAATTCGGGGAAGACATCGAGCGGCGCCTTGCTCGCCAGGTAGCCGCCCCAGACCAGCAAGATGATGCTGGCAACCACCATCACGTAGCGCTGCTTGAGCGAGATCTCGACGAGCGTGCGCAGCATCACTCGTCCTCCCCATCGAACCGGACCGGCGTCTTATGAAAGTCGCGGCTGAACAGGACGGCGGCGCCATTGGTCACGACTCGCTCGCCATCAGCCATCGTGGTGCGCAGCATCAATAGTCTGTTTTCGATACCCGCCACCACCTCCACCGGCCGCCGCTCGAAGCGATGCCGAACGTCGCCGTCCTTGGTGACTTCCAGGTAGATCCAGGCATGGCCATGGGTATCGTAGATGACGGCCGAGGTCGGCACGACCGGCGCCTTTTCCTTCGGGCCGATCGGCACCTGTACCGTCACCATCTGGTCCTTCATGAATCGCTTCGATGCCTTGGACTCTTCCAGCTCATACCACATATCACCGGTATGTTTGATCGGATCGATTTGCGGCACGCGCGCCACCAGTCGGCCCTTGAACGACAGCGGGTTGTCGGCTCGGCCATGGTTGGCGTTCTTGAACGTCACGTCCACGTGGCTCTCCGAATCGGCCGCCTCGAAATCGAACTCCGGCACCGGCACGCGAACCCAGACTGGCCGCAAGTCGATGATCGTGACCAGCGGGGCCGACGTCGACACGTACTGCCCCGGGCCGACGTGCAGTTGCAAGATGACACCGGCCTGCGGCGCCTTCAAGGTGATGCTCTGCGTTTGAAAGTAGGTGAGCTTGTCCTTGGCCGCCTTCAGCTCCTCCTCGGCAAAGTCGAGCGCTTTCTTGGCTTGCTCGAACTCCTGCTTGCTCCTGATGGCTTTCAATTCCACGGCGCGCTGGTATTCGGTTTCCGCGTTCTTCAGGGTCGTCTGTGCTTTGACAAATTCGGCCTCGGTGCTGCGTTTGAGGGCAGCGACCTGGATTTTCTCGACGGGATTCAGCACGGGATCGAGCTGCAACAGCTCGTCCTTGGGTGCGACCGGGTCGCCCGCAATCAGCGCGTGCCCGGTGAGGAAGCGCACGTAGCCGGCGGTCGGCGCGGTCAGCGTGACCTCCTTGCCAGGCTTGGCCATCACCCAGCCTGTCAGCGCGCGCCGCGCGCGGACCTCCTTGAGTACCATCTTCTCGACCTTGATTTCGAGCTTCTCGTACGCTTTCTTCGTTAGGTCGGTGAAGGCGAGCACGCCCTCATCCTTCTTCTTTTCAGGTGAACTGGCGCCGGGCCTGGCAGGACTATCCCAGCAGCCCGTCATAGTCAGGGCGACAAAAATTGGCAGCCAGCGTTTACGCAACATGACAGGAGCCTCGATGAAGGCGCGGATCGGGATGGCGCCATTGTACGCCGGGGGCGGGAATTTGTTTAGCCGCTCGCCTCTGGTGAGCGCGCAAACGGTTGTAACCGTGAATTCCGGAACTGGACTCGCAAACAGAGCCTCACGCAAAGGCGCAAAGTCGCAAAGAATCAGATTGAAGGAGTTGCAATCGCACTTGGCGGCCGATTCCGGCTGAGTTGCCTTGCTTGCCTTCTCTCCCCCTTCGCGCCTTCGCGTCTTTGCGTGAGGTTTGAGTTTTGACCCACAGTTGGTGGACTCGGCGGGCACACCCCGTGTAAACGCGATGACAGGATTCAACGCCGTTCGCGCACTGCGCATCTGCCACGCAAATCGTCCTGTTGCAAGATGTTGGCGATCTCGATTACGGAGCGCCATAACTCGCCCAGGGCTTGGGTGTGCGCGAGCTGCGCCTGGAAGAGGACCTGCTGCGCCTGCAAGACGGCGGTGTAATCGTACTTCCGATCGCCGGCGCGATAGCCCGTTTCGACCAGCTTCAACGATTCCCGGGCGTCGGGGACGATGGTTTTGTGATACGACTCCGTTTGTTGCCGTGCGGATTGATAGCGTTGATAGGCGTTGATGAGCCGTTCCGTCAGCCGTAATTCCAGTTGCTGAACTTCGGCACGGGTTCGGGCCAGGTCGGCCTGGGCTGTGTGAATATTCCCCTGGTTGCGATCGAAAATCGGAATCGGTGCGGTCACGGTGATTTCCGCGCGCATTTCCCGCCTGGTGGATTCATAGGACGGAGTCGCAGTCACGGTGATATTGGGCCGCACCTCTTTTTGCGCCCTGACGAGCAATTTTTCCTGCTGGGCGACAAGCGCTTGAGCTTCGTGCAGCTCCGCTGAGTTCTCATGCAGGCATTCGAGCAGCGTGTTCCATTCATAGACGGGCGGGCTTTGTTCGAGTTCGCGTTGAGGTGGGTCGATAAGGCGAAGGGTGGTGGGATGCCGACCGAGTGACGTCCAAAGGCTTTGCCGGGCCGCCTCAACGCGCCGCAGCGAGACCTCGCGTTTGAGCCGATTTTGTTCGAGTTCGACCTTGGCCCGCAGAACGTCGGTGCGCGTGCCAGCGCCGGCCTTTTCGAGGCTCGTGGCCGTTGCCAGCGCCTCGGTGGAAATGCGCACGATTTCATTCATCGTCTGCTGTTCGGCCTGTGCGACCAGCGACTCAAAGTAGGCGAAACGAACGCGCGCCACGACGTCGTGCCAGCGGGTGATGGCTTGCCAGTCGGCCGCTTCGATGCCGTGCGCCGCTGCGGCCTTGGCGATACGCAGCTTGCCGCCGGTCACGATAGTTTGGATAACCCTTGCGCCAGGTTGGCCCAATCGATTGGTGCTGTCTCCGAGCTGGGTAAAATGGGACCCGATGGCCGGATTGGGGTAGAGGCCAGCCTGAATCATGCGCCCGCGCGCTGCCTCCACGCGGGCATGCGCCACCCGCAGATCGGGGTGATGCTTGACGGCCAAGTTGAGCAACTCTTGCAGTCTGTCGGTTGCCTGCTCTTCGAAGGCAACCAACTCCAGCTCTGCCCGCGGACACGCACGGTTCGTCTGGGCCATGAGACATCGGCCCGGCAGCGTTTGCGCACAGCCAGCTGAGATCAGCACCACGAGTGCCAGCACCAGGCAGCGAAAAGCTACCCTGTTTACGCAGTCCATCTTGCTTGGCCAAGTTACGGAAGTTTGATTTTTGACCCGATTACCGCTGTCATCTCTATCGGTTGAATCGATTATTCCGGTGAATGAAAAGGAACACCCTGCTCCGCACGCATCGCTGCCTTATCCACAGAACTCGCGTAGAATCTGGTCATGATGCTTTTTGCAGCCACGTCCGGTGATTTGCTCGTCACGCCCTGGTCAGTGGCGCCATTCGTGTTGTTGCTTTTGGCGATCGCCGTCCTGCCGCTCGTGGCGGAGAAGTGGTGGCATAGCAATCTGCGCCGGGCGATGATCTCGCTCGGTCTGGCGATACCGGTCGCGGCATATCTGGGCTATCTGCAATGGGCCGAGCGGCAGCCCGGGCTTGCGGTGCTCGAACATTCGGCGATCGAGTACGTCGATTTCATCGTGCTGCTGGCGGCTCTCTACACGGTGGCGGGGGGCATCGTGGTGCAGGGCCAGTTCCGCCCGACGCCGCTGGTGAACGTTGGCGTACTCGCAATCGGCGCCGTGCTGGCCAACATCATCGGCACCACCGGCGCGAGCATCCTGCTGATCCGGCCGCTCCTGTGCATCAATCTCGTGCGGCAGCATCGCAACCACTTGCCGATCTTTTTCATCTTCATCGTCAGCAACCTCGGTGGCCTCTTGACCCCGCTGGGCGATCCGCCGCTCTTGCTCGGCTTCCTTAACGGCGTCGATTTCTTCTGGACGCTGTCGATGTGGCCGCACTGGCTGGTCGTCAACGGCAGCGTGCTGGCGATCACGCTGATCTGGGACACGCTCGCCTACCGGCGCGAGCCGGATCGCACGCAGTTTCCGCCAAGGCACGGGTCGATCGTGGTCGGCGGCAAAATCAACATCCTGTTCCTGGCGGGCATTCTCGCCGCAGTCCTGATGCAATCGCCGATGTTGGCAGGCGAATACCTACTGCACCGGCCTTGGCCTACCGTGATCATGGCGGGCATGGCCATCGGTTCCTGGTTCGCGACGCCGCGCTCAGTGCGCGAGCACAACCATTATTCGTGGGGGCCGATCGTCGAAGTGGCGGTCCTCTTCGCCGGCATCTTCGTGACGATGGTCCCTGCCCTGGCACTCCTGACTCGGCATCGCGACGATCTCGGCGTCACCGAACCCTGGCACTACTTTTGGCTCACCGGCATTCTGTCGTCCGGGCTCGACAACGCGCCAACGTACCTGGCCTTCACCGCGCTCGCCGCCGGCGAGGGGGGTCTCGCGGAGCTGGCGGCGCGACAGCCGTTGATCCTGCAAGCCATCAGCGCTGGCGCCGTCTTCATGGGCGCCAATACCTACATCGGCAACGGGCCCAACTTCCTGGTCAAGAGCATGGCCGAGGACATGGGGTACGCGATGCCGTCGTTCGTCGGCTACATGCTGTATTCGAGCCTGATCCTCCTGCCGGTGTTCGCGCTGGCGACGTGGCTGTTTTTCGTGACTTGATTGCTCATGAGTTGCCGCTTGCGGCTTCGCGCTCGCGTGGCGCCATGCGAGCGCGAAGCCGCAAGCGGCAATCTGGCCACTAGCCACCGCTGTTTGAATCATTTAAGATGAACGTGTCGGTGCCACCGATGGTGGGTGTAGCTCAGTTGGTTAGAGCTCCAGATTGTGGATCTGGCTGTCGCCGGTTCGAGTCCGGTCATCCACCC
>SHZY01000046.1 GCA_009692065.1 Gemmataceae bacterium
GGACCTCCGACAACGCGGTCAAGACGCAGGTTTGGATTGCGATCAGCGTCTACGTGTTGGTCGCCATCATCAAGAAGGAACACAAGCTCGATCGGAGCATGAACGAAATTCTGCAAATATTGAGCCTCAACCTTTTCGAGAAAAACCCGTTTTTTTCGGCATTATCGGGTAGAATCGACCCGGATCCGGAAGGGCCTCGACATAACCAGTTGTCGCTATTCGACTTTTAACGGGACAGTTGTGAAACGCGATATAGTCTGCAACCGAAGCCAGCCGGTCGTCTTGAAGATTGTCGATTGCCTTTTTGAGCTCTCGTCTAATGATTGCGTTTGACATGATTCACTTCCTCCGGGAGGCCGAGCCGGGCGATTCTGGAATAAAACCATAAGTCGACGAAACGAGCAACGTCTGGACGTCAAAGCGTCTTCAGATACTCAATCACCGCCCTGCGCTGCTCCTCGTTCAAATCGTCGCCAAACGTATGCCCCATGTTGCCCCGGCCGGGCTGGGTCGTGTCGTAAATCTTGCGGCGATCAAATGCGATTCCATTCTTCGGCGTTTCATCCAGAATCCGCACCTGCCAACCGACTTTCTTCTTGTCGAAATCGGCCTCACTGGTTTGAAACGACCGCGTGTAGATTCGCGGCCGCGTCTTCGAATTGAGGACCTGATAAAGCGTCGGCACGCTGCCGTTGTGGAAGTACGGCGCGGTCGCCCACACGCCATCCAGAGGCGGCGCCTGGTAGCCGGCGGTTTCCATCGACTTGTAGCCGTCCGGTTTTTCCTTGGCAAACCAGCTTTCGTTGTAGAACTCGCCGAGCTTGGTCGGCAATCCATAGAAACGCGTCGGATCGGTGCCAATCTCCTTGAGCGGAATGACCTTGCTCGGGTAGGTCCAATCCTCGCCGTAGGTGCCGTGGCACTTCGCACAATTCTTGATGAACAGCTTGCGGCCGGTCTCCGCCAGTTTGGCGTCAACGGGGAACGGATACTTCGGAGCCTCCAGGCTGAGGATGTACGCCTGGATGTCCTTGAAGGCAGCTTCTTCCTTCGCAAAGGTCGCCAGCGAATTGTTCGGCGTCAGCATGAACTGCATGATCGATCGCACGGAGCGGGCGTTGGCGCCGCCAGTGTGATACATCGTCTTTTTCTTCTTGAGGAGCCACCAGGCGGGCACATCCTCGCAGAGGTCGTCGCGAAGCTCCCACTTGTGGCGATCGATGCGAATGCTCAAATCGGGATTGCGAAACGAATGCAGGAAGACCGCCATCGCCCCGGCCTCCGAGGTGCCGCGGACATTGCTGAACGTGTGCGGCAACTTGCGGCCGATGCCTGCGGCGCGGTTGAAGTCTTCGAAGAACCCCTGGATATCGAGCGAAGCGTTGCCGAGGCCGACGTAGCTCTTGCCGAGGATCGAGCCGCCGTGGCAGAGCATGCAATCGGTGGTGATGCCGTCGAGGACGAACAGCTTGCCGGGCCGCATTCCCATCGGATACTTGCCGTTATCAAACGGAGCCTGGTGTAGCCCGTAGTGCTCGCGGAACGCTTCGGCGTAGTTGCCCGGCGCGCGCTCGCGCTTGGGCTCCCAGTATTTCCAGACGTTCTCATAGGCAGCAAACGGCCAGGGAGCTGGCACAAAGGCGCGCGTCTCCAGCGCTTTCTTGCCACGCGTGATCGCCTCGGCGTCACTGGCGCAAAGCAGTGCGGGGACGGCCGCCGCGAATATCAGGATTACAGCCGCAGGAATCCATCGAGGCATCATCGATTCTCCGAATCGGGCGCGAAGGCATCTGCGAACATTGTATGCTGACGCGGCGTTCCCGCTCAGTCGGCGTTGGGATCTTGCGAATCGGTCGCAGCCTCGCTACGCTGTATACATCCTTCAAAGGGAGTCATCCCTCGAACCCCCTCTTGCCACGGATCGCCCTTGCGGTCACAGGGAGACCTTCAACGTGAATATTCGATCGTTTCAGCCAGGCGATGAATTCCCGCAATTGAAAATCTATAACATCGCAGCCGCGGGTCTTACCAAATTCAAGCCCGCCACCATCGTGGACCTGCAGCGCCGTACCCAGGCCAAGGACTTCGATCCCGGTACGCGCTGCTACGCGGAACTCGGCGGCGACGTCGTCGGTTACTGCACGTTTCAACAGAACGGCCGCGTCGGCTATCCGTGGTGCCTGCCCGGTTTCGAGTATGCTGCCGAACCGCTGTTCACGCACACGCTGAAAGCGATGAAACAACGCACCCTTCCCAGGGCCTTCTGTGCCTACCGCAACGATTGGCCAACGATTAACGCGTTTTTCCAGAAACACGACTTCGGTCTGGCCCGCGAGATGGTGAACTACGTGCTGAGCTTCGACAACATGCCGACGCCGTCGGCCAAGTTGGGTAGCACGATCACTCCAGCGACGGTAGAGGACATTCCGGGGATTTATTCACTCGATCCGACGGTCTTTCGCGTGGCGAATGCCGACGCTCTCAAGGGCGCCCTCTGGGACAACCCGTGGTTTTCGCCGAAGTCGCTGTTCGTCATGCGCGACCGCAAGGGCAACGCGCCGCAGGCGGCTGGCATCTTCATCACCGATGCCAAATATGCCGACCCGCGCGCGGTCGATTCGTCGATGCCGTGCTTTCGGTTTGGCGCCTTCGGGACGGAGGGGATGACCGCGAAACGCATCAAGGGCCTGTTCAGCTTCGTGACCCGCCCCGACCGGAACATCTTCACGGTCGGCATGGACATGCTGAGTTTTGCCGCCAATCGGCTCAGCGATGCGGACGACATCACCTGCTACGCGGCCCAGGTCGCCAGCGATGCGGTCGCGCTGCACTCGTTCTATAGCCGCGTGTTTGAACGGCAGGGGAGCTTTCCGGTGTATGAGCGGGATTTGACATGATGGGGCGTCCGAGCCTGAAGCGTTAGCGAAGTATCCAACTTCGCTTACGCGTCAGGCTCGGACGAAGTATGACATCAGAACGGCAACAGCAACGACCCGCGCATCTCGCTGCGGATGCGTTTGCCATTGTCAGTGCTGATGGTCACGTTCGGGAACAGGTGCCGCGTTGCTTCCTGAGCGTGCGGGATGTGGTCCAGATCGAACGGCCGGAAGCCGGGCAGGATGCCGAATTGACCGCCGAGACCGCCGAACGTGTTGGCCAGGTTCAGGACGAACGGCGCCGCCGCCAGCACGGTCCGCACCGTCGGCCGCGGGTCGGACACCTGGATCGACGTGAACTCGCTGGGGAATTGCGCGAGCGCCTTGGTCAGCGCCGCGTCCGCCTTCCACGCCGGCAACTCACCTTCTTGCCGCAGGATGAAGCCCTTGATTGGCTGCGGGAAATTCGCGTAGACGAACCAGCCCTTGTAGAGGCCAAACGTCGCCAGATGGGAATTGGCCTGGCCGACGAGTTGCACCTGGATGATCTCGCCGCCGTGGTAAGGTTTCCGTTTCAGGACGAGTTCCCCGCCCGGATTATTGGGGATCGCCTTGATGAGCTTTTCGATGGAAGCAATGATCTTCTTGCCGTCTTTCGCCTGGATCGCCACCACAGGGCCGGTGCCGAGGATGCCGTCGGACGGCGAATTATAAGTGACGATGAGATCTCCGAAGCCGGCGAACAGATCCTTGCTGATATCGACGCCCGTGGCCCCCTCAAACGCCTTGATCACTTCCTTGATCTCGTGGGCCTTGTCCGGTGCAGACGCCCGGACGACGCCATCCACAACACCCGTCAGCACCTCGTACGATTTGTTGAGCGTGATACTGCTCGCGGAGAACCTGCTGAGATCGTCCGGCAACACTGGCAGGTCCTTCAGGCTGATCTTGCGCTGGCTCGCCAGGCTCAAGAGTCCCTTGCGCGGGCCGGGCATCTCGACATCGACCACCGAGCGCTTGGCCGGGCCATCGAAACCCGATGCGAATGTGATGTCCTTGATCCCCTTGATGCCCAGCTCGTCAATGATCTGGCCGGCCGCGGGATGGGCCTGGCCGGCAACGTTGAGGATGCCCCCAAGGTCGAAGTAGCCACGCATCACCGTCGGGAATTCTTTGAAGCCCGTGACCCTTTGATAGAGTGGGTGCTTGGCGACGCCGGTCGTCTTGCCATCGATGGCCTTGGCGTAGACCACCGGATCGGTGGTGCCGAGGAAGAGGATGGCGTCGGCCCCTTGAGCCCACCAGCCAATTTGCAGGAACTCGATTTGCGTCGTATTGACGAAGCGATTGCCGACCTTGGTGTTCTTGACCTCGGCCTTGGTCTCCTCAGCAATTTTCTGGATGAGCGGAATGAGCGTGCCCGATTCGCCGGCCCCCTTCGGGAACACCAGCACGGCTTGCACGCTCGGCGGATTCACTGAGCCCGCTTCAAAGCCGAGCACCAGGCCGTTGTCGTACATGTTGCCGACCAGCTTGGTGAAGTCCTTGAGCAGCGGCCCGATCTTCGGCTCGTTCTGTGCGGCGTTCTGGGCTTGCTCGTTAGCCCACTTCCACAGCTCATTGAGGAACTTGCCGGTCTCCCCCTGCATCATCTTGCCGACGGCCGTCTGGTCGTAGGTCGCCTGATGCATCTTCATGCCGTCGAAGCGGAAATACAACTGGCTCTTCGAAGGCAGATAGTTTTCCTGCGTCTGCGCCCACGCAACGCCCGGCAGCATCGCCAAGCACAACGCCAACACCATTCGCTTGAACATGGGAGGCCCTCTCGATGGATGTGAATCGGTGAGGGCAGTATGACGAACGGAAGAGGGATTGGCAAGGGGCGAGACTGTTTTCGACGCTTGCGGCAAGATCACGCCGCCGCGCCACGAATGGTCACGCCCAGCTTGCGGGCCTCTCCCATAGCCTCGCGGATGCGGCCGAACGGCTCGCTGAAATCGAAAGTCCCGAGCTTGTCGAGGATCTCACACATGGTCGCGGCGTCATCGGGAAACTGCCAGTGGCAGTAAACGCGAGGCTGCACCTCGATGCCGGGGGCCGGCTGATCGGGATCGACCATGCAATGCCAAAGGCCGACCGGGAACTCGACGCGCAGGCGCAGGTCCAGCGTCATGGGACTGTCCACGAGCACCCAGTGCACCGGCGTCGCCGTCTTGTCGATCAACGTCTTGCCGATGACTTCGCCGCACAGGTAGCCGGCCAAGGTGTCGCCATAGAGGATCTGCTGCACCTTGTTGGGCGACACAGCCGTGGACAGGCGGAACTCCAGCGGGCGTCCCCACGGGTTGGTGACGAGATAGCCCCCGACATAGCCGTTCTGCTCCGGGAAGACCGACAGGAATCCCAGGTTGCTGCAGGGTGCTGGCGTGGGTGCGGCCACCATGAGGTCCTTTCCTCGGCCAAAGTAGGTTAACGGGCGCGCGCGAATCGTGCATGCGCATCGACAAACTAAGATTCGTCCAGCCAACTGGGCGTCTTGATGCCCATCCGGCTGTTTGTGCCCCACGGTCGGTAAACCAGCCTAGCGGCAATCGTCAGCACTGTATTCGTCTGAACAATCCCGATGGCTTGCCTTGCTTGCCGAGCTTCAAGGCGGATAACCTCTCTTGGATAACCGGCAAAGCCTGTGTAAATTAACCGTATGATGATTCGATCGGTGAATTTGAATTGGCCGGCGTATGTTGTCCGAGCCTGAGCGCCAAGCGAAGGGCACCAAGGCGTCCGTCGCTTGGCGCTCAGGCTCGGACAAGTCAAACCCAATAAATCGAGACCACCATAATGTCGATTGAGCAAACCACCACGGCCCCACCCAAACGATCAGCCGTGGAGCTAATCAAAGAAAACAGCAGGCAGCTCCGCGGCGGCATTGCCGAGGAACTGGCCAGGGACTCCGAGAAATTCAACGATCAGGATAAGCAACTGATCAAATTCCACGGCAGCTACCAGCAAGACAACCGCGACGCCCGCAAGGGCCGCCATCGCCAGGGGAGCGGCAAGGCGTTTCAATTCATGGTCCGCTGCAAGATCCCCGGCGGCAAGGTCACCGCGAGCCAGTACCTCGCCATCGACCGTATCGCCGAACAGTACGCCAACGGCACCTTGCGCATCACCTCCCGGCAAGGCTTCCAACTCCACGGCGTCCTGAAGTCGAAGCTCAAGCAGACGATCCACGCCATCAACCAATCCCTGCTCACCACGCTCGGCGCGTGCGGCGACGTCTCCCGCAACGTGATGGCCCCCCCCGCCCCGTTCGCCACCCCGGTCTATCAGGAGTTGCAGCGCCAGGCCGATTTCCTCGCCCAGCACTTCGCGCCTCGCTCGAAGGCGTATCACGAAATCTGGCTGAACGGCGTTCCCGTCGCTCACGCTTCCGCCTCGTTGGATATCGTCGACGAACCCATCTACGGCAAACTCTACCTCCCGCGCAAATTCAAGGTCGCCTTCGCGCTCCCCACCGACAACTCCGTCGACCTCTACGCCCAAGACCTCGGCTTTCTCGCCCACGTCGAAAACGGCGACATAATCGGCTACGACCTCCACGCCGGCGGCGGCATGGGTATGACCCACGGCAACGAGAACACCTTCCCTTTCATCGCCAAACCGATTTGCTACGTCACGCCGGATCAACTCGTCGCTGGCGCCGAGGGGGTTATCAAACTCTTCCGCGATCACGGCAACCGGGCCGACCGCAAACGTGCTCGCCTCAAGTACGTCCTCGCCGAGTGGGGCGTCGACAAATTCCGCGCGGTACTGCAAACCTATGCGCCCTTCCCACTGACGCTGCCGAAGAATCTCCCGGTCACTGGCTTCCCGCTCCATCTCGGCTGGCACGAGCAAGGGGACGGCAAATACTTTTACGGCATCTCCATCGAGAACGGCCGCATCAAGGACGAGGGGGACTTGCGCCTGCGCACCGCGCTGCGTACGCTGATCGAAAAATATCAGCCGAGCATTCGTTTGACCCCGATGCAGGATATACTCCTGTGCGATTTGCCGAAATTCGCGAAGCCGCTCATTCATCGCCTGATGACAGTATACGGCATCACGAAGCCGGATCGGCTGTCGCTGGTACAAACTCACAGCCTGGCCTGCCCCGCGATTCCGACCTGCGGCCTGGCCCTCTCCGAAGCGGAGCGCGCCCTGCCCAGCATCATCGACCAGCTCGAAGTCGAGTTGCAGCAACTCGGCCTCGACAAGGAAAAGATCAGCGTCCGCATGACCGGCTGCCCCAACGGCTGCGTGCGCCCCTACCAGAGTGACATCGGCATCGTTGGCCGGTCAGGCGACAAATACACGCTGTTCGTCGGCGGCAATCTGATCGGCTCGCGGTTGAACTTCGTGTTGAAGGACTTGGTGCGGATGGACCAGATCGTGGCAACGCTGTTGCCGGTGCTGGCGAATTACAAGGCAATTCGTGTTGGCGATGAGGGTTTTGGAGATTATTGCCATCGGCTCGGTGAATCGGCATGCCGTGCGATGGTAGGATAACGTCCGGTTTACGTTTAGCGTTCGCATGGCGCCATGCGGGCGCTAAACGGGGAGGGGGAATCGTCGTGCGGCTTATCTTCGCCGTATCCCTGTCATTCTTGCTGGTCCCCTTCGGCGTGCACGCGCAAGCCCTCAAGGCCCCCCCCGGCTTCTCCGTCACCGAATTCGCCGATCAAAAGCTCGCCAACGATATCCACTGCATGACCATCGATCCCAAGGGCCGCGTCGTCGTCGCCGGCCGAGGGTACATTCGCATCCTCGTCGATGACGACGGCGACGGCAAAGCCGACCTCGCCATCGAATTTGCCAACTCGCCGAAAGACGGCGCCATGGGCCTCCTGTGGGAAGGCGATACCCTCTACGCGATGGGCGACGGCGGTCTGCGCCGCATCCGCATCAAGAACGACAAGGCCGACGGACCGTCCGAGCTGCTCCGCGCCGTCAAGACCGGCGGCGAACACGCTGCCCACGCAATCCACCGCGGCCCCGACGGCTGGCTCTACGTCCTGTGTGGCAACAACACAGGCATCGACAAGACCTACGCCGACCTGCCCACTTCGCCCATCAAGGACCCCATCGCCGGCTGCGTCCTCCGCTTCCAACCCGAGCCCGATCGTAGACCTCACGCTCCGCGTGAGGGAAAACATCACGCGGAGTGTGATGCCTACGTTGGAAAATGCGAGATCGTCGCCCACGGCTTCCGCAATCCCTACGGCTTCGACTTCAATCTCGAAGGCGACCTCTTCACCTACGACTCCGATAACGAGCGCTGCGTCAGCCTGCCGTGGTATGAACCGACGCGATTTTATCACGTGATCGAAGGCCGGCATTACGGCTGGCTGAACCCGCAGCACGCGGTCGCCTGGCGTCGCCCGCCGTATTTCTGCGACGTCGTCGCCCCGATCGCCACGCTGGGCCGCGGCTCGCCGACCGGCGTCGCCTGCTATCGGCACAACCAGTTCCCGCCCGAATATCACGGCGGCTTCTTCCTCGCCGACTGGACCTTCGGCAAGATCCACTTCGCCTCCCTCGAACGCAAGGGGGCCAGCTACACCGCCAAGCCTCGCGTCTTCCTCGAATCGCAAGGCGACAACGGCTTCGCCCCGACCGCGTGTGCCGTCGATCCGAAAACCGGCGACATCTACGTCAGCATCGGCGGCCGCGGCACTCGCGGCGCGGTGTATCGCGTGCGGCATACGGAGCGGTTCAAGGCGATGGCCGGGAAGCTGGCGCCGCTGAAGATGGCGACGCGATCGCTGGAATGGCGTGAGGGAATGAAGAAGGAAATCGATGAAAAAATAAAATCCAAGCTTGTCACGGACCGGCTTTCGGGCCTGCAAATGTTTCGCCGCCATTTCGGTAAGCTGGGCGACGCAGTGCTTGACGATCCCGTCGCAGTACTTGGGCTCGCAAACGATGAAGACGTTCACGTCCGGCAGGCTACCGCTGACTACGTCGAAGCCCTCATTCCAAAGTTGACTAGAAAGCTAGACGATTCGACCGGACCCTATAGCCGTGCGGCTTGGCCAACATTCGGTGTCGCTCTCTATCGATTCGGAGAAAAGCGGCCGAAGACCGATGAGGAACATCTATTCTGCATCCGCTTCTTACAACTTAGCCTGGGTGACATCGGTGCGAAGAACGCGCTCGGAACACTGTGGGAAGGGTATACTCCACGCATGGCGAAATCCGCGAAAACAAACCTGGAAGACGCGAATGCCTTTGTCGTCGAGCTGAAAACCTATGCAGTAGAATTCCCAACCTTTCGACCGGAGGTAGATCGTGAAATCGCACGCACTGTGGCAATGATTGGATGGGGCGATTACGACTTGCGGTCGCGAATGCTGGCCCGTTGCAGTGCTGATTCCAACCGTCTCGAAGACGATATTCACTACCTTGCTTGCTACGCGCGGATGTCCGGCAAACGGGCTGACAAGGAAGCGAAGCTAGTCGCGGCCGCGCTGCTCGATCTCGATCGCAAGATTGCCGTGCGCAAGCTGAATCGCGATTCCAACTGGCCGCTGCGGGTGCGCGAGTTGTACGTCGGGCTGGCCGAGAAGGATGCGACGCTGCATCAGGCGATGGTCGAGCATGCCGCGTTTGGGCGAGCCGAGCATGCGATGTTTGCGAATGTCGATGGCTTTCCCAAGGAGAAAGCCGCACGCATTTTTCTGGAGCGATGGCAGCGTGCGATGGATTTTCCGCTCAATGGCAACATCGTGCAGCTCTTTGATAAACTGCCGGCCGACGAGGTGCTGCCGACGGTTCGCAAGCGATGGGACGACACCGGGCAGGAAACGGCGCTGTTGCCGCTGCTGGCGAAGAAGCCAGTCGAGAGCGACCGCAAGAAGTTCATCGACGGGCTCAACACGCCGCAGGCATCGGTCATCGTGGCGTGTGTGCAAGGATTGAATCATCTTGGCGTGAAGAGCGATTCCAACGAGATCTTCGCACTGGTTCGCGCTTTGCAGCGGACACCGGAAAAAGACATTGCATTTCGAACGATGCTGGCGAATGCCCTGCACGAGAGGACGGCGGAAAGCCTTGGCAGCGACAGCAAACGCTGGATCGCATGGCTCGAAAAGATGCATCCCGAGTTCGGCAAGCGACTCGCCAACCCTGACGGCGTCGATGTCGCCAAGTGGGACGCTCGGCTTGCCAAGCTCGATTGGACCGCCGGCAACACTGACGCCGGCAAGGCGGTCTACGCCAAGGCGAGCTGCGTGCAGTGCCATTCCGGTTCGCAGGCGCTCGGGCCGGACCTCGTCGGCGTCGCCAATCGCTTTTCGCGGGCCGATCTCTTCACGGCCATCTTGCAGCCGTCGAAAGATTTGCCGGCGCGCTATCAGACCACCGTGGTCGAAACACGCGACGGAAAATCGTATCAAGGCATCGTCATCTACGATGCAGTCGATAGCCTGATGTTGCAGACGGCCGCGGCGATCACCGTACGTCTGGACGGCGTGAGCGTCGTCAGTCGGCAGGTGTCGGCCCAATCTCTGATGCCGGCGGGGTTGCTCAATGCGTTGAATGATCGCGAGATTGTGGATTTATATGCGTATTTGCGCGCTCTCAATTGAATCTTATCCGGTCTTCGTTTAGCGCCCGCATGATACCACGCGGGCGCTAAACGAAGACAGGAAGACCAATCATGTCCACCTACCTCCAAACCGTTGAAACCGTCTACGCCGAGGCCGCGACGAACCCGGACGCGACCCTATGCTGCACCGAGTCGCCCGTCTGGAACCTGCCCGACCTGCGCGTGCCGCCGATCATGCTGCAAATGAACTACGGCTGCGGCTCCACCGTCAACCCGCGCGATCTTCGGCCCGATGATACGATTCTTTACGTCGGCGTCGGCGGCGGATTGGAGGCGCTGCAGTTCGCCTACTTCACGCGCCGGTCCGGCGGCGTCATCGCGGTTGACCCGGTCGCGGCAATGCGCGACAAGGCCCAGGCGAATTTCCTTGAGGCGGCCAAGATCAACCCGTGGTTTCGGCCCGAGTTCGTTCGCGTGCTCGACGGCAACGCCTTGAAAATGCCCGTCGAATCGAACAGCGTCAGCGTGGCGGCACAGAATTGCCTGTTCAACGTGTTCATGCAAGCCGACCTGGAACAGGCACTTGCCGAGGTGATTCGCGTCCTTCGTCCGGGCGGCTTCTTCGCGACGTCGGACCCGATCACGCCGGTGGCATTGCCGGAGGAGTTTCGCGCCGACGAGATCGCGCGCGCCCGCTGTCTGTCGGGGTGCCAATCGTTTGACGATTATCTCGCTACCTTGGTGAACGCCGGCTTCGGCCGCATTGATGTGCGAGCGCGGGTGCCGTATCGGTTGGTGACGCCGCAGGAGTATCCGAGTTTGAGCGAAGCGGTATTACTCGAAAGCGTCGAGGTGGTGGCCTACAAGGTGCCGGACAGTTTCGATGGGCCGGCGATCTACACCGGGCGCATGGCGATCTACGGCGGGCCGGAAGTGACGTTCGCGGACGACTCGGGCGTGGAGTTGCCACGCGGGATTCCGGTGGCGGTGTCGGATGCGGCGGCGGTCCGGTTGGCGAGGAATCCGGTGATCGTGGTGACGGGGGCGACGTATCAGGCGCGCGCTGGGGGATGCTGTTGACCGTCCTCGTTTAGCGCCCGCGTGGCGACGCGCGGGCGCTAAACGAAGACCCGTCACCCACACATCTCGCGCAACACCCGCGCATAGCGCGGCACCGCCGTTTTCGCGTCCTCGGCGGCTTCGTATTCCAGCACAACGTAGCCACGATAATTGGCGGTGCGCAGCATCTGTATCTTGCGTTTCAAATCGGCCTCTTCCGGCTTGCGGCCTTCGCGCGAAATCTCTGTCTTGATCTGCACGACAACCGCGTAGGGCGCCAGCCGCTCCAGGTCGGCGTACGGGTTCTTGGTGCGGAAGTTGCCCGTATCGAGGTTGACGCCGAACCAATTACTTTTGACTGCGCGAACGAGCGCCAGCATTTGCTCGGAAGTACCGGTGATGCCGCCGTGATTTTCGAGAGCAAGATAGATTCCGAACTGACCGGCGTAGTCGCTGCATTCTTGCATGGCGTCGATGCACTGCCGGCGAACGCGTTCCTCGGTGTCGCCCTTGACGACGGTGCCGCCGAAGATGCGGATCGTCTTGCCGCCGAGCCGGCTCGTGTGCTCGACCCAGCGCTTGCAGTGATCGATCTGCTGTTTGAGCCGCGTGCCGTCGGTGAAGCAGAAGTCGGTGCGAATCGCGGTGCCACTGACATCAAGCCCGAGCCTGGTAGCGCGACCCTTGAGCCCGGCCAAATAACGAGTGCCGGTTTCAGGGAAATAGTACTCGGTCAATTCAACCGCTTCAAACGGCATCGACGCCGCCAGGTCGATGAAACCGTCCATCGTCATGGTTGGCGGCTTGCGGGTCAAGTTCAGCGCTTGCCGAAAGCTGTAGGCCGCCAGGCTCAGCTTGAGGAGCGAGCGCCCCTGCCGGCGAATGGGATCGATGGCGTGGCTCGGCGCAGCGGCCAGCCCAACCACGCCAGCGGCGGCCAGCGAGCAGCGGAGAAAATCACGACGTGGATTTGGACTCATGGCGGATTTCCATTTTTTGTCAAACGCGGATTTCACTTTCCCTGCGGGATGATTTCTGCTTAGATAATAGGTGCTGGATCGCTCTAAATCAAACAAGGAATTCGTGTCGAGCGATTTTGTTTTTGGCCGACGAGGTGATCCCATGATCCGCAAGACTTGTTTACTCGCCTTCACCGCAGCATCGCTTCTGTCTTTCGCCAATGTGGCGCAGGCACAAATCATTTTGCCCCAGACGCCCAGGGTGCAGATTCCGAAGATCGAGGGACTGCCCGCTGATCTGCAGGCCCAGCTCGAACACCTGCTCGACCCGGCCTTCATTCAGAAGGCAGCCGGCGGAAAACTTGCGACCGGCGCTATGACTTGGGGCGGCGTGCAGCTCAAGAAAGTAACGCCCGAATTGCAAGAGAAACTCGGGCTGCCGGAGAACGAGGGGCTCCTGGTCGCGGCCGTCGGCGTCAAGTCGGTCGGCGAAAAAGCGGGGTTGAAGGCGAATGATGTACTGTTCAAAATCAACAACAAGGCCGTGCCCAGCGAGGCCACTGCCTTCATCACTTTGGTCAGGAATCACAAGGCGGCCGACCCGCTGACTCTCACCGTGGTGCGCGACGGCAATGAGGAGACGATCAAGGGCGTCAAGATGCCGGTGCTGGTGAAAAATGTGCCGAAGGCCGGCGGTGGCGTAATTCGGCCCGGTGTTCCCGGCATCGTGTTTCCCCGTATTGACATCAACCCCAAAATTCCGAACAACCCGTTCCAGCCCGGCGTCATCGATAACCTGCACCTGGAAATGACCATCAACGGCGCTAAAGTTATCCGTAAGCAAAAAGGCAACGAGTTCTCCAGCGAATACGCCAAGGACGAGCTGAAGATCACCATCAGCGGCAAGGTCGAAAACGGCCTGCAAAAGCCAAGCGAGATCATTGTCACCGAAGGCAAGGGAACGAAGAAGTACACCAGCCTGAAAGAAGTCCCCGCGCAGCATCGGCCCGTCTTGCAACAACTGATGGCATCGCCGTTCAACATGCTGCTCGTGCCGACATTGCCGGACGTGCTGCGGGATTTCCCTGGGATTCTGCCGGCGTTTCCGGATCGATGAAGATCATTGAATCACGGGGGAAGAGTGAGAGATAGGAATTTCCTCTTGTCCGCTGGGTGACCGTTTTTCAAAGTGCCACGGTGGGCCTTGCCTCCTGAGTCTTTCCCCGTGTCCCCCGTGGTTCATTTCCCATTCACGCTCAATAGTACTCATAGCCGATGTAGAATGTGATGCGCCCGTCGGGCAGGCGGCGGATGTTGGTGATGTGCACCGGTAAGCCGCCGCCGAGTTGCGCCCGGCTGGACGGCGTCGTGAACGGCGTGAAGGCATTATTCGCCGAGCTCGGGAAAGGCACCGAATCGAGGAACACGCGCGGGCCCGCGGGGCCTTCCACGCCGTGCGATTCCTCCAGGATCGGCCGATTGCCGACGACGCGCCAGATCAACAATCCCTCGGCCGGCAAGCTTTGGTCGAAGCCCTTCTTCTTGCGATTCTCCAAGAGGAAATACTCGCTGCCATCCGGTTTGGCGAGCACCTTGAAGCACTCTTTGTGCGAATCCTCAATCGGCGCCAGCACGAGCTTCTGCTTCACGGTCGGGTCGATGAGGGCCGGCGTGATCCAGCCAAGTTGTCCCTTGCTCCACGCGGAAAAATGCTGCGGTTTCCCTTTGCCTGCCTGATTCGACATGGCGCACCAGACGCCAGCGCCTTCCGAGCCGGGGTTCTCGGGCCGAGCGTAGAGGTCAGGCAGACCGAGCATGTGGCCGAACTCGTGGCAGATGACGCTGATATCGCACATCGTCTTGCCACCTTCCTGGACAATAAAGTAGCTCCAGCGTTTGCCCTGATGCATGAGGAAGGATTTGTGAGGCCAGTAGATGCCGCCGCGATTGGTTGCCACGCGTTCGCCGGCGTAGAGAAAGAAAACGCCGTCGAAATCGTTGAGGACATCTTTGCCGTCGCGTTTGAAAAGTTGGTCGAGGGCCTCGCCCAGCAGCGCCGTTTTGCCTTGGCCGGTGTTGGCCTGGGCGTATTCGCTGCGAGTCTTGCTGACGGTGACGAAGTCGAAGCACTTGCCCGTGATTTTCAACTTCTGGAACGATTGCTCTTGATAGTAATCGTTCAAGCTGCCGAAGACGCGCTGGCCGGTCGCATTGGCGTTGATATAGGTTTTGCAGCTGAAGAGCGAATCCTCCCAGTCCTTGGAGGTGATCTTGGCGTTGTGCTTGACGTCGGGATATTCGATACAGACGATGGCGAGGCGATAGGTGTCCTTCTTCCAGGCGGCGTTGCGCGTATCCCAACCGCCGCCACCGAAGCCGCCCTTGCCCACCTTACCGGGGAATCCAGTCTCGGGCTCCGCGCCGAGTACCACCATAATTTTCCGGTCTTTTTCTACGTCGTTGCGCGGCTTGAGGAGCAGTGTGAGCGAATCGCCCGGCTTGTACTGGGCGAGAATATCGGAGAGTGGGGCCGTCTGGTCGAGCGCCTTGCCGTCGACCATGAGGACGACATCGCCGGCCTTCAGACCGGCCTTATCGGCGGGAGAACCCGGAGTCACCGACTTGAGAGTAATGCCGTGGCCTGCCTTCGCCTCCTCAACTTGCACACCCAGGAGAGCGCGTTTCTGGCCGATGTACATCACCCGGCTCGTCGCTCCGAGGGTGACCTTGACGTCCTGCGCCTTGCCGCGGCGTACGATGGTCACGCTGATCTGCGTGCCTGCGGCTTTGGTTTGCAAGAGGCTGAGGAAGACCTCGGGAGTCTTGACGGCCCGCGCATCGACCTGGGCCAGCACGTCGCCCGCCTTCAGTCCGGCCCGGGCCGCGGGAGAATTCTCCGCGACATCGCTGATCAGCAAATCACCCTTGGCGCTCGATTCCACCAGCACGCCGAGATAACCCGGCGAACCGGCTTGCGTGTTCGCGGCCTTCTTGATGGTGGTCGTGATGGCAGTCTCGACCGTGCGGAAACCAGGCAAGGCTGGGCTGGCCTTGGGGTCCGCGGTCTGCGCCTGCAACAGAATTGGCCCCAACAAGATCAGGCCGGCCGACACTACCCAACGCAATACGAAGTGCATAGGTGAATCTCCTGCTCGCTGTCCAACCTTGTTAAGAAAGTATGCGAGCCAGGAGAATACCAAGGACCGCGCCGATTTCCATCGAAATTGTGAGATTTCCTCATTTTTTTTTCGTTTTCCCCGATTCAACTCTGTGGACGCCCAGGGATGAGGGTACTCCCGAATCCCTGGGATTCGGAGTACCTCATCCCAGGGCTTGCCGCGAAACCACAACAATGGTGGAAAGCCCAAAAAAAACTATGCGAAATCATCTGGACAACTCGGCCAACTCTTGGCATAAGGCCGCGGGGTATTTTCTCAGCATTCGATTGAAAGCTTGCTGGCTTGGCCGACTGGGTCGGTAGCCAGTTGTTCGGCGCTCGATCCGATCGCTTGCGCGAGCGTGCGCGCCGAACGCGGAACACGGAGGTTCGATTCATGTCGCTTATCGATTTGTTCTTGCAACGTCGCGTCAAGCTCGCCTACGCGCATCGCTTTCAGCCGCGCGTTGAGCTGCTGGAAGAACGGCAATGCCTGTCGGTGGCAGCGCCTGTCAACATTCATCTGGCGGCGCTGGCGCCAACCCAGGTAAAAGTAATGTGGAACACCGCCGTCGGCGTCGGCGGCTATAGCGTCTTCCTCTGGGACGGGACCAATGCGGTCCTCAAGACCACAGTCGCAGGCAATATCGCTGCCGTCACCGTCGCCGGCCTGAAACCGAATCAAGTACACTGGTTTGCCGTGGAGGCGTTCGATTTCTCGACCACCGCCCGCAGCGCCTGGGTGTCGATCAAAACACACGCCGATGCGATCACCGCGCCGACCAGCCTGCGTGTCGGCAATATCACGCAAAACCAACTCGGGCTCGCCTGGACCAACGCCACCGGGGCAACCGGCTATCGCATCTACACCTGGGACGGCGTACGCTCGCAACTGCTCGGCTCCACCACGCCGGCCGTGCCCGCCTTCACCGTCAAGAACCTGACTCCCGGCATCACCTATTACTTCTACGTGCAAGCCTTCAACAACACGAACTCCGCCAACAGCCCCTGGGTCTCCGCCACCACCCCGACTTTCGGCCTGGCGTCGCCGAGCAACCTCAAGACCAATGTGCTCAGCGCGAGTACGATCGCACTCTCCTGGAAGGATGGCGCCAGCGAGACCGGTTACCGCGTCTATCGCTGGAACGGCGTCACCGGCGTGAACCCAGTGCTTCTCACCACGCTGGCGGGCAACACCACCGGCTATCAAGCGATTGGCCTGTTGCCGGGTAAGACCTACTGGTTCTATATTCAGGCCTTCAACGTCACGAGTTTCGCTAACACCGGCTGGGTCAGCGCGACAACGCTCAACGCCCTCGCCTTGCAGCCGCCGACGGCGGTGTATGTAGATATTACCGGCTCTAACAGCGTCGCCTTGTCGTGGGTCGAGCCTGCCCGCGCCACCGGCTACGCCGTGTTCGTCTGGACGGGCAGTTATTGGGCCAACGCCGTGACCGTGTCGGCCGGAACCCACAGCGTGCCGATCACCGGCTTGGTCGCGGGCCGCACCTACCGGTTCATTGTGCAATCGTTCACAGCCAATTTCGCCGAAGTCGCTAACAGCAGCGCCGTTTTGGTAAATTTGTGATGATTCCCCTCTCCCCTCCAAGGGAGAATGGCTAGGGGTGAGCGGGCGGAGTTTGCAATAGCTTCACTTCGGAAAAAACCTGAGGCAGACGGGTCTTGACAGCGCCGCCCCCTCACCCCCGAACGGGAGAGGCGAGCAATGCAAAGCAATCCTCCCTAGACGACGACCCCCTTCCGTCGGACAATATCCTTGTGCCCGCCTTAACCTCCCACCTGTTTCTCTCCTCGAGGCTACCCCCGATGACCCGCACCGCCACAGCCACGCTATTTGCGCTCGCACTTTCCACTTCAACAATAACCGCCGCCCCCTTCGACGAGATGGACTACGGTCCGTTCATCACGCACACTTTCCAGTTGCCCAACGGCAATACGACGCTGCGCGGCATCGCGGTGCCGTTCGACGCGCTGATCGAAGGCGAAGCGATGACGCCGGGCGCCAAGGGGAAGCCGGTGTCCAATCCGGCGAAGTGCGGCATCATCTTCGACACCGAACTCCTGCGCTACTCCGGCTACTGGAACGGCGGCTTCATCACCTGGAAGGGCGTCGTCTTCAACGGCAGTCACGGCGACAACCCCGGGCCGGCCGGCAAGGTGCTCGTTGCCACCAAAGCAACCCCCGGCTGGGCGATGAATGGCAAGTTCGACGACCCGCGCCCGATCCCGCACGGTCCGTTGCCACGCGAGTGGGGCCGCTACAAGGGGCTCTATCGCAGCGACAAAGGCATCGTCTTTTCGTACACCGTCGGCAACACCCAGGTGCTCGACCAGCCGAGCGTCGAGATTGTGAACCAACAGCGTGTCTTCTGTCGGACTCTGAATATCGGCCCCTCGAAAGAATCCTTAACAATTCTTGTCGCCGACGTGGCTGGAGCGGTCAAAGGAAACAGAATCAACGAGTCCACAATGCGGATGATGGATGCCATGGGCGCCACGACCGTCGGCCGGTTTGTCGGTGGGCCAAAGGGAACCGACTTGGATCGAATCGGCGCCGAACGCTTGATCCTCAAGATTCCTGCAAGCGACCAGCCATCGGCAATAAGGATCGTACTTTGGACTGGCGAAAAAGAACAAATCCTCGCGGGGCAAGCGTGTGTCGCTCAGGTGGGAGGCCCCACCGACCTCACCCCGCTCACCAGGGGCGGCAAGCCCCGCTTCACCGAAACCGTCACCACCAAGGGCGTGCGCGGCGACGACAAGACCGCCTACACCGTCGATTCCATCACGCCGCCGTTCAAGAATCCGTACAAGTCGTGGCTGCGCTTCGGCGGTTTCGATTTCTTCTCCGACGGCCGCGCTGCCGTCTCCACCTGGTCGGGCGATGTCTGGGTCGTCACCGGCATCGACGACGGCCTTGAGAAGGTGACGTGGAAACGCTATGCCGCCGGCCTCTTTCATGCGCTCGGCCTGAAGATTGTCAACGATCAGGTTTACGTGCTGGGCCGCGATCAGATCACCCGGCTGCACGATCTCAACGGCGACGGCGAGGCTGACTTCTACGAGTGCTTCAACAACGAAGCGATGATCACCACCAACTTCCACGAGTTCACCTTCGATCTGCACACGGATCCGGAAGGCAACTTCTACTTCATCAAGGGCGGTCCCGTCCCGCCCGGCGGACGCGGCTGGCAGAAAATCACGCCTCACCATGGCTGTATTTTCAAGGTGTCCAAGGACGGCTCCAAGCTCGACGTCGTCGCGCGCGGCTTTCGCGCTCCCAACGGCATGGGCGTTGGCCCCAACGGCGAGATCACCTGCGGTGACAACGAAGGTACCTGGACGCCAACCTGCCCCATCAACTGGATCAAACAAGGCGGCTTCTACGGCGTCCCTGATTTCGCCGCGAAACCCAAGCCGGAATTTCCCAAGGTGCGCGACAACCCGCTCTGCTGGCTCCCTCGCGACATCGATAATTCCAACGGCGGCCAGGCCTGGATCACCGGCAAGAACTTTGGCCCGCTCTCCGGGTCACTGCTGCATGCCTCTTATGGCACCTGCCGGCTTTACAATGTTCTGAAGGAAGAGGTCGGCGGGCAGATGCAGGGAGGCGTCGTGCCGATTGTGCCTACTTTCGACAGCGGCATCTGCCGGCTGCGCTTCCAGGAAAAACAAAACGCCCTCTTCCTCACCGGTCTGCGCGGCTGGCAGACGACCGCGCAAAAGGATGCCGGTTTCTACCGCGTTCGTTACACGGGCAAGAAGGCCAACCTGCCGGTCGACCTAAAGGTGCGACCCGGCGAAGTGGCCCTTACCTTCAGCGACCCGCTCGACAAGTCGCTTGCCACTGATCCCGATAGCTTCAACGTCCACCGCTGGAACTACCGCTGGACCGAGAACTACGGCTCCGCCCAATACAAAATCTCCAACCCGAAGCAGCAGGGCCGCGATGACATGGAGGTCCAGTCGGCAACCCTGTCGGCCGACGCGAAGACCGTGATGCTCAAGATCAACAACCTAGCGCCCGTGATGCAGATGAAGATCCAGTACAACCTGCGCAGCGCTGATCAGACGCCGATCAAGAGCGTCATTCATCACACGATCAACGTCGTCGGCAACCAGCGCGGCGAGGTGCACGTGGGTGAATATCGCATCGTACAAGCCAAAGACTGATTCACACTACCCCTATCACGGGAGATACGAATGTTACGAACAAACGTCGCCATGACCATGACAGTCGGCCTCCTGGTCCTTTGCGGCTTGTCGCATGGCCAGGAATCGAAGAAACCGTTCACGGTCATTGGCGAGGTGAAGGCCCAGAAGGAAACGAAGGATCGAAAGAACACCCTCATCGATGTCCTCGCGCCCGGCGAGGAGAAAGCGCGTTCCTACCACGTGATGTACGATCCCAAGATCAAAGGGCCGGTGGCGTCCGTATTGGCTGCGGTGCGCGCCGCCAAGGTCGGCGAACGAGTCGAGATGGAATGCGTCCAAACCAATCACGGTCCGGCAATCACCACGTTCCGCGTGCTCAAAAAAGGTGGTGACACCAAGGACAAGAAGTGAGTCGAGCCCCAGTGCAACCGGTAATCAGAAATCCATGATCCGCATACCCCTGCTACTTGCGGCGGCGGTCGCACTGTGCTGCGCCGCTGCGTGGGCATTTCAGCCCGGAGACCCGTTCAAGCCCGGCAAGCTCTCGCCCGCCGAGCAAGCCGCCCTCGCCCCAGGCCTGACGCTGCGCTTCTACGCCAAACCCGGCGACGCCAAGCCGCTCGACACGCGCCGCATTCGCCTGGCCGCCCTTCACATACCGAAGGACTCACCGCCGAGTCCCTTCCTCGTGCCCGGCCCCATTCATGCGAAGATCAGCGGCTATCTCAAGAACCAGCTCAAAGGCACGTACTCGTTCCGTTTGACGGGCACTGGCAAGATCGTGCTGCGCATCAACGACAAGGAAGTCTTGAAGAATGACGCCAAGGAGCCGGTCGAAGTCGAACTGGCGAAAAACTACAACCGCATCGAAATCCTCTACACCAGCCCGGCAACCGGCGACTCCACGCTGCGGCTCGACTGGTCCGGCGAAAAGTTCGGCCTCGAGCCGGTGCCGCCGGAGGCGCTGTTTTCACGCAAGGATGACGCTGATCTCGTGGAGAAGACGAAATTGCGTGAAGGGCGATCGCTGTTCGCAAACCTGCATTGCGGCAACTGTCATACCTTGCCGTCAAAAGTTGCTCAGGCCCATGTGCAGATGCCGGAGTTGACCGTTCCCTGGTATGACAGGACACCTCGACTCGATGCCACGGGCAATCGCTTCCAGGCCGACTGGCTCGCCGCCTGGATACTGGACCCACGCTCGCTGCGCCCTGAGGCGACAATGCCGAGCGTACTCACTGGCCCTGACGCCGCCAAGTCGGCGGCCGATATCGCTGCCTATTTGATGTTGCAAAAAGGCCCGGCACTGGAACCGTTCAGCAAATCGCCGCAAGCCGCAACGGGCGAGGCGATCTTCAAGAAACTTGGCTGCAATTCCTGCCATCGGCTCGACGATCCAAAAACGAAGGACGAACTCGGGCGACTGAGCTTGCACCATGTTGCCGCGAAGTTCTCCACCAACGCGCTGCAACATTTCCTCAAGGAGCCGCACAAACGTTATCAATGGACGCGGATGCCGGATTTCAAGCTGTCCAATGACGAAACCGGCCATCTCGAAGCGTATTTGCGCGATCAAGCAATAGGCAAAATCGACGTGAAGGCCCGCGGTGATGCGTTCCGCGGCGGAAAACTCATCGAGGCCCACTGCTCCAACTGCCATATGACTTCTCGAGTCGGCACCGTCAACATGTTCGAGTTTGCCAAATGGGTCCAAACACCAATCAAGAATCTCGACCTGGGCTGTCTCGCCACGAAGGACAGGGGTAAGGCGCCCGGTTTCGCGCTGAACGAAACGGATCGCGCCGCCCTGACGGCCTTCCTCAAGACCGATGGTAAGTCGCTCACGCGCGAGACGCCGGCTGAATTCTCGCAGCGCCAAGTGAAGACGCTGCGCTGCGACTCCTGCCATCGCCGCGACGGCGAGACGACACGCTGGCATACGGTCCTTGAAGACGAGGGCAAGGTGCCGGAAAACCTGCCCAGCCTGACCTGGATCGGCGAGAAACTCAAGCCCGCGTGGACGAAGAAGTTGCTCGCCGGCCAAAGCGATCACAGCGCCCGCCCGTGGATCAAGGGGCGCATGCCCGCCTTTCCCGCCCGTGCCGAGATGCTCGCTGTCGGCCTGTCGCACGAGCACGGTTTCGGCATCGACGAGGACAAGCGGCCCAGGCCCGACGCCAAGCTTGCCGCGGTCGGCGAAAAGCTAATCCCGCAGCAAGGCGGCTTCAACTGCATCAATTGCCATGGCATCGGCAAGACGCCGGCGATCCAGCCCTTCGAAGCTCCCGGCATCAACCTGCTCGATGCCGCCATTCGCTTACGTTATGGCTATTACCAGCGATGGATGCTTGCCCCGGATCGCGTTGACGTGACGATGCGCATGCCAGTCTTCGCGACCGACGGGAAGACGACGCAATTGCGCGACGTCTTCGACGGCGATGCACGCCAACAATACGACGCGCTGTGGCACTACATCCAGACGTTGCCGGCAAATAAGAAGTGACCGCCGCTTACGTTTAGCGCCCGTATGGCGACGTGTGGGCGCTAAACAAGAACAGTAATTTCCCGCGCAATCGCCTCGATCAAGACCTCCAACGATCCCGCCCCCACGCACGCGATCGTGTCCTGATAGATCCCATAACCATATCTTGCCGCCGCCGGCACATAACCCGGCTGCCAATCCCCCGTCAAGGTGGCGACAATCACGGGATGCGGCGCGAATCGCTGGCGCAAGGCGATCTGAAACGCTTGATACAATTCGCCCGGCACCAACACCCACAGCGCATCGCCGAGCCGCCACAGATTTACGTGATACGGAAACACCTTGCCCGCCGGGATTGCGCGCAGCCGGGTGAGGTGACGGTTCTTTTGCTCGACCATCGCCCGGCAATCGCGTGCCTTCTGCTCATCGCCGGCCGCCCTGGCCTTTTTTTCCTCCTCTTGCCACCGGGCATGCGCCGACTCGGTTTCCTTCAGATCGGCGAGATCGTGCCTATAGGGCAACTCGACGGTCCACTGTTTCACACGCCACTGTTCCTGCCGCGCCAGCGAATCGGCCGTGACGGGCACATGCTTCCACGTGCCGATGGTTGTGCCGGAGACGACCGGCCCAGCGTAGACGAATCGCGTCCCCGCCGCCGGCACCGTCTCCAGGGCAGACATCGCCGCATAGCCGAGTTGCCGGCCGTTGCGATCGGCAATCGCCCAATCGCCCACGAATCCCTCGCGCGGGCCCAGGTCGCCCGATGCGCCCTGCAGGAACAAACACGGAGCGCCGGTCGCCTGCTCGATCACCTCGCGCATGGCGCCGACGTAATCCGGACTGATCGCGGTATTGTCCCATGCCAGCGTTGTTGGATGACAGGCGTAATTGACCATCGTTGCCAGGTTCACCCCCTTGACGCTCGTGATTCGCGCGACGAGCACCGTATCGTCGGCACTGCCCGCCGGATTGAAGCCGCACACGTACTGACGGCGGTCCGTATCCAGATAATCGCGCTGCCCCGCCAAGTTGCAGCGCCCCTGGACATAGATGATCGTCGCCGGCTGGATCGCTTGCTGGGCTTGCCGGGCGAGCTGAGTAAGTTTCTTGACAACATCGTCGAGGTACGGCCCGATCAACTCACCGCCCGGAAAGTGCGCCCGCGAGCGTGACATCCAGCCGGAGCCATGCGTATGCGACAGGGTCACTTGGACCTGAGCCGGCCCAATCGCGGTCGCCTGGCCGAGGGCTTCGCGGATGCGCGTCATCTCGGCACTATCGATGACGCAGTGATCGAGCGCGACGATGAGCTGCGCCTGCTTGGCGTCGTCGGACATCGGCTGCAGCCAAAGCAGAGTGGCCAAGAGCGGCCGATGCACGTCGGTCGCCTTGTCGTGGACGGCAGCGCCCCACATACGGTGATAGATGCCAACGGGGGGCGTGATGTCGCCGCGGCTGACACCGGCTTGACAGCGGGTTTGTGGAGTATCAACGTGGTTCATGGTGTTCCTCGAAATCTCCTCGCCGCGCTGGGGGTTCCCCGACGCGGATTCCCGTATCGTCAACCGGCAGCGCAGGATCAACGAACAGCGGCTGCTTCGGATTCAACAGCACCCAGCAAATCGAATCGACAAAGAAAACGCCCGCAACCACCAAGAGCGCCGCGTCCCAGCTGCCGGTCCGCTCGGTCAGCGAGCCGGCGACGAAGTTCACGATGGCCCCGCCGAAGTTGCCGGCCATGTTCATCATGCTGAAGACGACGCCGATGCGCCGGCCGCCGAACTCGATAGCCACCGTCCAGCCGCTGACGCCGCCAAACGAGGCGATGAAGGCGCCGACCATGAAGATGGCCAGCGCGACGGAATTGTCCGAGATCAATCGGCTGGCGAGCACGAGTCCACCCGCCGCGGTCATGCCGACAAGGGCGATCCCTTGCCGGCATAAGCGGCGCCAACCGGTGCGTCGGAACAGCCAGTCGGAGAAGAACCCGCCGCAGATGCCTCCGGTCATGGCTGCGAGTCCAACCCAGAATGCGCCGTCGCCGGCGCCCTTCTGAGTAAAACCCCGCTCCTCGCGCAAGAAAACAGGAAACCAGTTGATGAAGAAGATCATGGCGCCGGCCCGGAAGAATTGCTGCCCGCACAGAAGCCAAAGCGAAATGCTGCCTGCCATCCGGGTCCAGTCCGCGCGCGCCATCGGCGTGGAGACCGCCTGCGGACCCACACGTTCGCGAATTGACAGAAGATACGCGCCGGCCCAGAAGACGCCAATGGCGCCATACGCCACGTAGGTCGTCTGCCAGGAAAACTTCAGGTCATCGACCATCCGCACTGTCAACCAGCCGGCCAGGGCGTTGCCTAACATCGTCGCGCTGCCGAGCAATCCGGACGCCATCGCCTTCTCGGTGTCGGGAAACCAGGCGCCGATCAACTTGGCGGCACACGGAAAGATGCCGGCCAGCGCCATGCCCATGAGGAACCAGACCACCAAAAAGGCCTCGAAGGTCGTACACCAGCCGATGACGCCGGTCAGGATGGACCAGACAACGGCCAGCGCCGCCAGCACATTGCGGCCGCCATAGCGATCCGCCAGCCAGCCAGCCGGCACCTGCATGAGCGCGTAACCGACCAGCCAGGCGGAGCCGATGATGCCGAAGTCCTCGGTGTTGATGCCGAGATCGCCGCAGATGGGCTGCTTGACGGAGTTGACGCCCGTGCGCTGGATATACGCGATGATGGCGCTGAAACACAGAAATAACAGGACAAGGTAGCGCATGTTATTGGATCGCCCGCTGTAACTGGCCAAACAACCGATCCACTTCCGCCGCCGTCTCGGCATCGAGATCCCACGCGTAGGGCCGGCGCCTGCGCGCCGACGGGAAGATGCCGCGCTTGACGAGCAGATCTTTTTCGATCGCCAGGAAGCCGTCAAGCCCCGCTTGCAGTTGCAGCGCGACGATGGCGCAGATTGGATAGTAAACGCGATAGATGGTCTCGTCATCGCCGCGCTCGAGCGCCTTCCAGAGGGCGACGATGCCGTCGAGCAGTTCCATCCCCGGCATGGTGCCGGCGATGCCGCGGCGATAGCTGTCCACGAGCAGGATTCCGCCGGAGCCTTCGAAGATGCGTGCCTTGCCGCCGGTCGCATCGCGCAGGGCCGAGAGGTTCGGGCCAATCGGCGCCGCCTCCGGCTTGAAGACGATCTTCTCCGGACCGTAGCATTCCAGGAGCTTCACGTAAACCGAAAGCGGAATCGCCTTGCCGACGTAGCCCGACGCATCCTGCACGATCACGGGCAGCGAAATGCCATCGGCGAGCGCGCAAAAATAACCGACGAGCTGATCGTCCGGCAACCAGGTCGTCACCGGCGGCACTGCCATCACCGCGTCGCAGCCCGCTTTCTCCGCCGCCTTCGCGTAAATCAACGCCTGCTTGGTGCTCTCCGCGCCGACGCCGGCGAAAACCGCGCCGCGCCCGGCACTCATCTCGGCGATGTGGTGGGTCAGCGCAATGCGCTCGTCAAACGTGAGCCGCAACAGCTCCGACACCATACCGGTGCCGAGACCATCGGCGCCTTGCGCGTACGCCCAGTCGATCTCGCGCCGCAAGGTGGCGACGTCGATGTCGTCGTTGTCCGTGAACGGCGTGTGTACAATGGGCAACACGCCTTGCAAACGTTTGGCCATTTTCTTTTCCATATAGCCCGCCGTTTACGGCGGGTCACGAGCACCCGCCGTAAACGGCGGGCTATATGCTTACCAGTCGCCCACGCTGCCGTCCTTGTAGAACACGCGCTGCAACAACTCCTGCTGAAACGGATGCTTCTTCACTTCCGCCTCGTTGATCGTGATGCCCAGCCCCGGCTTCGCGTTCGGCCTGACGATCCGCCCGTTCTTCTCGACGGTGAACCCCTCCTGCACGACCTCCTGCCGCCACGGCACATCCGCGTGTACCGTCTCGCAGATGATATAGCTTGGCTGCGAGAAGCCGAATTCGAGCGACGCCGCGGTGCTGACCGGCCCTTGCGGGTTGTGCGGTGCCAGCGCAATGCGATGCGCCTCGGCGAGGGCGGCGACGCGACGTGCTTCGGTGAAGCCGCCGCAGTGCGTCAAATCGAGCTGACAGATCTCACAGCCACGTGCGGCAAACAGATCGCGGAAGTAAGCCAGGTTGGTCCCCCGCTCGCCCGTCGCAATAGGCGTCGTGACCGCGGCGTTGATCGCCGCCAGGCCGTCGATGCTCTCCGGCCAGCACGGCTCTTCAAGAAAATACAGCCCGTACGGTTCCAGCGCCTTCGCGAACTTCATCCCCATCGCCGGCGATGGCCGGGCGTGGCAATCGACCATGATGTCAATCGATTCGCCGACGGCGTCGCGCATCGCCTTGACCGCTTCCTCGGCCGCCCGGATCGGCTTGAGCCCCTCGATCGGCATGGTCGGCGGTACGGCCATCGACTTGAACGCGGTGAAGCCGTCGGCGACCGCTGCCCGAGCCAGATCGCCGAATCGCTTGGCCTCATCGACCGAGGTCTCGTAGAAGTCTTCCATCTTGCCGCCGCCGAGATGGCAGTAGGTGCGCACGTAATCGCGCACGGGGCCGCCGAACAGTTTCGAGCAAGGCAGCCCTGCCACTTTGCCCAGGATATCCCAGAGGGCGATATCGATGCCCGCAATAGCGGTGGCGCGGACGATGCCGCCGCCGTGCCAGAAGTGCTGGCGGAACATCATCTGCCAGAGATGCTCGGGGGCCGTCGGGTCCTGGCCGACGACGAGCTGCGCGAGATCCTCGATGGAACCGACGACGCCGCGCGTGTGCCATTCGAGCGTCGCCTCGCCCCAGCCAAACAGGCCGTCTTGATCGGTGAGGACCTTGACGAAGATCCAGTTGCGCATGCGCGCGTGGCAAACGTGCGTTTCGATCTTGGTGATTTTCATTTGTCTTCCTCCCCTCTCCCCTCCGGGGGAGAGGGGCGTCGATAATGATTGACTTCTACCCCGATTCGTGGTAATTCTCAACTATTATCCCGCCTGAACTTTTTCTCCTCGGATTGCCTCACGATGACCTACGTGCGAACGATACTGTTGCTCCTCATGCTGCCGCTGGCCGCGCACGCTCAAGCCGTCGATTACCTGCGCGAGGTCAAGCCGATCCTGGCGGGAAGTTGTTATACGTGCCATGGCGCCATCAAGCAAAAGGGAGGACTACGCCTCGACACCGTCGCCATGATGAAAGAAGGCGGCGACCACGGCACAATTCTAGTCGCCGGCAAAGCAGTTGACAGCCTGTTGCTGAAACACATCCTCGGCGAGAAGGGCTTCAAACGCATGCCGCCGGAGCACGACGGCGAGGCCCTTAAGCCGGCACAGATCGCGACGCTCAAGCGATGGATCGAGCAAGGCGCCGTCGGCCCGAAAGACGAGAAGCCCGAAGCCGATGCGCGCGATCACTGGGCGTTTCGCCCGCCGGTGCGTCCCGAGATACCGAAGGTGAAGAACACGGCCGGGGGCCACAATCCGGTGGATGCGTTTCTTGCCGCCGAGCATGAGAAGCACGGCCTGACACCGCAGGGCCCGGCCGAGCGAAGCTTGCTGTTGCGGCGTGTCTACCTCGACCTGGTCGGTTTGCCGCCGACGCGCGAGGAGATGCAGGCGTTTCTGGCGGCCAAGTCGCCCGATGCTTTCGAGAAAGTCGTCGATCGCCTTCTCGCCAGCCCACAGTACGGCGAACGTTGGGGCCGGCACTGGATGGACATCTGGCGCTACAGCGACTGGTGGGGGCTTGGCGCCGAGTTGCGCAACAGCCAGCGCCACATCTGGCACTGGCGTGACTGGATCGTCGAATCGCTCAACAAGGACAGGGGCTACGACCAGATGCTGCGCGAGATGCTCGCCGCCGACGAATTGTATCCCACCGATTTCGACGCCCTGCGCGGCACCGGCTTTCTGGCCCGGCACTACTTCCTGTTCAACCGCACCACCTGGCTCGACGAAACCATCGAGCATACCTCGAAGGCGTTCCTCGGCCTGACGCTCAACTGCTGCAAGTGCCACGATCACAAGTACGATGCCTTCACGCACGCCGATTACTATCGCTTCCGCGCCATCTTCGAGCCGTACCAGATTCGCAACGACAACGTCCCAGGCGAGATCAACGTCGAAAAGAACGGCCTGCCGCGTGTCTATGACGCGCATCTCGACGTGCCGACCTACCTGCACACGCGCGGCAACGAGCAGATGATCGACAAGGCCCGCGTGCTCAAACCCGGCCTGCCCAGCCTGCTGCTGCCGGGCGGCTTGCAGGTCCAGCCGATCAAGCTGCCGGCGGAAGCGCATCAGCCGGGTTTGCGGCCATACGTCCTGCAGAATCACCTGAGTATTGCCGAGAAGCAATTGAAGGATGGCCGCGAGGATCTCGCCAAGGCCGAGGCCCGTTTAGCGCTCGCGAAAAAGACTCCGCCGTCCAACGACAAATCCACCGCCGGAAAACCCAAGGAACTCCTGCGCGACACTTTCGCATCCCTCGACAAGACCCGCTGGGAAATCGCCGGCGGCGAATGGAAGCTCGTGAACGGCAAGCTCGTGCAAGAAAAGACCGGCGCCATCCGCGGCGTGCTGCGGCTCAATCAAGATGTGCCCACCGATTTCGAGGCCCGACTCAAGTTCGCCACGCTCGCCGGCGAGACCTACAAATCCGTCGGCATCACGTTCGACGTCGACAAAGACAGCGAGGCGTTGATCTACCTGACGCCCCATGCACCGGCACGCATTCAGGTCTCCTACAAGAAGGATGGCGCGCACCTCTACCCGAAGAACGGCGCCCAGCAGCACGCGGTCCCGTTGAATCAGACGCACGAGGTCGTCCTGCGCGTCCGCGGCAACCTGATGAACGTCAGCGTCAACGGCAAACAGCCGCTGGTCTATCGCTTGCCCATCGAGCGGCGCAAGGGAAAGATCGAACTGATCACGTATGACGCCTCGGCTCGCTTCGAGGAGTTTGTGTTGTCGAGCCTACCCGCGGATGTGGCGATGGTCGATGGCGGCAAAGCCGTCGGCCCCGTGAACGAAAAGCAAGCACAAGCTCTGGTCCGGATCGCCGGAGCCAAGATTGCCCATGCGGAAGCAATCATTGCCGCATTGAAGGCACGGGCAGCGGCCGATCGCGCAAGCGCCGACGAACCCGGCGCCGAGGCAACCAAGAAACTCAAACAGGCAGCCGCCCTGGCAGAGAAACTGCAAGCGCTGGAGCTCGCGCAATGGAATCTGGCGCGCGCCGAAACCGGACAGGCGGAAGTCAAGCTGAACGCCCAGCAAGCGAAGGCCGCCGTCGATGCCTCGCGGAAGGCGACGGAAAAGCCAGGTGACGCCTACACGCCGCTGGCAGGATCCGTGAAGACTCGCGAGAATAATTTAGAGACCGACGCCAACCGGATGAAGCCATTCCCGAAGGAGAGCACGGGCCGCCGGGCCGCGTTCGCGAAGTGGGTCGCCGATCGCAAAAATCCCTTGACGGCCCGCGTCGCGGTCAACCACATTTGGGCCCGGCATTTCGGGCAACCGCTAGTCGCCACCGTCTTCGACTTCGGCCGCAAGGGGGCAGCACCGACACATCCAGAGCTGCTCGATTGGCTGGCCGTGGAATTGATGGAGAAAAACTGGTCGATGAAAAACGTCCACCGTCTGATCGTGACGTCCACTGCCTACCGCATGACGTCATCCTCGCTTGGCGCCGCCGAAAAGAATATCAAAGACGATCCCGAGAACCACACCTACTGGCGCATGAACCCGCAGCGCATGGAATCGCAGGCCATCCGCGACAGCCTGCTGCACCTGGCCGGCGAACTCGACCTGACGCTGGGCGGATTCCCCGTCGAGACGCCGATGCAGGAAGCGTCGAAACGCCGCAGCCTCTACTTCTTTCACTCGGCCATCGAACGCAATCGTTTCCTGATGACCTTCGATGAAGCCGACCCGCTCGATTGCTACCGCCGGCGCGACAGCATCATCCCACAGCAAGCGCTCGCGCTTTCCAATAGCAAGATGGCCGTGAACATGGCCGACAAGATCGCGGCACGCCTGGCGAATAGCGTCCCGCCGAAGGAGTTCACGCGCGAGGCGTTCACGTGGATTCTCGGCTACGCGCCAACCGCCAACGAAATTGCCTTCTGCGATCAGGCGATGGAACGCTGGATCGAATTGAATAAAATGCGCCCGGACGCGCAGCATCGTGCACGGACGCAATTGATTCAGGCGTTGTTGAATCAGAATGATTTTGTCACGATACGGTAACCGATCTTCGTTTAGCGCCCGCAGTGAATGCACAGCAACGGAATAGTCGTTGCGGGCGCTAAACGAGGAGGGGGTTTGGGATCGAAACATGGATTCCTGCAACTGCACACGCCGTTCCTTCCTGGCTCAATCCGCCACGGGCCTCTTCGGCGTTGCGCTGAGCGCGATGCTAGAGCGTGAGGCCGCATCCTCCGAGCCACGCTGGACGCCGCCGGACGGTCGGCCCCACTTCACGCCGAAAGCCAAGAGCGTCATCTGGCTCTTCATGAACGGCGGCATGAGCCATCTCGAATCATTCGACCCCAAGCCCATGCTCAATCGCTACGCCGGCCGATCGATCGCCGAGACACCGTATGCCGGCGTGCTCGCTCCGGAATTGCTCAATCGCAACAATCGCGTCGTCGTCATCAACGACGCCAACGGGCAGCAGCGTTCGCTCGTCTATCCGATGCAGGTCGGCTGGCGCAAGCACGGCCACAGCGGCATCGAGGTCAGCGACTGGTTCCCGCACGTCGCCGGTTGCATCGACGACATCGCCGTCGTCCGCTCGCTGTGGACCTCCGACAACAATCACGGCGCCCAGACGCAGTTCCATTCCGGCCGGCATATGCTCGACGGCAACTACCCGACCGTCGGCGCCTGGGTCAACTACGGGCTCGCGTCGCTCAACGATAATCTGCCCCAGTACATCTCCATGGGCGTGCGCCCCTACTGGAACGAGCGCGACGGCCATTACCTCGGCCCCGCCAACGACGCTATCCCGTTGCGCGTCGATCCGGCCCGCCCCGTCGATTTCATCCGCCCGGAGACCGATCGCCGCCAGGACGAGCAAGCCATCGGCTTCGATCTGGTCAATCGCCTCAACCGTGAGAGCGCCAACCGCTATCCCGACGATCCGGCCCTGCAAGCGCGCATCCGTTCCTATGAACTCGCCTTCCGCATGCAGACATCGCTGCCGGAAGTGCTTAACACGGCTGCCGAATCGCAGGAGACGCAGCGGCTCTACGGCCTCGACAATCCGACGACCGCCGCCTTTGGCCAGCAGTTGCTGGTGTCGCGCCGGCTGGTCGAGCGCGGCGTGCGCTTCATTCAGATCCAGCACGGCGGCGGCGGCGCGGGGGCGTGGGACGCGCACGGCGGGCTGCGCGCCAACCACAGCAACAACTGCCGCATGGTCGATAAACCGACGGCCGGGCTGCTCATCGACTTGAAACGCCGCGGCATGCTTGACGACACGATCGTCGTCTTCGGCACCGAATTTGGCCGCACGCCGGGCGCGCAGGGCGGCGATGGGCGCGATCATCACATCTACGGTTTCTCGGTCTGGATGGCTGGCGGCGGCATCAAGCGGGGCGTAGTCCACGGCACCACTGACGAATTGGGCTTCCATGCCGTCGAGGATCGCCATTACGTCACCGACATCCATGCTACCTTGATGCACCAGCTCGGCCTCGATTCGCATCGCCTCGTGATTCCGGGCCGGCAACGCCTCGCAATAGACCATGGTTCTCCGATTCGTGAGATCATTGCGTAAGTACGTCCGAGCGCCTGAAGCGTATGCGAAGAGTAGACCAAACCTTTACTTACGCTTCAGGCTCGGCAAGCAAAACAATCATTTGCCCTTGGCATGATGCCGCCGTAGAATCCTCATCGTCATTGCAATCGCCGTGCGGCGATTGTGCGGCGTGTCATCCCTCCAAGGAGTCCCAATGTTTCGTACCCTCCGCATCACTTTCTTCGCGGCCATCGCCGCCAGCCTCGGTGTGCTGGTTTCCCAGGCTGCCGCCGGCGACGACAAAGACTTCAAGGATCTCTTCAACGGCAAAGACCTTGCCGGCTGGAAAACCCTCCCGGAAAAAGCCGAGAAGGTCTTCTCCGTCAAAGACGACTACATCAAGGTCAGCGGCAATCCCGCGGGCTACTTTTACACGGCCAAAAGCTACAAGAATTACGTCCTCAAATTCGACTGGCGCTTCAAGCGTCCCGACAACCTCGAGGACGAAAAGAAGTTCGGCGGCAACAGCGGGCTTCTCGTCCACATCACCGGTGCACACAAAGTCTGGCCCACCAGCCTTGAAGTCCAGGGCGCCAATAACTCACACGGCTCTTTCATTGCGATCGGCGGCAAGGCGGTCGGGCTGACCAATGTCAAATTCGATCAGGCTACCGTCCACAAGGTGCGCAACAAGGTCGGCGAGTGGAACACCACCGAAGTCACCATCGACAACGGCGACGTCATTGTCAAGGTCAACGGCGCCCAGGTCAACTCGGGCAAGTTCACGCTGACCGAAGGCCCGTTCGGCTTCCAGTCCGAAGGCTCGGAGCTACACTTCAAGAACATCAAGATCAAGGTGCTGGCAAGCGGCTCCTCGTCCAAGACCGAGGAAAAGAAGAAGGATGTGACCAAGACCGAGGAAAATAAAAAGGAAACATCCAAGACCGAAGAAAAAAAGAAGGACGTGACCAAGACCGAAGAAAAGAAGAAAGAAACAACCAAGACCGAAGAAAAGAAGAAGGACGTGACCAAGACCGAGGAAAATAAAAAGGAAACATCCAAGACCGAAGTAAAGAAGAAAACCGAGACGACAAAGACGCCGCCCGCAACGACCACCCCGCACCACCCGCCCCAAGCTCAGGTCTTCGAACAGCCCCAGCCTCGCGGCCTGTTCCCCAGTCTGCGTGCTCGTTTGCGCGGCCTTTTCCGCTAACGCCGCCATCCCACTCGTGCAGCGCCCAGGGACAACTGTCCCTGGGCTTTCGCTTATCTTTCCACTCAATTAGAGGAGACAATGCTGATGAGATCCAATTTCCGTCAACTACTTTTGGTGGCTCTGACTGCGACCCTCTTTGCCTACGCCACCGTTTCCCATGCCGGCGACGACAAGGGATTCAAGCCGCTCTTCAATGGCAAAAACCTGAATGGCTGGAAAACCGTCTGGCGCGACACCGACAAAGGCGATCCGAAAACCGTCCTCACCATCAAGGACGGCGAGATCCAGGTCTCCGGCGACCCGTGGGGTTATTTCTACACGGAGAAGTCCTACAAGAACTACGTCATCCGCTACTCCTGGACCTTTCCCAAGGATCAACCCGAAAAGACAACGATGAACAGCGGCCTCTTGCTGCACATACAGACGCCGCACAAAGTGTGGCCAAGATCGGTCGAGCCGCAAGGCCGCTACAAGGACCACGGTAAGATCTACTTCCCCGGCTGGGACAAAGGCACGGCCCCCACGGACACCACGTTCGACGAGGCCGCCCAGAAAAAAGCACTCAAGCAGAGCCACGAGTGGAACACGACCGAAGCGACCGTGCGCGGCGACGGCACGATCAGCGTCACGATCAATGGCATCGCCGTGGCCACCGGCAAGAGTCCGCTGACCAGCGGCCCGATCGGCTTCCAGTCCGAAGGCTCGCGCATCCACTTCAAGGACATCAAGATCAAGATGCTCGATTGAACCTGAGAAAAAAGCCCAGGGACGGCCGTCCCTGGGCTTGATGAAGCGGGAGTGTATGGGAATCGAACCCACTGAGAGCTTTGTTCAAACCCCCCACTGGTTTTGAAGACCAGGGCCATCACCAGATGTGCAAACACTCCCAGAGTACGGATGCTGCGTCTGGCGCATTGTAGGTTGCCTGCGATCCGCTGTCCATCGGGCGCAGGCAACCAAATGTAAGGGATCAACATGAACAACTGGCTGCGATTCGCGTTACTGATTGGGCTCTCGGCAATCCTCAGAGCCGGAAGCGTGAGCGACGGAAACGAAAAACCGTCACCCGCGCCTCAAGGAGAGATCTCCCTTGAGCGTATCCGCGCCGACGTGAAATACCTGGCAAGCGACCAACTCCAGGGCCGGGGCATCGGCAGCCGAGGCGAGGAGCTTGCCATCGAGCATATCGCACGCCAGTTCGAGAAGGCGGGACTCAAGCCGGTCGGCGATCGCGGGACGTTCTTGCAGGCGGTGCCACTCGTGATGGTAAACACGGAGCCGAAGGCTTCGCTCGCCATGGTCAAGGGGGACGCGATTACCTCGTTTCAGTTGGAAGGCGAGTTCGCCGGCGTGAGCAAGACGCAGACCTCGGAGGATTTCGACGCCGAGGCCATCTTCCTCGGCCACGGTATCACGGCCCCCGAGTTCGGCTGGGACGATTACAAGGACGTGGACGTGAAGGGCAAAGTCGTCGTCGTCTTCACCAACGAACCGCCGTCGGACGACCCGAAATTCTTCGGCGGCAAGGCTCTCACCTATTATGGCCGCTGGACTTACAAGTACGAGGAGGCGACTCGCCGCGGCGCGAAGGCCGTGCTCATCATTCACACGACCGAAACCGCGGGCTATCCGTACTCCGTCGTCAAGAAACTCAAGGGGGCACAGATCCGGCGCGAGCCCGGCAGCCATGCTCTCGCGTTTGCCGGTTGGCTTTCTTCGATAGCGGGCGACAAGCTGCTCGCCTCGGTCGGTCTTACCGTGGAGGAAGCCCTCAAGAAAGCCGACACGCGCGGCTTCAAGGCGATTCCGCTCGGTGTCCACATTCAGGGGCACATCCCGACCACCATCCAGAAAATCGTCACGCGGAACGTCGTCGGCCTGGTCGAAGGAAGCGACCCGGGCCTCAAGTCCGAGGCAGTCATCTTCACCGCTCACTGGGACCATCTCGGCATGGGCGCCTCCTCTGTCGGCACCGATGCTATCTACAACGGCGCCCTTGACAACGCAACTGGCTGTGCCATTCTCATGGAGATGACGCGGATGTGGGCAAGCCAGCAGCCCCGGCCCAAACGCTCGGCTGTGTTTCTCGCGACAACGGCGGAAGAGAGCGGCCTCCTGGGTGCTGTCTATTACGCGGCTCATCCCGTCATTCCGCTCGGCAAGACGGCGATCAATCTCAACTTCGATACGATTCTGCCCCTGGGCGTTCCGGAATCGGTCGTCGTCGCCGGCGCGGAACGGACCACCGCCTGGCCGCTGGTGCAGGAGTCGGCCCGCAAGCACAAGCTGACGATCGAGCCGGATCGAAATGCCCACCTCGGCTTCTTCTATCGGTCCGATCATTTTGCCCTGGCCCGCGGCGGCGTTCCGGCGTTCTCCGTATTTCCAGGTGAGAAGATCAAGGGCAAGCCGGCCGACTTCGCCAGGAAGGCCATGGAAGAATACATCGCCAAGATCTACCACAGCCCGGCCGACGAATACCGCGATGACTGGGACTTCTCCGGTTATCCGTTGTTGATGCGATTCGCCTTCGATATCGCGCGCGACGCAGCCAACGCGAAGACGCTGCCGACCTGGGCGCCGGGAGACGAATTCCGCAAGGCCCGCGAGAAGAGCGGCGTGAAGTGACCTACGGAGCCGCGCACGAAGTAAGCGTCTCTGCAAAACGACACGTCTCGCTGATCCCCACTGAAAGAGAACCACGGGGGAGCACGGGAAAATGCTTGAAAAAATGCCGGAACAGACTGTGGAGAAGTCCATTTATCCCGAGCCCTTGGCTCCTCGGCACAATTTCCCAGTCTATCCTGGCCTTCCCCGTGCTCCCCGTTTCCCCCCGTGGTTTTTTGTCTCGTGGAATCACCGGGTAGGGTCTACAAAACCGCTTACTTCGTCCGCGGCTCTTCCAGACAAAGCTCCTTGCCTGCCAGGAACTGCGCCGGATACCCGAGCGCCCGATAGAGCCGAAACTGGGCCCGGTTGTGATCGGCGACCGCTCCGTAGAAATCGCTATTCGCTTGCCCTAGCGCCTGGATCGATGCGACCACTTCCTGCGGGCGCACCAGCAAGATAAGCAAGTCGCCCGCACGGCGTGTTTGGCTCAAACCCTGGAAATTCTTGTCCACCGAGTCGACGGCGTCCTTGAGCCCGGCCTCGGCATCCGCGAGCCGATTGGCCGCTGAGGTCGCCTGAGCGTGGGCCTGCGCCACCTCGGCAGCAACGCGATCCTGCAAGCGGAACATCTCGAAGATCGCGATCTGATTCTCCGCTTGCCGCTCTTTCATCTTGGCGCGGTTGCCGAACATCAGGTTCTGGAACTCCCAGACGATTTGAAGCTCGAAATCGCCGCGTGGGCCATACTTCCCCAGGGCGTCGTTGCCGCCGCCGAAGACGCCGCCGGAGAGGGACGCGGGCGGGTTGGTGCCGGTGCCCTTCAGCACCAGGCTTGGAATGAGCGGCCGCACGCGCTCCTGGCGCAGCCGCTGCAGCGTGGCTTCGACGAGCGCCTGTTGCGACGCCAGTTCCGGCCGATTGCGCAAGCCGGCCGGAATCAACGTGTCGAGTGTATGCTCCGGCGCAATCAAGGAAACCCGGAGATAAGGTGGCTCGACGGGATCGATCAGTGCGGCGGGATCGAGCCGCAGGACGCGGATCAACTCGGCGCTGGCAAACTGCCAGCTCTCCTGGGCCCGGTGGACGACCTGCTTGCGGCGTGCCAACTCGGTACGAGCACGCACCGTTTCAACCGGCGGCACCAGGCCGCCAAGTTTGTCGGCACGGCGCACCAGTTCCTCGGCGTGCCGGGCTGCCAGCTCCGCGCCGACCAGTTCGCCGCGTGCTTGCTGGACCGTGAAGTAGGCCTCGGCAACCACGAGGGTGCCGTTGTTTGCTGCCGTGTCGAGGTCGGCGACACGTGCACGCACGACTTGCCGGGCCGCCAGCGGCGCGAAGATCGCGTCGCTCGGCGTCAAGATCGCATTGACGCCGAGGCCGGTCATGAACGAGCTTCGAGTGGGGCTGACAATCCCACCGAGGACGTCCTGAACGCGCCCGTCGTGACGCAGGTAGTCGGAGCCGACCGTGATCGTCGGCAGCCAGGCGTACTTGGCCTGACTGAGCTGGGCGGTGGCTTGCTGGATGCGATGGGCGGCGATAGCGATGTCCATTGTCCGAGCGTTGACGAGTCGCAAGGCGGTCGGCAGATTGATCGGCAACGCCTGGCCCCGCAGCACGGGCGGCGACCACGGCACCGGCGGTGTCGGCGTCGTGATCTCCAGCGGCCGAATCGCGTCACGATTCTGCTGGGCAGCTAGCGGAGACATGCCGACAAGCAGCAGCGCGAGCGCGACAAGCTTTCGAATGCGAACCATGCGCAACCCCGCGGCCTGGAATGCCGATTTTCCCGGAACGACCGGTTATCCTGAATATCGGACTTGGCAAGGCTGCGAATGCAGCGAAACGAGGTGAAGCCGGCCAATACGAGTTTGCGCACTTTGCCCAGCCGGCAATGTTCTCCGGCTCTCCACCATTTTTGTGATTTCGTGACAAGCCCTGAGATGAGGTACTCCGAATCCCAGCGGTTCGGAATAACTCACCCCATGGGCGTCCACAGAGTTGAGGGAGAGCCCGTTATTTCTTCTCGACGCGAACCTCTTTCCCCTCGCTCACGGCGCCGAGATTCGTCACGACGACTTGTTCGTCTCCGCTGACGGCCTGCCAGGCGGCCCCGCCCGACTGCAACTTGACGACCTCGACCATCTGCCCATCGCGTACGCCGAGCTTGAGCGGAGTGCGGACGGCCTTGCCTTCGACGACGCGCCAGCAGCACGGCTGGTCGGCGTGCGTGAAGATCGCGCTCACGGGGAGCGTGTAGCGTTCCCCGAGGTCCACTGTGAACACAAGATTGGCAAACATCCCGGGGCGCAGTTTGTTTGCCGAATTCACGTGATCGATCTCCACGCGCAGCGTGCGCGACTTCGGGTCCAGCGTTCGGCTGGTCCGCGCGACCACCCCTTCGAACGGCTCCCCCTTCAGGGCCGGCACATGAATTTTCGGTTTGGAGTTCTCGGTGATGTACGTCGCGTCCGATTCCGGAACCTCCGCGATGATGCGTAACTTATCGGTCCGCGCGACGACGAAGAGGACACCGGGGCCACCGCTGGCGTTCGATTGCAGGAAGTGGCCGGTGTGGATGTTGCGGCGTGTGACTACGCCATCAAAGGGAGCGCGGATGTAGCGATACTCGACCAGGGCTTTGAGCCTGGCCTCCTCCGCCCCCGCTACCAGCACGTGCGCCTTCGCCGCGGCGACGTCCGCCTTGGCCTTGGCGTGTTTCGCCTCGCTCTCGGTCGCCATGGCCTGCGCGGATTGCACCTTGGCCTCGACCTCGTTGCGAGATGCGTCGGCCGATTTGTACTGGAAAAGCGTCTCTTCGCGGATTTGCCGATCGAGAACGCCATCCTTGACGGCTTTCTCGACTCGCACCAATTCCGACTTCCAGCGTTCGACGTTGGCGTCGGCCCGGGCACACGACGCAGTCGCCTCGCGCACCAACGCCTTGGCGGTCAGAACGTGCGCCTCGGCGGCATCCAGCGATGCGGTTGACTGATCGACTTGCGCCCGCGCTTGCGTCACCAGCGCCTGTTTTTGTTCCAGCTCGCTCAACATCTCGGGGACTGCCAATTCCGCCAGAATCTCCCCTGCCTTGGTGAGCTGCCCCTTGGCGTCGTAGCACGGCCCCGCGACCAATTTGCCGATGTCCACGTTTACCTTTTTCAGGTAGCCGGAAATGTGGGCGACCAGCGGCGTCTCCTCGAACGCCTCGATCGTGGCAGGCTGCTCGATGACGCGCAACATCGCCTTCTTAGTCGGCACATCGGTCTTGACCGCACCTGCGTCGCGCACTTTTGCGGACGGGTTGGATGGATTGCAGCCCGTCAATGCCACGGCGAATAGGACGGCATGAGCGAAAATACGATGATATTTCATGAATCACCTCCCATTTTCGGTTAGCCGCGACGCACAGCGGAGCGCGGGCTCTATTCGTGTTGTGGCACGGTCTCCCGACCGTGCCACCCGGTTCGAGCGAAGGTCTCACGGCGATTCGGGAGACCTTCGGTCGAGCACGTGGCACGGTC
>SHZY01000208.1 GCA_009692065.1 Gemmataceae bacterium
ATCGGCAAAGTACAAGCCGCGCCGCAGTCGAAGCGGCGAGAGAAATTAACAACTTTCGGAGGACGAACAATGAAGAAGAAAACGATCTATTTTTGGGCAACGAACGGTGGTGACCACACAAACGAAAAACACCCCTACATCGCTACCACCGAAGAGCTAATCGTTCTGGCCGCCTACTGGCACGAGACAGCCGAGGCATTCGACGTAGATGCGGCCTTTTATGAGGAAGGTATTAGTTCGTCCCAATGCAGACAGCAAATCTATGCGTACAAGCGGCGCAAAGCGATCTGCAAATTGCTCGACGACAAGTCAGTTGCCGAAGCAATAGCCCGAGGCGACGACGAGCTCCGCACCCGGTGGGGCCTCTCCAAAGAGGATTGGCGCGTGTTCCAGCACTCTGACGATGATTCGGGCACCCACGAAATGCTACTTGAAAGGGTGCGGGCAGAGGTAAACAAGAAGACGAGAGAGCGTGCGCCTGGTAATCATCGAACCACGGAGAAAAACGAGAACTGCACCAACCTCATCCCAAGGAGACTCCCATGATTCGCATGTTGTCCGAATGCCCTTACTGCACGACTCACATTGCATATGACTGGCATACCAAGACGGCTATTTTCAATCCGGATACCGGCTTGCCTGTGTGTAATCACGTGGTCTGGGTCGATGGAGTCTTGCGCATGGCGCCCGAAGACAACATACAATCAAGGACCAATTTCCGTTGGATCCACCCCCAGTTCGGCGACTTGGACTCCAACGCTGAACTTAGGGAATACCTCGGCGATATTGAGGTGGCCGAGTCGGAAATGATCCCGTTTGTGAAGTTCGATGGGAATTGGAAATGCGAGTTGCCGACGATCGACGACCCGAGCGGCCTTCTCGATGCAATTGTGATATTTGCTGCCGATCCTCAGGCATTCCTCGACGCCTGCCTGCTCGATATCGAGAAGAATCCACGCCCGCAAGAACGCGGCCCCTTCTCAGATTGGTGGAGGCACTTCAGTGGAGATGTCACCGGTGAGTAGCTGGGGCGGGTTGGTCTCAGCCTTGGCGTCACCGTTCTCCCACGGGGTGACAGGAGGAAGCACGAAGGCTACGAGAAAGTGAATCCGACGGACAAGAACGAGGAAAGCAAGCCAAGAGATTAAGAGCGGCATGATGGGTACGCACGATGACCTTCTGAGCGAGCAACCTGCCGGCGCGATGAAACGTGCCGATGGGTGGGTTCATCGCGGCTTTACCGTCCGCGACGTGGCCCTGCGTTATCGCATCGGCGAAGATAAGGTGCGTTCGTGGATCAAGGCCGGCGAGTTGCTGGCCATCAACACCAGCGCCGCCTTGTGCGGCAAGCCTCGCTACGTCATCACGCCCGAGGCACTTGAACAATTCGAACAACGACGGCAAGCCAAGCCGATGCCGAAGGTGAAGCGGCGGCAGCGGTCGGCACAGATTGATTTTTACCCCGACTAGAGAAAAGGGAGCCCAGGCGGCCTGATGTGATCAAGAAGGACATCTGGGTTGCTGCGTTCCGGACTCTCTGAATCAAGCATTCATGGAGGAGCGAGCGCGAGCATGGTCAGATTTCACGTTCGGTTGCGAGTTCAGGCGGACGACAACCACGTCCACGAGGACGAAAAACGGAAGCCTGCCCCACGTGGGGAAACGGTTTGGTTCCGAGGTTCTTCCGATACCGCGTCCACCATCAGGACGGAAACATGGAAGCCCGCCGGCGACACAAACCCAGCCGGTTGCACAAAGCACGGTGAAGGCCGCTATTGGCCGGGAGCCGTGTGCATGGCGCTGAGTCGAAATTGGGTGAAAAGGTAAGTCCCATGCCATGCCGTTCACGTACCGAAACGACGTTCTCGCCCGCAAGCGATTGCGGAGAGTTTGGCCAGGCTCCGGGCCGGTGGTCGATCCGGCACACCCCAGAGTACGCCCTGGTCCCAAACGAAGCACAATCAGTTGAGAAAAAACGGTCGGCATAAGATTGACGTGAAGTGCAAGAAGCAGGGGACAGGTTAGCGTAACGGACGCAACAGAATCACCACGCCACTCTCCTCCATAAGAAGTGGGTGTGCTGAGTTGGGAACGGGGTATGCGCTCGCATCCAAGTCTATCCGGCGAAGCGACCGTGTTTCTCGACGCCAGGAGTCGGGCAGATCGTTGCCGGATCTTGAATGGCTGGCGTCTTGCCCGCAAGCAGATCGTCCGAATGCTCGCCGGCGCCCCAGCCACCTGCCATTGCAGACGGCTCACTGCCGCCGCGCGGAGACAGCAATGAAGCATTCCGGCTGCCCAGCCGCCGAGCGTCTACAATCACGGCCTATGCATTCTGGAAAGGAACGGACCGCTGTCTACGGCGGCCACCGTCCGTGACGGTCGGCGTGCCTCGTGCATAGCAGTGAATAGAGGCTCGCGGAATCTGACACCCGTTTGACACCCGCGGGCAGGGTTTGCTGGGTACGAATCGGGTGTCAGAAAATGGAAAAACCCTGAATTTTCAGGGTATTAGAGGGGTTTATTCTTTCCGTAGGCCATTGCTCTATCCAGTTGAGCTACGGGTGCGTGGCAGACAGACTATTGAAGTATAGGGGCGGTCGGAAATAGCGTCAACGCCTCCGCTGGGGTTCGGCAATCGCGGCGGCGAACTTGAGTTCATATTCGAGCACGTTCAAAAATCTGGCTCGCCGTTTTGGAAGGGAAGGGTTGCGACGAATTGACCAATCCGGAAAAGCGTGCGAGGTGTGCGGGCTTGACGACGCGTAGGGGATCTGCCGAGTCCGCCGTGCGAAACACATGTGCTTTCAAGAGCACGGATTGTTCTTGGGTGGGCCGAATTGCTGATGGGTAGGAGAGAGGACCCGCCGACCAGTAGGAGGACGTTGCCGTGATCGCACGCAAGTATTTCATCGTGGCATTGGCGTTGTGGCTAGGATGGGCCGTGAACGGATACGGCCAGCAGGGCCCGCTGGCTGCCAAGCCCCTCGCTTCGCCGGGTGTTGTGCCGTATCAGCCGCCGACTCTGGCGCAGACAATCGCCCGCACGCTTCAGGAGAGCGGGCAGCTCGCACGCTACCGCGTCAATGTGTCGGTGCAGAATGGCGTGGTGGAGCTGACGGGCGAGGTCGCGGACGAGAGCCAGCGCGAGATCGTGGGGCGTCTGGTGCGTGCGACGCCGGGCGTCGGCATGGTGCGGGATTACGTGCAGGTGCGGACGGAAGGGGGCGTAGTTTCGACGCAGGTCATCCAGCCGATACCGTTCCCGCTGCCCTTCCCGCAGCCGTTTGACAAGAACAAGCCGGGCAAGGGGCCGGAGCGGATCGACGGCCAGTTGCCTGAACCGACGCCGATTTTCCAGGCGCCGTTCGGCCCGAACCCGACGATGCAGCCGCCGCCGATGCCGCCTTATGCTTGGCCAACGTTTGCACCTTACAACAACTACTCGCGCGTCGCCTATCCACAGGCGCACAACTACGAGCAGTTCCCGTTCATCGGGCCGATGTATCCCTTCCCGCGCGTGCCGCTGGGCTGGCGCTCGGTGAGCTTGACCTGGGAGGACGGGAACTGGTGGTATCACCGCAACCCGACCGGGCACGATTGGTGGCGCATTCGTTACTGGTAATGGAGCGGTGCAGATTAGCAAATAGAATCAAACCCAGGGGTAAGCGTACCGCTCCCTTGGTTTTTTTTCAGTTAACGTGAATCACGTCGTCGCCCCAAATCGCATAACGCTGCCACTCACGCCAGCGTGGATCGGCGCCAACGTCCACGCCCGCGGCATCGAGCGAAAACGCCGGCAGTATCAGTTGCTCGTCCTTGACGAGAAAGCACGGAACTTTGCGGCGCTGGAAGCGCACTGCGGGATGCCAATGGCCAGCGATCGAGCGCTGCCATGCGCTGGGCTGATCGCCGTGCACGATGCGCCAACCGGCCAGGTCGTAGCCTTCAGCAAACAACGGCACATCCTGGGCGACCGCGTCGATGCCGCGATCGTGATTGCCGGGGACCAGGCCAAGCAACTTGATATCAAGCGCCGCGAGCACTGCGATGAATTGCTGATAGAGCAGCGGATCGAAGCCTTTCTCGAAGATATCGCCGGCGACAACCAGGGCGCGAATTTCGTTGGTCTGGGCGGCATCGTGCAGCGAGAGCAGTTCTTCGGCAACCGTGCGATTCGGGACCGCGTCTCCGAGACGCTGGCGTGCCGCGCTGTAGCCGAGGTGGACGTCGGCCAGGACGGCGGTCGCGCTCGGTACGTGAAGCGCGAAACGATGGGGCAAGAGACGGCAGTCATTGAGTACGCGCGTCATTTGAGTTTCACCGACTCCATGGCTGGTTCGGCCTCGGCCGGGTTTGTCGGCGACCCGGCGTGCAGCAGGCTTTCGCCGAACGGGGACGGTTGGGCCAACTGCCTTACGCGAATCGGCAGCGAGGCAAGCGATTCAACGTAGGCGCTGGCGGCGGTGAGATCACAGGTCGTCGTTACGGCCTCGCTTTCCGCCTGCCGCAGGAGCAGGAAGTCGGGGCAGCGCGTGCGGATTTGCTCGTAGAGCCGGCGCTCGGACCAATCCCTGCCGCCGACTTTGCGATTGCGCCCGGCGGGGTGCCGCAGCACCATCAGGCCGGTCTGCGCCACCCGCGCGAAGTGCTGCTGCAAGAGCTCACCGGTGCGGAGGTGTTCCCGGAAGTCGTCGGCAAACCGCACCGCCGAGAGGTCCGCACGCCAGGCTTCCGGCGCGATCGGCGCCGGATCGAACGTCATCAGGTAGATGCCGAGATCCGCCGCGAGCGCCATGGTGTCCTTCCGGTGCGTGCGGGTCCAGCGGTGGAGCAGCACGCGCGCCAGCGTTTCGTTGACCGCACGGGGCAGGGGGGTGTGCACGAAGTACTCCGTGCAAGATTGCATGGCGACGCATTCGATCGACAGGGCCGCTAGCGTTGGAATCTCACTGACCGTTTCTTGCTCCTGGAAGTGGCGTGCGAGCGCTGCGATTGCCGAATCATCGATTAGATAGTCATGCTTCAACCACGCGTGGAAGGAGGCGTCGCCGTCGCGCAGCGTTTCGCCTGCCTGCACACGGAAGACGAAGATGCGGCGTGCCAGGTCGCCGGGCATCGGTACGCCCGCGCCTAGCCAGCGCGGAATTTGCGGACGGCCAATGACTTCCTCGACCACCAGTGAGGCCGCGTCGCGCTGTTTCAATTCCAGGCAGCGGCCATCGAGGACGAAGCGGTCGCCGAGTTGCAGCCGTTCGGCATAAATCTGATCGACCTCGCCGAGCGCCTTGGCTGTTGCGTCTTCCTCCGGCGATTCGCGGAGACGAATGGTGCAGGCGTCTTCGGTCAAAATCGTGCCGAGATTGCGGCGTAAGAACTTGGCGGTGCGCGCGTCGGCGATGGTGAAGCAATCTGCGTCGCTGCCGGGAGGGCGAGGCTCCCGCCGAGCCTGCGTTCTCGGCTCGGCAGGAGCCTCGCCCTCCCAGCGCAAGCGAGCCGGCAGCCAGTCTGTTCCATCCTGATGGCGGCCCGAAAGATAGTCGAGGCAATCCTGGAAATCGCTCCAGGCAAGATCGCGGTAGGGCAGGGCGCGCCGAATGAGATGGAATGTCGCGTGCGGCGACGCCACACCGGCCATGGCAATGCCGACAATTTGTTGGCAGAGCACATCGAGTGGGGCTTGCAACACGCGCACCGGTTCGATCTGGCCGTCGTGCCCGCTGCCGACGGTGACGACGGCTTCCAGCAATTCGCTGGGTGAGGCCGTCAACAGCAGGCCGCGGCGCGGCTCGTTGGGGCGATGGCCGGACCTGCCCACGCGTTGCAAGAGGCGCACCACCGCGCCGGGGGGATGCACGAAGACGACGAGATCGACGGAGCCAATGTCGATGCCCAACTCCAGGCTGGTGCTGCTGACGACGGCCCACAGCCGGCCTTGCTTCAAGCGACGTTCCACCCCGCGCCGCCGGGCGGCCGAGAGGGCCGAGTGATGCACGGCGATTTCGTCGCTGCGCTCGGGGTAGCGGCGGCGCAGTGCCCAAGTCAATCGTTCGGCCAGATTGCGCGTGTTGGCGAAGATCAGCGTCGTGCGGTTGGACGCCAACTCTGCGTCCAGTCGGTCCAGCAGCGCTGACATCCAGCCGGGCGAGTATGCGAGGTTTTCAAAGAGTGGCTCGATGACGAACTGCTTCTCGGTCACGTCAGCCACCGCAGCCACCGTGCATGGACGATTGGCGCCGACGAGAAACTCGGCCACCGCGGCGAGCGGCGTGCAAGTTGCGGACAGGCCGATGCGCTGCGGGCCGCCTCCCAAGAACGCTAGAAGGCGTTCGAGACTGATTGTGAGATCGGCGCCGCGTTTGTTGCCGACGAGGGCGTGGATCTCATCGACGATCACCCAGCCAAGGTTGCCGAAGAGTTGGCGCGCGGTGGGCTGAGTCAGCATTTGAGCCAGGCTTTCGGGCGTGGTCAGCAAGATCGTCGGGGGATCGCTGAGTTGCCGTTGGCGGACGCGCCAGGAGGTGTCGCCGGTGCGCAAGCCGATGCGCAGGTCGGCGTCCGGGAACGCGCCGGTTTCGCGCAGCGACCGCCAGGCTTCCTTGAGGTTCACGCGCACATCGCGGCAAAGTGCTTTGAGCGGCGCGACGTAGAGACACCGCAATCCGGCCGTTGGCTCGGTAATGAGTCGATTCAAGATCGGCACGAAAGCCGCGAGTGTCTTGCCGCTGCCGGTCGGCGAGGACAAGAGCAAGTTTTGTCCGGTCAAGATGGCAGGCCAGGCGCCGCGCTGCGCAGCCGTTGGTTGGCCGAAAGTAGAAGCAAACCAGTCGCGCAACGGAGGCAAGAGGTCCTGCTCGGCGACTTCGCGCGACGGCGGGATCGTCAGAAAGTGAATCGCTTCTGGGGCCATGAGCGTCCTTGCGACGTAGTCCGTGGTCAGTGGTCAGTAGTCCAGTATATTCAAGCGATTCGATTGTCGTTACGGACTACGGACCACTGACTCCCATCTTGGTGGCGGCCGTTTCGCCGCGGGTGTTGGCGTTGTACATCGGGTACGCGCAGCCCGGCAGCACGGTGCATAGGCCGGGGGTTTCGGCGCGGAGGTAGTAGACGATTTCGTGGGTGCCGGCCGACAGGGACGTGAAGAACAGGCACAACCGATCGTCGCGGAATTCCTGGCGTACGGCCCAGCGCGCCGACGAGCCGGAGATGCGGTCGTCGGCGAATTCGCACAGGGAGGCCCGGCGTTCCTCGATCAGTAGATATTGCTCGGCGTCGAGCAGATCGAGCCGCAGACGCACGCGCACGACCTGCCCGACCTTGAGCCGGCCCCTTGATAGGTTCGCCTTCGAGCGTCTCCAGGTGGCGCTCCAACTTGAGGCGGGTGCCGGAGGCTTTCATCTCGTCGAGGCGCTGCACGCCGGTGGCCCTTACGGCGACGTAGATCGTCTCGTCGCTGTCGGATTTCAGGTGAATCTCCATCGCCTCCTTGAGAGGCAACTGGTCGGCGGTCAGGCGGACGCGCCAGGTCATCTTTTTCAGCTCGGCTGCGTCCTGGATCTTGAGGACCGTCTTGCCGGCCAACGTCACCTCGACCTGGCGCACCGCATTTCGCTCGGGCACAAAACCGAGCATGTTGGCGAGCGCCTCAATCGCCCACGAGGTATCGCGCGTGTGATACCAGATGGTTCCACTGCGGCGGGCGAGCAGCCGACTGGCCGTCGCCCGGCAATCGCGATAGCCGGCGCCGTAGGTGAGCTGCGTGTTCAGGAACAGGGCGAGCGATTCGGTCTCGTGTGGTTGCCAGCCGCGCGCCTTGGACCACAGTTGTTCGCCGAGTTCATTCAGCCCGGCGGTTCGGCAGGCGAGCGCCAGGTTGCACAGGATCGCCGCCTGTTGGCTGC
>SHZY01000209.1 GCA_009692065.1 Gemmataceae bacterium
AGCATGCGCATGGCGAGCAGGCCGGCATCGGACACCAAGCGTCCGCCCTGGAAAGTGACGGTGACCTGTTGCGGACCGAGGTCCCAAAGCGCAAGTTGTTCCAGACAGCCTGTCATCATGATCTTGAGTCCTTTGGTTGTGGCAAGTTCATATTCAGCTGCAACTTATCTACAACCAAAGGCTCTTTTGGCAATTCACGGTGCGCTTTTCGGGTTAGTGGTGCCGCTCGGCTTGGCGGGAGCCTCGCCCTCCCGATCCCGCCCCTTTTCATTTCGACCGGCTGCGAATACCATGCTGAAGAACGGAAGTTTCGGGAGGGAGCCGACATGTCGGACGAGAATCAAGCATCCACCGATACGAATACCAGTTGGCCCACGCTGGCGATAGCGGAGCGGCGCGTGCTGGGCATCATGGTCGAAAAGGCCAAGACGACGCCCGACGTCTATCCCATGAGCCTCAATTCAATGATGACCGGCTCGAACCAGAAGAGCAATCGCGATCCACTGCTGAATCTGACCGAAGAAGATATCGAGAATACACTCGCCGCCCTGCAACCCCGGGGCTATGTCACACGCATTCACGGCGGCCGAGTCGAGCGCTGGCGGCACAACCTCTACGACCTCTGGAGCGTCAACAAGATCGAGTTGGCCATCGTCACCGAACTGCTCCTGCGCGGCCCCCAGACGGAGGGCGAATTGCGCCAGCGCGCGAGTCGCATGGAACCAATTGATGATCTCGATGCACTACGGGCGGCGCTCAAGCCGTTGGCGGAGCGCAAGTTCGTGCTTTTCCTTGGCCCCGAAGGGCGGCGCGGCACGCTCATCACGCACGGCTTCCACGCACCAAAAGAAGTGGAGATGCTGAAGTCGCAAGCGCGCGTCGAGGACACTCTGGCAGCGGCCCCGGCGGTGTCCAGCAGCTCCGGTCAACTCGCGGAACTCGAGAGCGATTTGCAGGAGGCGAAGCAGGAAATCGCCGCCCTGCGCACGCAGATGCAACAAGTGCAGGAGACATTGCAGTATACTAAGCAGCAGTTGCAGATACTCAAGGATTCACTTGGAGGATGATGTCGGGCTAACAGCCGACCGATATTTGTATGGACCGTCTCAACAAACATCTGGCCCACGCCGGCGTAGGTTCGCGGCGACATTGCGAGCAACTGATTCGTGCTGGCCGCGTCAGCATTGATGGCCGGGTCGTTCAGGACCTGGCGACGCGTGTCGCGCCGGAGCAGGACGTCCACGTGGATGGCGAGCCGGTGAAGGCCGAGAAGTTCGTCTACTGGCTCGTCAACAAGCCGCGCGGGTATCTGTGTACGAATCACGACCCGTCCCGCCGGCCGCTCGCTATCGATCTAGTGCCGCAGATCAGCCAGCGGGTCTACACCGTGGGCCGACTCGACGAGGACAGCGAAGGTCTGTTGTTATTGACTAACGACGGCGACTTGGCTCATCGGCTCATGCACCCGCGCTTCGGCGTCGAAAAAACCTATCTCGTTCTCGTCGCCGGTACGCCGTCGCCGGATGATCTTCACAAGCTGCTCACGGGCGTTTGGCTCAGCGAAGGCCAGGTCAAGGCGCACAGCATCAAGCGTCTGCGCAGGCAAGGCAACAGCACCTGGCTGCGCATCATTCTGGCCGAGGGGAAGAATCGTGAGATTCGCCGCATGTTGGCCAAGCTCTTGCACAAGGTACTCAGGCTCCGGCGCATTGCGATCGGCTCGATCGAGCTGGATAACCTCGCGCCGAAAAAATCGCGACAGTTGACGGCCCAGGAACTCAAGAGCTTGAAGCGATTGGCTGCCAAGCACGAACCTGTCGAAGCTGAAGTGGAATAAGATGAGCTTTCAGCAATACCACACTCCGGTGCTTGCGAATTTCTCGCTGGCGCGAAACACCTTTCTGATTCGGCTCCAGGCGCCTGCCCTGGCGGAAGCAATTCGTCCCGGCCAGTTCGTGATGATCCGGATGCCGAAGAGCACCGATCCGCTCTTGGGCCGGCCGTTCGCGTTTTACGACACCGTACTTGACGAGCATGGCAAGCCGATCGGCATCGACGTTGCTTATCTGGTGGTCGGCAAGGTGACGGGCTTGCTCGCGGACTTGAAGCCGGGTGACGCAGTCGACGTTTGGGGCCCGCTCGGCAATGGTTTTTCCGAACCGGCCGGGGATCAACACGTCGGCCTCGTCGCCGGCGGCATCGGGCAGACGCCGTTCCTGGCGCACATCCGCGAACTCCTCGGTACGCGCGGCTACGCTGGAAATCCCGCCAGGCGGCGTGCGCATAAGGTTTCCCTGTACTATGGGGTCCGCTCCGCCGATCTCGCTGCGGGCGTCGAGGATTTCACCAAGGCCGGCGCGGCCGTCCATCTCGCCTCAAACGACGGCAGCGTCGGCCATCACGGCTTCATCACCGACCTGCTCGCACAGCACGGCGCTCCGCAACATCTCTTTGGTTGCGGCCCCGAGCCGATGCTGCACGCTCTGGCAAAACAGGCGGCCCAGCGCGGCATCCCGTGCCATCTGTCGCTGGAGACGCCGATGGCCTGCGGCGTCGGCATCTGCTTCAGCTGTGTGACGGCGGTGAAGACGAGCGATGGCTGGGATTACAAACGCGTGTGCGTCGAGGGGCCGGTGTTTGATGCGAAATGTTTGCAGTGGTGACACGCCTGGGAGCAGGTGGCCAACCCCCGTGGCCACCTGCTCCTGCCTAATTGTTGTTGAAAACAAAGGAGTTACGACGACAAAACGAGCAGGTGGCCATCATGCCGGGGGAGGGGGGTGGGTAAGCGAGCCCGTCACAACTGACATAGATAAGATCGGAATCGTGTTGAAACAGTGAATCACACGATGCGAAACTGCGAATGGAAATCGCGGATTTGCCGGGCGCGCTGGCGAAGTGTGTCGGCCTCTGCCGCGCGGTTCATGAGATCGAGTAGTTCCGCGTAATCTTCAAGCACATAGGCAATCGCAAGGTCGGTCGGCGCGAGATACTTATCTCTGAGTCGAAGCGTTTCGCAAAAGCATTCTTCGGCGTCGGCCCAGTGGCCCTGGTAGCGCAAAACAATTGCCAAGCTGCACAGATCCTGGTGCGTAACCATGAGATTGAGAGGATGGCATTTCTTGCGGATTCCCAGGGATCGCCGCAGCAACCGCTCTGCGTCCGAGAAGCGATCCTGAAACCTCTGGACGGTTGCGAGAACGCCAAGGCAATCAGCGTTCGTCATCGATTCCGGCCAGGTCTTTTCCGCGTGCGCCAACGCCGATTCGGCAAGCGTCTCCGCTTCATCCGGCCGAGTGAGAACACGGATAAGGCAGAAGTGCCCGCAAATCCTCAATGCCTCGCGCGAAGACGATTCGAGATGCTGGTTCACGACTTCGAATGCCTGCCGAAAGTACGGCTCAGCGCTATCGGGCCGCCTTAAACTGAGCCAAAGAAATCCCAACGCATCTAGTGCGTCGGCGTACTCCAGGGGTTCCTTGAGTTTTCGGGTTTCTCGCGCCATCACGATCTTTTCAAGCAGCGGCAAAGCCTGGCCGTAGCGAGCGAGCGTAGTGTAGACATCTGCGAGCGCATTCATGGCAACCAGGGTGTTCGGGTGGTTGGCACCAAGGGCCTTTTCCGATTGTGCCAGCCAATCGAGAGCAAATGTCTCGGTGTCGTCGTAGTTGCCCTGGGCTTGCGTTGCCAGGGTTAACCATCGCAACACTCGTGAGCGCGCGGGGTCCGTTGGCAGCAGGAGCTGTGCTCGCGCCCACGATTTTCGAAAATAGACTTCCGCCTCGGCATATTTGCCATTACCAAACGCCCGTGCGCCGTGCCCTTCGTACACGATCTGCATAAAAGCGCAGCGATTCAACAAAGCCAACATGATGACAAGGGCGATCACTGCCGGTGGCGCCATCCAACACGGCGGTGCGATCCAAACCGCACCGAGGATGAGCAGCATCACGAAAACAAGTGCGGTCAGGATGTTGCCGACCGTGTACGGGAAGGATCGCTCGGAAAACCGAAGGATAGCGTCGGTCAAGTTCATGGTGCAACGAGGGTGCGGGACAGCATGCGCTGCGATATACTGGATATTCTAGGATCTATCGCGACCCCCAGGAATCGTTCGCCTGCGGCGAACTCATCCTGGGGCTTGATGGGGAATCACCATGCTGGTCGTCATGAAGACTCATGCAACTCACGGTCAGATCGATCATGTCCTTGACGCTATCCGTGCCATGAAGCTTTCGCCGCACCCGATGCCGGGGGCGACACGCACGGCGATCGGCATCACCGGCAACGTCGGCGCCGTCGATTCACGCACGCTGGAGGTGTTGCCGGGCGTCTCGGAGTTGATCCGCGTCACTAAGCCGTTCAAGCTTGCCAGCCGAGAGATGCATCCCGCCGACACCTCGATCAAGGTAGCGCAAACGGTGATCGGCCCCGGGACGCTGACGATGATTGGCGGCCCATGCTCGGTCGAGAACGAGGCGATGATCCTGCGCACGGCCGAATTCATGATGGAGAACGGCGTGCGTCTTCTGCGCGCCGGCGCGTACAAGCCGCGCACCAGCCCTTATTCGTTTCAGGGCATGGGGCTCGAAGGGCTGAAGATTCTTGACAACGCCCGGCGAAAAACGGGCATCGGCATCGTCACCGAACTCATGGATACCGACAACGCCGACGCCGTCGAGCAGGCGACCGACATCATCCAGATCGGCACGCGCAACATGCAGAACTTCAGCCTGCTCAAGTGCGTCGGCAAGGCGAAAAAGCCGGTGCTGCTCAAACGCGGCATGTCGGCGACGCTTGAAGAATGGCTGATGGCCGCGGAATACGTGATGGCGGGGGGCAACTACAACGTCATCCTGTGCGAGCGCGGCATTCGCTCATTCTCGGATCATAGCCGCAACACGCTCGATCTGTCGGTCATTCCACCGGCGAAAAAGTTGTCGCACTTGCCGATCATGGTCGATCCGAGCCACGGCGTTGGCAATCGCGAGTTTGTGCCGCAGATGGCGCTGGCATCGCTGGCGGCCGGGGCGGATGGATTGTTGCTCGAAGTCCATCCCGATCCCGACCATGCGGCGTCGGATGGGGCACAGACGCTCGACTTCGCGGCGTTCAAGAAACTGCTGGAAGCGTTGAAGCGAGTGGCGGAGCCGCTGGGGAAGACGGTGAACTGATTCCTCGTTTAGCGCCCGCATGGCGCCTTGCGGGCGCTAAACGTAAACGGCGGAATCACTTCGGCAACTCCACACAGATCAATTCCTTGCCATCGCGAATGTACAGCCGGCCGTTGGCGAGTGCCGGGTGTGCCCAGGTGTTGCCACAGATTTTGCTGCGTGCCAGTTCGCGATATTCCTTGCGATTGGCGTCAATGAGGACGAGGTCGCCCGGTTCCTCGACGAGGAGGAGCTTGCCGTCGCCGGTGCGCACCAGAGAAGCGTGGTAGGTTCCGACCGGGTTTTTCTCCCGGCTCCACAGTTCCTTGCCGGTGGCGGCATCGACACATCGCAAGATCGCCGCGGACTTCTTGAACGCGAGCGGATTGTTGCCTGTTACCAGGTAGAGTGTATCCTTGCCAATCGCAACCGGCGTCGAGAAGTAGCAATTCAGAGTGCCGTTCGCCCAGCCCTTCGACACGCCGGGGATCTCGCGATTGTGTTCGAGCTTCAGGCCGATGCTGCCAGCCGTGATGGAGCTGCCAATGAGGATATCGCCGACGACGGCCGGCGTGCTGGAGCTTTCGCTGAGTAGATCAACGAGGGGATGCTGCCAGAAGACGCTGCCGTCCTTCGGAGTGAGCGAAACGAGTCCTTTGCTGGTGAGGAAGATGACCTGCTGGATTTCGCCCTTGCCGATGACGATGGGGGACGAGTAGCTGGCGCCGTCGTCCAGTTTCTTCCAGGCTTCGATGCCGGTGTTCTTGTTGAATGCGACGATGGACGCGCCTTTGGCGCCGACGTTTACGAGAACGTTTTCTCCAACCACGATCGGCGAGCTGGAACTGCCGAAGAAGAGGCCCGGGGCCTTGAACTCCTTGGCGCAATCGATTTGCCAGACGATGCGGCCATCTTCGACGTTGAAGCATGTGAGGACGCTGGTGATGCCATAGGTGAAAATACGTCCATCGCTGACGATGGGTGCGCTGCGTGGTCCGTTGCCGAAGGCGATATTGGTCGGCTTGCGCTCATAGGAAGTGGTCCACCCTGGTTTACCGGTGTCGGCGTCGAAGGTGGCGAGGGTCTCCTCGTTTTTGGCGGCGGTGCGGAAAAAAAGATACACCTTCCCCTTGGCGACAACGGGGCCGCCATGAGCTTCGCCGGCCGGTTGCTTCCAGAGCGGCGCAAGCTTGCCCTTCCACGGCTTGACAACCTCGGTGGAGGCGCCGTCGCGGTTGGGGCCGAGCCATTGCGGCCAATCGTCGGCGGTTGCGATGGTAGCGCTGCCGACAACAAAGAAAATCGCCAAAGTGTATCGCATGGTTGGTCCTCGTTTAGCCGCGGGTCGAAGACCCGCGAGGGTCTACGAACCGCGGCTAAACCAATGAGTTTTCAAAGGCGAATAACATTCAACCGCCGCGTGATTTCCTCGACCTGGATCAGGTCGCCCTGGCCGGAGCCGGGGCAGACTTCGCAAGTGTGCTGCCATTCCATCGGGGTTGCGAGATTGTTTTCCCAGAACGGCCAGGTGCGGCATTGCGCTGGCCGAGCGGGGTAGATGGTGCAGCCTGCCTGCTTGTCATAAAACACACAATCGCCGTTCGCACTCTCACGCAAACTGCGGCCGCGCTCGACGATGCGCGTGTGCATGGCGGTTACTTGCTCGAGCGGTTCGTGCAGAAACTCGGCGATGGTGGCAACTTCTTCATCGCTGACCCAGACGAAACCAGGCGCCCCTGTGCAGCATCTGCCGCACATCGTGCATTCGAAACGCAAGCCGGCATTGTACCAGGGCTGGTTGTCATCGGCGGTCATGCGGATGATTTTAGTGTGGAATCGAAAGAAAAGAAGGTTCCGAGCCCGAGCGTCAGCGAGGGGCCCTTCGCCGGCGCTCGGGCTTGGATGAACAATCGATGAGCGTATCCATTGTTATTCCAACCTGGAATGAAGCCGGCTGCATTGCCGAGTCGATTCGGCTGCTGCGCACGCAACAGCCGCACGAGATCATCGTCGTGGACGGCGGCAGCACCGATGCAACGGTGGCGCTGGCGAAAGATGCCGATCGCGTGCTGACATCGGAGCCGGGTCGGGCGTTCCAGATGAACGCTGGAGCGGCTGCGGCCTGCGGCGATTCCTTGCTCTTACTTCACGCCGACTGCCGGCTCGAAGCAGGCGCTGTCGCGGCGATTGAAAAAGCCCTTGCGAGGCCGGGCGCCATTGCCGGTTGCTTCTCGATGCGAGTCGATGCCGACGGTTGGGGCTTCCGCTCGATCGACGCCTGCGCGACGGCGCGGGTGCGCTGGACCAACGTTGTGTACGGCGATCAAGGTCTGTTCTTGCGCCGCGCTGATTTTTTTCGCCTGGGGGGCTTCCCGCCGATTAGCTTCATGGAGGATGTGTTTTTTAGCCGGCGGTTGGCGCGCCGCGGGCGAGTTGTGGTGGTAGGGAAGGCAATCCACGTTTCAGCGAGGCGCTGGCAGCAGGAAGGATTGGTGCGGCAGACCTTGCGCAACTGGACGCTGACCGCGCTGGCGCTCGGCGGCGTGTCGCCGGATCGATTGGCGCTGTACTACCCGCGCGTGCGCTGATCTAAGGGGCCGTCCGTTAATTAGTGTTACAACTTCGCAGATGTTTCATACACCTGCTCCATGCGACGCGCAAGCATGGAGGCTGCGATACGCCAACGGTTCGAAGGTCTGGCTTCGTCGTTGGATGAGCGCCAAAGACGATTGTGGGCG
>SHZY01000210.1 GCA_009692065.1 Gemmataceae bacterium
CAGTGGTAGCGATCCACAGCCCTTGCTCTTCGCGTTTTCGTTTGCCCAGAGCCATCGTGACTCCTTGGTCTTCGGTACGTTGATATCCCCAACATCTGGGCAACAGCATACCATGCCTGTCAAGAGGCGTTTTTCAACGGGCTGCTAGGCGGCGCGGCCTTCGTGCCCTATGCCGCTGGCTCGCTGATGCTGCTCATGATGCTTGACTACATCTGGAACGCCTGGCACTTTGCCGCCCAGCATGCGGGCATCTCACGCATCTATGGCGGCATGGCTCGGCCAGAGCAGACCGCAGAACATGCCGAGTTCGAGAAGATGGCGATCCGCGTTCTGGTGCTGTGGGTCTTCTTCAGCTTCGCCATCCACATCGGGGCGGCATTGGAGTACGGCGAGAATCTCCGCTGGATTCCCGATTGGCTCGTCTGGGTCGATCCGCTCGTATTCATTCCCGCGATTCTTCTCTTGGCGCGCGAGGCGGGTGCATTTCGCCCACAGTGCCTGGGACGGCTGCTCTACATCGGCAGCGTGATCGCGTTGTATGGGGCTCAGTTGTTTGCGATTCTGCTTGGCAACACACCGTGGATGATCGCGTTTTTTTTTCGCCGGCGCCATTTTCCATGCTGTCGAATACCGGGCGATATGCAACTGGGCCGTGCAAAAACGCACCACCGGCATCTGGCACTATCAGATCACGCGCACCGGGCTGGCCGTCGTCGTGTTCATGGCAGTGCTTGGAGCCGTGAACTACTTCGTCAACGCGCAATCGGTCTACGCCTGGCAACTGATGACGCTGCTGGTGTCGCTGTTGCATTACGCGTATGACGGAATCATCTGGAAGGCAAAAAAGGCAAATTAACCACGGGGGGGAACGGGGAGCACGGGGGAAGAGAAGACGGACCAACCTCTCTTTCTTCCCCGTGCTCCCCGTTTCCCCCGTGGTTCATTTTTTTCTCGTGAGTGAGTCGCCCAAATCGTCGCGCATACGATCCGCTAACATTTGCAAACGCCGCACCACGTCCGGCTGCCGGGCGGCGATGTCGGTGCGCTCGCTCAGATCGTCATCGAGGTTGAAGAGTTCCAGACCCGCTTTCACGTTCTTGTAGAGGCCGGGCTTGCCGTCTTTGCCAAGGTCGTTGCCCATCATGGTGCGATAGGTGCGCGGGAAGTAGAGCTTCCACGGGCCGGCGCGGACGCCGTGCAGTTCGTTGTTCCAGTAGAAGAAGTAGGCTTCGTGCGGACTTTTCGCGTTCGGCTCGCACAGAAGCAACGGCGTGATGTCCTTACCGTCGAGCTTGCCCACGGGCAGCTTGGCGCCGGTGAAGCGTGCGATCGTGGGCAGCAAATCGATCGTCATCGCGGGCTGGTCCTGCGTCTTGTCGGCGGGAATCTTGCCGGGCCAGCGGGCTATGAACGGCACGCGCACGCCGCCTTCCCAGGTCGTGCCTTTGCCTTCGCGCAACAGGCCCTGCGAGCCGGAGTGGTTGCCGTAGCTAAGCCAGGGGCCGTTGTCGGAGGTGAAGATGATGAGCGTGTTGTCGTCGAGTTCGAGCTGCTTGAGCGTTTCGAGGATTTGGCCAACCGACCAGTCGAGCTCCATGATCACGTCGCCGTACAGGCCGGCCTCCGATTTGCCTTTGAACCGTTCCGAGACGAAGAGCGGCACGTGCGGCATGCTGTGCGGGAGATACAGGAGGAACGGCTTGTCTTTGTTCTTGCGGATGAATTGCACCGCCTTGTCCGTGTAGTCGGTCGTCAGCTTCGTTTGATCGGGATTCTTGGCGATGACCTTCTCGCCATCGATCAGCGGCAGGTCAGGGAACTTCGAAGTCGGATGGCGGGGCCACATGTCGTTGGAGTACGGCAGGCCGTAGTATTCATCGAAACCGCGCCGCGTCGGCAGAAACTCGGCCAGATGTCCGAGGTGCCACTTGCCGATGATGCCAGTCGCATAGCCGAGAGCCTTGAGAACCTCGGCAATGGTCATGTGCTCCTTGGAGAGTCCGTTCTTGCTGGCCGGCCCGAGTGCGCCGAGGATTTCTGTACGATTGGAATATTTGCCCGTCATCAAGGAGGCGCGCGATGCGGAGCAGACGGCCTGGGAGGTGTAAAAACTCGTGAAGCGCACGCCTTGCTTGGCCATGCGGTCGAGGTTGGGCGTCTTGATCTTCTTGACACCGAAGCAGCCGAGATCGGCGTAGCCCATGTCGTCGGCGTAGATGACGATGACGTTGGGCGGGCGTTTGGCTTTCTCTTGCGACCAAAGCGATGTAGGAAGGCTGGCGAACAGCGCCACGCCGATCGCAAGAAACCGTAGGGTGTGAATCATGGCTCGGACCCCTTGTCGAGGTGATTGGACTTCGCCTCACGATAACGCATTCAGCGCCCGGGTCAACTGTGAACCCGCGGCAAATCCTCGCCAGGCTCGATTATCCGTGCCTCTTCCAGCGCCAACTCTTCGAGTCGCGAGGCAACTCGCTCTTCCGATGCGAACAGCTTTGCGAGTCGAACGTAGGTGCTGTGATGCCTTGCTTCGGATTCAAACAGGCTGCCGAAGAAATCGGCGAGTTCGCGGTCGGCCAGGTGATCGCGGAGGAGGCCAAAGCGTTCACATGAGCGTGCCTCAATTAGCGAGGCAATCAGCAGCCGATCGACGGCGCGCATCGGTTCCTGCTTGTTGGCCAGGGCGTGCAGCCGGCCGGCGTACTTGCTGGCCGGTATCTTGCGAAAGCGGATGCCGCGGCGTTCGAGCAAGTCGAGTACGAGGTGGAAATGGTTCAACTCCTCCTGCACGATCGCGGACATGGCGCGGACCAATTCGACTTCATCGACGTAGGCGAAGAGCAGATTCATGGCGACGCCGGCTGCCTTCTTCTCGCAATGGGCGTGATCGATCAACAGCTCGTCGAGGTTCGCGGAGACCTGCGTCAGCCAGCGCTCAGTGGTCGGGGCGTGGAGGTTTAACATGGTGAAATCGTAGCAACTGGGTGGAATGGTCGGCAAGGCGATCCGTGTTGACCTGGATGCCGCGTCCAGCTATAGCCACGGCTGGAGGTGGCCATGTCGAAACGCAAAATGTATTGGTCGTGCGCGGTGACGGTGCTTTTCCTGGCGGGTGCGTTGACTGCGTTGGGCGCTGCCGCCAAGCATGAGCCGAGCTTTTATCGCCTGGGGCAGCTTCCGGCCAACGAGGGCCGCAAGGAGCTGGCGCAATTGTTCGTAACCAACTTTGGACAGATGCTGGCGAATCGCAAGCAGGAGACATGGGGCTGCGTGGTTACCGAAGCCGAGATCAACAGTTTTTTTGAAGAGATTTTCGATCGAATGGGAGATACGGAAGGTTTGCGCAAGCTCGGGATTTCAGCCCCCAACGTCACACTCGATGACAATCGCGTTCGCCTGGCATTCCGCTATGGGTCCGGCGCGTTGAGCACGGTGATCTCTTACGACCTGGAAATCTGGCTGGTCCCGAAGGAGCTGAACGTGATTGCCGTCAAGTTCCTGAGCGCGCGGGCCGGGGCGTTGCCGATCTCCAATCGCTCGATCTTGCAGCAGCTTTCCGAATTTGCCCAGAAACAAAACTACCGGGTGTCGCTGTATCGGCACGAGGGGCATACGGTCGCCATTGTTGACCTGCGCAGCGATCCTCAGCATTCGGCGTCGATCATGACCGCGCTGAAGGTGGAGGGGCACAGGCTGTTCATTCAAGGCAGGACGCTGGAGAACGCGCTGCCGCCGCTGGATCCAACGAGAGATCTGAAGAAAGCCGCGGCGAAATAAGCAGTTAGCCGGACGCGCAAGCGACGGATTTCTGCCCGATCCTTCGCCTGCGCGTCCGGCTAACGTGTTAGCCAAACGAAACGCCAATTCTTGCCATCAATCTGTTCGAGCCGAACGTGTCCGTGAATCCGGGCGCCCTGCATGCTCAGCAAGCGCGCCGTCGGCGTGGACTCCTGCTCCTCGGTAAAGTCGCCGACGTCCCAGCGCTTCACGCTGCCGCGATTGCCGCTGACGGGGCCTTCGTAATCCAAATACATGACGCGATGATCGTCGAGCGCCGTGGACTCGATGATGCGTTGCACCTCGGGCGGCTGCGCGAGGCGCCAGGTTTGCAACGCGTCGCCTGCTTCCAGCATCAAGTCGCAATGCGGGATGGGGTGATCGTGTTCGAGGATAACGAAGCGAGGCATGGACATTCCTTGTTTCTTGCGCGAAAGCCCAGGGACGGCCGTCCCTGGGCTTGGCGTTTGAGTTACTTCGGCTGAGCAAATTCGCTGGCATCGATCTTTTCCAGGATCTGCACCTCCGTCACTTCTGCGGTCAGCAATTCCTTGCCGTCGCGCAGCACTTCGATTTTCTTCGCGACCTTGCGGCCGTCCACTTCCTGGTATTCGGTGATGTAGCGTTCTTCGGTCACTTCCTGGCCGGACATGAGATCGCGCGTGCGCATCTCGACCTTGGTGATGAGGTTCGTCTTCTTGTCGAAATAGAGGTTGATGTCCTTTTTGCCTTCCTTGGAGACGCTGACGCCGATGGCGGCCTTGCCTTTGACCTTGACTTCGCCCAAGAGCGAGTACTTCACAGCCTTGTCGTTCCCAAAGGCGCCTTGCATGAGCGCCATGCCATGGGCGGCGTCCTTGAAGGCGGCGAGGATTTCGTCGGTGACCTTGACGTCCTTGTCGTCGGCGCGGATCCAGGCAGTCTTGCCGTTGTAGACGGAGGTGACGACGATCTTTTTGCCCATCACGTCCAGCTCCATGACTTCCTTGAACTTGGGGGCATGTACCGAAACCTCTTGCGTGAAGTCGAGCTTCAACCCCTGCACGTGCAGCGTGCCCTTGGTCTTGGTGCGGACGCCCTCTTTTTTGGTATCGAGCCCCTTGGGGAAATGAGCCTTGCTGGTCTTCTTGATGATCGCGGCGGCATCGTCCTCGCCGGCTCGGCCCGTCAAGGCGACTATGCAGACCATACTCAGCATTGCCAGGATTTGAGCCGTTCGACGCATAAACCACCTCTCTTGAGAAGGGAGAAAAACCCGGACGGGCGAAACCCGGCGAGGGCCACACGTTCCCCTCTGTGCAAGATAGCGGGGAAGGGCGTGCGGAGCAAATTCGGACCGGCTTCCGTCGTTTCTTGTCGGCGGTTCGAGTAGAATTCCTGGAGAATACTTGGTGGCTGAAAAATTTCGCGGCGGGGGAAGGGAAGTAGCCTATTGGGTACGTTTCAACAAAATTCGGTGCACCTTATCGCCCGCGTCGTCGTTGGCTTCGTCTGGATCTATCACGGTGCTGTTCCCAAGTTGCTTTTCCAGCACGCCGACGAACTTGAAATGATCCACGCTGGAGGCGCTTCGGTCGAATCGGCTCCGCTGATCGTTGGCTGCATCGGCGTTGCCGAGATCCTCGCCGGCCTGTGGGTGCTTTCGGGGTTTCCTTCCGTCCGCTGGCCGATCGGCTTCACCATCGTAATCCTCGTCGGCGTCACCATCGGCGGGGCCATTCAATTCCCGCATTTCCTCGTGGCTGCGTTCAATCCGGTGAGCTTGAATGTGCAGATGATTGCCTTATCGGTGATCGGTTGGCTGACGATCCGTGACTCGCGGGCCACGGATCCCACACCATGACCCGTGCGGATTTTGGTTGCATTTCACCCGCAATTTCCGAAAACACACCATCAACGTAACACGCCAACGGTTAGCCGCGAAGCGAAACGCGGACGTGACGGTAGGCCAAACAACGAAAGGAACACCCCATGGCAAAGAAACCCCTCAACATCGGCATGATCGGCTACGGCTTCATGGGCCGCGCTCACTCCAACGCTTACAAGCAGGTCAGCCAGTTCTTCGACCTCGCCCGGACGCCCGTTCTCAAGGCGGCCTGCGCTCGTGACGCCGAGAAGGTCAAAGCGTTCGCGGCCAACTGGGGCTACGAATCGGTCGAGACCGACTGGCGAAAGCTGATTGAACGCAAAGACATCGATTGCATCGACATCTGCACGCCGAACAATTATCACGCGGAGATCGCCATTGCCGCGGCCAAGGCTGGCAAGATGATTCTGTGCGAAAAGCCGCTCGCCATGGATGGGCCGGAAGGGCTCAAGATGGTGGAAGCCGTCGAGAAGGCGAAGGTGCCGAACATGGTCTGGTACAACTATCGCCGCGTGCCGGCTTGCACGCTGGCAAAACAGCTCGTTGACGAGGGCCGGCTCGGCAAGATCTTCCACTACCGCGCCAACTTCCTGCAAGACTGGACCATCTCCGCCGACCTGCCCCAGGGCGGCGCCGGCCTCTGGCGCCTCGATGTCGCCGCCGCCGGCTCAGGCGTCACCGGCGACCTCCTGGCCCATTGCATCGATACCGCCCTCTGGCTCAACGGCGGCATCAAGGATGTCTGTGCCATGACCGAGACCTTCATCAAGGAACGCACGCACACCCTCACCGGCAAGGCCGAGAAGGTCGGCATCGATGACGCCTGCGCTTTCCTCTGCCATTTCAAGAACGGCAGCTTGGGCCTCTTCGAATCAACACGCTATGCGCGTGGCCACAAGGCGCTCTACACCTTCGAGATCAACGGCGAAAAAGCGTCGATCAAGTGGGACCTGCACGACCTCCATCGTCTGGAGTACTTCGACCACCGCGACGAGAGCCGAATCCGCGGCTGGCACAAGCTCCACATCACGGACGGCGATCATCCCTACATGGGCAAGTGGTGGGTCCCCGGCCTGCAAATCGGCTACGAGTCGAGCTTCGTCCACCAGGTAGCCGATTTCATTGAGGGCATCGCCACCGGCAAGCCCGCCCAGCCCGACTTCCGCAACGCCTACGAAACGCAGTTGGTGCTTGACGCGATCCTCGGCTCGGCGAAGGTGCGGCAGTGGCAGGAGGTCGAGTAGACCACTCGCGCCGCGAGTGCGGTCTTGAGTATGGCGCCCTCGTTTGTTAGAATCCACGGAGGGAGGGAGATACCAATGTCAACCGTTGCGCAGAAGCTGCTGACTGCTGAGGAGTTCTTTCGGCTTCCCGAGCCGGTGGATGGATCACAGCAGGAATTAGTTCGTGGGGAGATTATCACCATGTCGCCGCCTGGTGGGATGCACGGAGTTTCTTGCAACAATGCAGGCCGTCAGCTCGGTAATTTTGTCAAGGAGAACGACCGGGGAACCGTGACGTCAAACGATACTGGCTTCATCACGGAACGCAGTCCTGATAGCGTGCGTGGCCCAGATGTAGCATATTGGTCCAAGGAGCGCCTGCCGGTGGTTCCCCTCGGCTACATCGAGATCGCGCCCGATATGCTGGTCGAGGTCCTGTCTCCGAGCAACACGTCCAAGCAAATTCGCGCCAAGTTGAAGGAGTATTTCGCCAAAGGGGTCCGCATCGTCTGGGTGATCGCGTCGGAAGACCGCACGCTGACCGTCTACCGCATGCCGGACGAAGGGCGATTGCTGCACGAATCAGCAACCGTGACCGGCGAAGACGTGCTGCCGGGCTTCGAGTGCCGGGTGAGTGATTTGTTGCCGTGAGCAAATGATTACAAGAGTGTGGTCTACCATGGCGCTAATTACGTGTGCCGACTGCGGGACCGAAGTTTCCGACCAAGCTGCGGCATGCCCTAAATGTGCGCGGCCCCTCGGTGGCACCAACGTAATCGAACAGACATCGAAATTCTGTAGCCCTTCACGGGCAGCTGGCTTCGGCTTGCCCGGTTTTCGGCCACTGCTTATCATGTCGCGTTATGACGACCGCAGGGACGCTACCGTGCGCAGGATGCGCCAGGCTGGAACAACAGTTTAAGGAACTCCAAGCTCGGTTTGC
>SHZY01000047.1 GCA_009692065.1 Gemmataceae bacterium
GCGCCCGGCGCCTGGATGCGAGCGAGGATTTCGTTGTCCGTGGTCCAGTCCTTGCGCGCTAACGCGAGCTTGTAGATTTTTTCGCTCTCGCCTTTCTGGCCGCGTAAGAGGCCCGTGTAGATGTCTCCGTCCAGCTTCCCTAGCCCTGCGAACCCTTCCGAGCCCAGGAATAACCAGAGGACGGAGACAAACGCCACAATCACGACACTGGCCGCAAACCCGACGGCACAGACGATGAGGAGCACGCGCAGCCAGTTCGTCTTCCGTTTGGGTTTGGTCGGGGTACGGACGAGCGGTCCCGTGCCTCCGGCGGGATCAAAGACCGCGGCGTCGGGCATCGATCCGTCGTTAATGGGCAGTGACGCTAGAGGCGGCGCGCTGGCCGCGATTTCCATGTTCGGCGTGGGCGGAACTGGCATGGCAACGGCAGGCTTCGGAGCGACAGGCACAGCCACGGCTTGCGCGACCTTGCGGCCCGCCGACGGCGTGATCGGCTGAGCGACCACGGGGACAGAATTCGCGGGCGCCGCTGCCGCCGGTTTAGCCGGCGCCGTCGGTTTCGGTGCGGCAGGTTTGGGTGCGGGGGCTGCAGGCTTGGTTGCCGCGGGAGCGAGGCCTTGCATCCGAAAGCCGCACTTCGGACACAACAGTTGTGCAGCCGACTGAACCTCGGCGAGGCTGAAATCGTGCGTGCATACCGGATTCGGACATGGGATCGTATTCGCCATCGGTTGCGAACCTGCGAAAGAAAATTGTTCTCTGTCTTTGTATTATCCGTGAAATAAGATGTCTTGCGGAACAATAACTTCCCGATTTTGCCGCTTGCGGCGTAGCATTCGCAACGTGCAAGCGGCCAAGAGGACCACGCCATGGACATGTCCAAAATGGACAAGCTCGTTTCGCTCTGCAAACGCCGCGGCTTCATTTTCCAGTCGAGCGAAATCTACGGCGGCCTCAACGGCTTCTGGGACTACGGCCCCCTGGGCGTCGAGTTGAAGCGCAACATCAAGGAGGCGTGGTGGCGAGATATGGTCCAGGCCCATGACGATATCGGCGTTCTGCCCGGCGCTCCGTCGCCGTTCGAGATGGTCGGGCTCGATTGCAGCATCATCATGCATCCCCAAGTCTGGAAATGCTCGGGACACTATGATCTTTTCCATGACTTCAAGGTCGAATGCAACGAGTCGAAGAAACGCTACCGTTACGATCAAGTATGGGGCCGCTGGGTGGAGGCGAAAGGCCAGCGTATCTTCGTCGCCGTCGCCGCTCCGGGTGAAGAGGGAACCAAGGAGACCGAGCAGAAGGCTCTCAAATTCTTCAACCTCCGCGCCAAGAACGTGGAGGAATTGAAGTGGGAAGGTGACCTCGCCTGCCTGACCGCGGTCAAGGATTTCGCCCCGGTTCTTGGCCCTGACGCCAAATCGCTCGGCACGCTCGGCGAGCCACGCGAATTCAACCTGATGATGAAGACGATCATCGGCGCACTCGGCGGCGAAGAGGACGCGGCATTCTTGCGCCCCGAAACCGCTCAGGGCATCTTCTGCAACTACAAGAACGTCGTCGACAGTTCGCGCGTCAAGATCCCGTTCGGCATCGGTCAGGTCGGCAAGAGCTTTCGCAACGAGATCACGCCGCGAAACTTCACCTTCCGCTCGCGAGAATTCGAGCAGATGGAAATCGAATTCTTCTGCAAGCCCGCGACCTCACCCGACTGGTACAAGTTCTGGCGCGATCGCCGCTATCAATGGTACCTGAACCTCGGCCTCGCCCAGGAACGCCTGCGGCTGCGCGATCACCACAAGGAAGAGTTGAGCCATTACTCGTGTGGCACCGCCGACATCGAATATGCGTTTCCGTTCCTCGCGGCTGGCGATTTCGGCGAGCTCGAAGGCATCGCCCATCGCGGCGATTTCGATCTGCGCAGTCATCAAGAAGGCAAGCTCGTTCGGCAAGGCGACAACCTCGTTGTCGAGCAAGGCCCCGATGGCAAGCCGAAATACAAGGGGAGCGGCAAGGACCTGTCCTACTTCGAAGAAGCGACGAAGGAACGTTTCATTTCGCACGTCATCGAGCCATCCGCCGGCGCCGACCGCGCAACGCTGGCCTTTCTGTGCGAGGCATATTGCGAGGAGGAAGTGAAGGGGGACCAGCGCGTGGTGTTGAAACTGCACCCGCGGCTCGCTCCGTACAAGGCCGCGATCTTCCCGCTGGTGAACAAGGACGGCATGCCGGACATCGCGCAGAAGGTCTATCGCGACCTGAAGAAGAGCTTCAACGTCTTCTACGACGACAGCGGCGCCGTTGGCCGCCGCTACCGCCGCATGGACGAAGCCGGCACGCCGTATTGCTTGACGATCGATGGCCAAACGTTACAGGATCAGACGGTCACGATCCGCGATCGCGATACGCTGGTGCAGGAACGGGTGGCGATTGCGGAACTGGAGGCGGTGATTCGCGCGCGTGTGCAAGGGTAATGGTTGCAACTCCCCGTTGAGCGCCCGCAAGGCGTCTGGCGGGCGCTAAACGAAGATCGCTACCCGCACTGCGCCCGAAAACGCAACCAATGATCGACTAACACCAGAGCAACCATCGCCTCCCCCATCGGCACGAACCTCGGCAGCAAACACGGATCGTGGCGGCCTTTCGTGGCAATCTCCGTCGGCTCGCCCGCTTTCGTCACGGTGCGCTGCGGCCTCGGCAGGCTGCTGGTGGGCTTCAACGCGACCCGGCAAATGATCGGCTCGCCGCTGGAGATGCCGCCCAGCATGCCGCCGTGGCGATTGGTCTCCGTGCCGATCTTGCCGTCGGCCTTGCGAATGATGGCATCGTTGTTCTGACTGCCGCGCAAGGTCGCTACGCCGAAGCCCGCGCCGTACTCAAACGCCGTTACGGCGGGGAGCGACAAAAGCGCCTTCGCCAAATCGGCCTTCAGCTTGTCGAAGACCGGCTCGCCCAATCCTGGCGGCACGCCCACCGCGACCAGTTCGCAGACGCCGCCGATCGAATCGCAGTCCTTGCGGACCTCTTCGATCAGTGCCTTCATCTCAACTGCCTTCGCTGGATCGGGGCAGCGCACCTCGTTCGCCTCGACTTGCTCCAGTGTGATCTGTGTCGGATCGGTAATCGCCGCCACGATCGGACCGACCTGCTTGACGTAGCCGAGGATGCACATGCCATGCTGGGCGAGGATCTTCTTGGCGATCGCGCCGGCGGCGACCCGGCAGAGGGTCTCGCGCGCACTCGATCGTCCGCCGCCGCGGTAGTCGCGCAAGCCGTACTTGGCATCGAAGGTGAAGTCGGCGTGTCCGGGCCGGTACTTGTCCTTGATGTCGCCGTAGTCGTGACTGCGCTGGTCCTTGTTGTGGAAGAGAATGCCTATGGAGGTGCCGTCGGTCTTCCCTTCAAAGACGCCCGACCAGATCTCCGGGGCGTCGTCTTCCTTGCGCTGTGAGACGATGCTGGATTGACCTGGCATACGGCGGCGCAGGTCAGGGAGCAGGTCGTCCACGCTGAGCGGCAAGCCGGGCGGGCAGCCATCGATGATGACAAGATAGCCCGGCCCATGGCTGACGCCGGCCGTGGTGACGCGAAACAGATGTCCGAACGTGTTGCCTGCCATGTGAACCGTCACTTCTGTTGTGGCACGGTCTCCTGACCGTGCCACGCCCGAGCGGCCCGGTGGCACGGTCGGGAGACCGTGCCACAACCTGTGGAAAATACGCTATTTCAACGCCGGCCTCTTGATGCTATTCTAGCGTGGTGGAGTGATTCACGCGAGAGGATGTCCACCCCATGGGAGAACGAAACATGAGCCGCCTGGTACGGTGCATTACAACCCTCGCATTCGTTATCCTGTGCGCGGCCTCCTCGGCGCAGGACGAAGTGAAAAAGAAGGCGCCGCGCCGGTTCGGCTTCGACGCCGATGACATCACCTTCCCGCAGCAAACGCCGAAGGAAGCGATGAACTCGATTGCCAAGGCACTGGAACGCAAGAAAGTGGATTACCTGCTCGCCCATTTGGCCGACGCCATCTACGTCGATTACTGGGTGGATCAATATAAAGACGACTTCCCGCTCGGCAAGGAAGAGGGCAAACGCCTGCTCGCCTTCGATCGGCTGGCGCGCGAGACGACCCTTTACTTCCAGAATGATCCGCTGATCGTCAAGGATTTGCGAACCTTTGCCAAGCTGGCCGAATGGAAGGAAGACGAAGGCATCGCCGTCGGCACGGTGGAGACGATCCCGGCCCGCAAGGTTTTTCTCAAGAAGATCGGCGACCGCTGGTTTTTGCAGAACAAGCAACAATAACAGCCGCTTGCGGCTTAGCGCTCGCGTGGCGCCATGCGAACGCTAAGCCGCAAGCGGCTGAGGAAGTTGTCATGACCCCCATCATCGACCTCCGCAGCGACACCGTCACCCGCCCCAGCGCCGGCATGCGCGCCGCCATGGCCGAGGCCCCCGTCGGCGACGACGTTTTCGGCGACGACCCCACGGTCAACATGCTCGAAGAACGGGTCGCCGATCTGCTCGGCAAAGAGGCAGCCGTGTATGTCCCGTCGGGCACCATGTCGAACCAGCTCGCCGTCAACATCCATACGCAGCCGGCCGATGAGCTGCTCTGTGATGTCAATTGCCATATTTACAACTACGAGGGGGGCGGCCCGGCCATCCTCTCCGGCGTCACCTGCCGAACGCTCGACGGCGATTTCGGCATCCTCGACTTGAGCCAGCTCGAAGACAAGATCCGCAACCCGGACGATGTCCACCTTGTCAAGACCCGGCTCGTCTGTCTGGAGAACACGCACAACCGCGGCGGCGGCCGCATCTACCCGATCGAAAAAATCGAAGCGATCAGCCAATGGGCGTGGAAGAACGGCTTGATCATGCACCTCGACGGCGCCCGGCTGTGGAACGCCATCGTCGCCACCGGCATCGCCGCTCGCGAATGGGCCAAGCATTTCGATACCGTCTCGGTTTGCTTCAGCAAAGGGCTCGGCGCACCCGTCGGCTCCGCGCTGGCTGGCCCCAAGGCAGCCATCACCAAGGCCCGGCGCACGCGCAAGCTCCTGGGCGGCGGCATGCGTCAGGCCGGCGTCATCGCGGCCGGCTGCCTTTATGCGCTGGACCATAACATCGAACGCCTGGCGGACGACCATCGCACCGCGCAAATCCTCGCACGGGCCGTCGCTGACACGCCGGGGATGACACTGGAACCGACCGACGTGGACACGAACCTGGTGTGGGTCCGGATCGCGCCGTCCCTGGGTAGCGCCAAGGACATCGCGGCGCGTTTGAAGCGAGAGGGCGTACTCGTTCATACCGCCGGAGCGCAAAAGATTCGCATGTGTACGCATCTCGATGTGTCCAAGCCACAGGCCGAGCGCGCGGCCGAAACGTTGCGCAAGGTCGTCGTGAAACCCATCCTTGTTTAGCGCTCGCAAGCCGCCCCGCGAACGCTAAACGAGAACATCATTTTTCATGAAAATCGCGGCACTGCACCGAGTTGCCGAGGTTATCGGATTCCGAAGCCGAAGCGGCAAGCACATTACTACCTCAATTAGATGTGGGTAGGCGACGCCTGAGAAATCACGACGTGGCGCCAACGGCGATGCGCTCTTCCTTCGGCGCCGGCAAGTCGGCTTCTGCGGCCAAGTACTCGTTGGTCGGATCTCCCAATCCTTCCGGCCAGATGTGAAAACCGCCGCGTTGCACAACTCCGAGGTTCGGGTAACCAATCTCCCACGTGCCCCAGATACCTTTGCCTTCGTTGTAGCCCTGATAGAAGACGTCGTGCTTGCCGAGGTATTTCTTGGTCCAGTAGCATTTGCCGTCGGCCAGATTGTATTGGCCTTTGATGAGGAACTGCCCGACGCGGTCACGTCCTTCGCCGGTCATGTTGCCGGCTTGGAAAGTAAGACGCAGTTCCATGGTGTGCTTGCCGGGGATTTCCTTCTGCAGGAAGTACCCAGTCCACGGCCCGGACGGGAAGCGCGGATCCGTTTCGAGTTGCGGGTTCTGGTCGGCGTTCATGGGGCCTCCTCGTCAAAGCGTTCCCCATTATTTCGCGGCAAGAAGGTTACCGAGGCACATAGGCAAAATAAACCGCCAGGCCGATCGCCAGGCCTAGCAGCATCACCACGATGCCGTACTGCGCCCGGCTGCGTAAGGACGACCAAAGGATCAAACCAGTGATGGCGACAATGACGAACAGGATACTAACGCCGTCGATGACGAAGCTCCACGCCAGGCCGCTGTCCTTGCCGCGATGCAGGTCCAGAAAAAGGCCCACAAACCCACGTGTCTCATGGCTCACGATGGTGTCGCCATCCTCACGCTGGATGGTCGCCTCGGAGAATCGGCCCGGCGCTTTGAAAATCAACGTGATCGGTTCCTCTTCTTTTTCATCCTGGATCGAATTCAATTCCCCTTGGGCGGCGAAATCCTTGCGCAATACTTCGACGATGGCAAGCCGGTTCGGCTTCTCCCCCAGCAGCGTTATCGGAATCTTGCCGGTAGTCTGGTGTCGGATCGGCTCACTCGGGCTGAACCAATCTTCGTGGTTGAGCATGAAGCCGGTGACGGCAAAAAAAAGGAGGAGCACGAACCCGAACAGCGTGAGATAAACGTGCAGCGTTCGGGCCCACTTCAAGAGCAGGCGATGTGCGAGAGTCATGGCGATTTCTTCTTGGCGTATTCGATCAGCGTGGCGCCGGTCTCCGCATTCTTCTCGAGGGTGATTGCCGCCGGCTCGGCGCCACATGCGAGCTTGCCTGTCTGGCGCACCAGCTTGCCGTGCTCGCGGTGGACTTCGACCCAGATCGTGTAGGTCCCCTGCGGCAAAGCAGCCCCCTTGTCGTCCTTGCCGTCCCAGACGACGCTGTACTTGCCCGGCGAGCGCGTCGCGCGGCTCACGGCTTTTACCAAGGCGCCGTCGTACTTGGCGAACTTCCACCATTGCGGCAAATCCTTGATCCAGCGCGGGTTGTTGCCCCAGACCGTTATCGTGCGCACCGGCTTGGCGTCGGCGTTTTCCACCCAGACGGCAACATAGGGCCGACGATATTTCTTCGCACTGATGGTCGGGATGGTGAGCGTGAGATTCATCTGATATCCCTCGGGCCACGCCCCAGGTTTTTTTTCCACTTTCACGTCCTGGACCGGAACTCCGGAAAGCTCGAGTGCGGCGAATCCTGCGCTACGCAGTTGCTTGCCATCCTTCGTTACGAGAAAACACTCGACGCCCGGCGTCGCTGCCACAAGCTGTAGCCCTTCCTCCGGCGTCAAAACACAAAGCGTGGTGGCGAGCGCGTTCGCAGTGACGTTGTCAGGCGCAATCACCGTCGCGCTCGCTGCCCCGCCCGCCGATCGGCCCGTGCGCGGATCGAACAGGTGCGAGTGCCGTTTGCCGTTGATCGTGTAGTAGCGTTCGTATCCGCCGCTCGTTGCAATGGCGTGGCTCTGCAATCGCACCTGGGCAATCGGCGGCGCGTTATCTTCGGGATGGCGCGGATCCTGCACGCCGATGACGAAGCCCGCTCCGCCGGCGTCGTCCTTGCCCCAGCCGATCATGTCACCGCCCAGATTCAAGAGGAGACACTGCAACGAGCCAGCCTTGGCGCGTGCCGCAGCCGCCGCCTGCTGAATGATGTACCCCTTCGCGATCGCGTTGAGATTGAGTGGCTCATCCGTCAACCTCGCGACCGTGCGGTTCGCCGCATCGATCCGCCAACCGGGCTCGCGCAGTTGCTGCACGATTCGGCTCAATGCGGCGGCCTCCGGTTCGCGCTGCGATTTCTCCGCTTCCTTCCAGACACACACCAGCTCGCCGAGTTGCCCATTGAACGCGCCATGCGAACGCGCTTGCCAGATTTCGTATTGCCGAAGAACCGCAATCATTTCATTCGAAACGATCATCGGCTCGCGCGTGCGATTGAGGTGACTGAGTTCGCTATCGGGATCGTAAAGACTGAAGATGCGTCGCAGGCGCTCGATTTCAGCGAGGATCGCCTGCTCCGCCCTGTCAGCCGCGGCTTCGTCCGTGGCGGTGATCCAGAGGTCGAGCGAGGTGCCGAGGATGTGATCGTGATGGAAGTAGAACTCGGTCGCGGCGTTATTGGACGAGGCATCCCGATGGGAAGCCACGCCAAGCCAGGTGAAGCCGACGTACAGGAAGAGAACGATGGCGAGCCGTGTAGGGATTTGATTGACGGGCAATCGCATTGTTCACCATCGTGTTGTTTAGCCCCGCCTCGCAGAGGCGGGGGGGTGACACCTACAACCGCGCGACATTCAGCACCTCCCTCTACGAGGCGGGGCTAAACTATTATTTCGCCAGATGATCGCCCACGGTTTTCCGTGCCTGGGTCAGCGCGTCGCCAAGCTTTGCGGGGTCCTTGCCGCCGGCCTGGGCCATGTTGGGACGACCCCCGCCGCCGCCGCCCACGATCGGCGCTATTTGCTTGATGAGATCGCCGGCCTTGATGCCGCGTTTGATGACGTCGTCGGACACTGCCGCGAGCAAGCCCACTTTTTCGCCGTCAACCCAGCCGACGACAACAACCGACGAGCCGGCTTTCTGCTTGACGCGATCGACCTGCGTGCGAATCGCATCATCCGGGCCGCCGGGAATCTCGCCGACGATGACGCTGACGTCGCCAACCTTGGCCGCGGATGCCAGCAGTTTGTCGAAAGTGCCGGCCAGATCGCTGGCCGCGCCTTTCTTGAGTTGCTGCTGAAGCTTCTTGATCTCTTCCTGGAGCGATTCGATGCGTGTCGGCAATTCCTCCGGCCGGCACTTGAATCGCTCCGTCAACTCGCCGACGACCGATCCAAGTTGCCGATCGTATTCGACCGCCTTCGGCCCCGTCACCGCGGTGATGCGCCGCACGCCCTTGGCGACGCCTTCCTGACCGATGATCTTGAACAGACACGCCTGGCTGGTGCGGTCCAGGTGCGTGCCGCCGCAGAATTCGACCGACGTATTTTTCTCAAGCCCCGGGGTGAGGTATTCCGAACCCCGGGGTTCGGAGTACCTCACCCCGGGGCTTCCACCGATGATGACGACGCGAACGGGATCGGGATACCTTTCACCGAAGACGGCCCGCACGCCGGGAATCCCCTTGGCTTGCGCCAAGGGCTGGTTGTCTGCGGTTACGGGGAGGTCCGCGAGAATCTTGTCGTTGACGAGCCGTTCGACTTCCGCGATTTCATCATGCGTCATCGGCTTATCGTGCGTGAAGTCGAAGCGTGTCTTCTCCGCATCGACGAGCGAACCCTTTTGCTCGACATGATCGCCGAGCACTTCGCGCAGGGCCCAGTTCATGAGGTGCGTCGCGGTGTGATTACGCATGATATTGATGCGAGCTGGGTTCACTTCGAGGGTCGCGGTCTCGCCGTATTGGGGCAACTTTCCCTCGATCACCTTACCACCGTGAATAATCGCGTGACCAAGCCGCATCGTCTTCTCAACTTCAAAGGTGCCGCTGGCGGTCCGAATGTAACCGGAATCACCAACTTGGCCGCCTTGCTCGGCGTAGAAATTAGTTCTGTCAAGGATGAGGCCGTATTGTTTCGGGCCGGTCACAAGATTACCGTCCGGGCCGACGCCTTTGCCCTGCGCCTCTATCGACGCAACAACTGTCGCGTTCGTAGTGAGGCTGTCAAATTTGTGAGAGTCATCGGTCGTTGGGAGCTCGCCTTGGAGTGCGGTAACCACATGTTTCTTTTCGCCGATGCGCGAGGTTTCCTCATGCTGTTTCATCAGCCTCTTATAGGTATCCCAGTCGATATCAATTCCACGTTCATCAGCTATCTGCTGGGTCAAATCTGGTGGGAACCCAAAAGTGGTATGCAACCGGAACACCGCATCACCAGAAAGCGTGTTGGTACCCGCATCGATTGGACTTCCTACTTCAGATTTCTGCGACGACGATCCATAAGGTAACCTCATTGGCACAGTTACATCCTTGGGACGTATCCTGGATTCCTCCTGCTCGTAATACTTCAATCCACGCTCAATCGTCCGCAAGAAATCCGTTTCTTCTCCCTTAATGATCTCCTGGACGCGCATCGCGTTCGCCTTCAATTCCGGAAACGCGGCTCCCATGTGATTGACAATCGTCGGGACCAAGTAGCAGATAAATGGGCTTCGCTGCCCAAATCGTTGGAAACCAAACCTAAACGCCCGGCGCAACACACTACGAATGACGGCTCCACGACCCTTGTTATCTGGAAGTCCACCGTCTGCAATTGAAAATGTCAACATTCGCAAATGGTCAGCAATCACACGAAAGGCGATGTCGTCGAGAGCAATCAAGCTGCCGCCGTACGTCCTTCCGACCTTTTGCGCGATTGCGTCGATAATCGGCGTAAACACATCCGTATCATAATTGCTCGTCTTCCCCTGCAACACCTTCGTCACGCGTTCAAAACCCATGCCCGTATCGACGTGCTTCGCGGGCAGCGGCGTCAGGCTCTTGTCTGCGTTGCGATTGAACTGGATGAACACGAGGTTCCAGATCTCGATCACGTCCGGCGTGCCCTTGTTGACGAGTTTGGCGCCGGTCAGGTCGGGGGTGTTGTCGTAGTGGATCTCGGTGCAAGGGCCGCAGGGGCCGGTGTCGCCCATTTCCCAGAAGTTGTCCTTCTTGTTGCCGAGGTGAATGTGCGTATCGGGGACGCCGACGGCGCGCCAGTAGCCCGCGGCTTCGTCGTCGCGCGGAATCTTCGCATCGAGGTCGCCTTCGAAGACGGTCACGTGCAGCCGGGTCTTGTCGAGTTTCCAGACGTCGGTCAAGAGTTCCCAGGCCCAGGCGATGGCTTCCTTTTTGAAGTAATCGCCGAAGGACCAGTTGCCGAGCATTTCGAAGAAGGTGTGGTGATAGGTGTCCTTGCCGACGTCGTCGAGATCGTTGTGCTTGCCGCCGGCGCGGATGCACTTTTGCGTGTTGGCGGCACGCGGGTAGGGCGGCTTCTCGGTGCCGAGGAAGTACGGCTTGAACTGGTTCATGCCCGCGTTGGTGAAGAGCAGCGTCGGATCGTCGAGCGGCACCACGCTGGAGGACGGCACAAACGTGTGGCCGTGCTTTTTGCAGAAGAAGTCGATGAACTGCTGGCGGATTTCGTTGGCGGTTGGCATGGATTGATCCCACATCGCTAATTGTTTAGCCGCAACGCCAACGGCATGCGCGGGCCGAACGCTTGCAATTACTTGATGAATCGGCAAAGCGTCCTGTTCGCGCGCGTTTTGGTGTTGCGGCTAAACGGGTTTTCGTTCGTTATATCCCGGTTCCATCGGGCGGGCTACTTCGGCGCCGGTCGCAGAACGTGGACTGCTGCGGGCTTGAACATCATCATACCGCCGCCGATCAGCCCGCACAGGAAAAGGAGAATCGCGAGAATGAGGAGCGGCAGCGGACAGCAAAGATTCACGACCAACGCGATCATCCATTGAGCCCGGTCGATCAGGTTGAAAGCGATGAGAATATAAAACGCGGCGAAGATGAGCGCCATGACGGTAAAAGCCCCCATCAACTTCAAGCCGGCGACGATGCTATTTTCCTTGCGGACGTCCAGACGCCAGGTGGGATGCTGCTCCTTGATCAAGGCAAGAAGTTCGGGACCGTCAACGTACAACTCGAACTTGATGAGCTGGGGTCGGCCATCGTCGTAGTAAAGACGCGTCTCGCCTCCCAGGGTGACCTCCACGCGCGTAAGAGCCTTGATGGGCGCGACCTGGCAGGTCGGCCCAAGAATGTTCGCGGGGTCCACGCATGCGCGCAGACGCGCAGGCGTGTTTCCCAGTCCGCTTCCTCCGCCTTCGCGGCCTTCGCGCTGTAGAAACAGCCATTCTTCCAGACCAGGACGTGGGTATGGTCGATGTCCAAGGGGTCAAACCAAACGCGTGTGGAATCCACGATTCGCTCCTCAAGTTGTTGAAATGGCCTTCCTCACGGCCTGAAAAACTTCTAGTAATGCAACACCGTGCTCACGCGCTACACGCGCACACTCGTCATATTCCGGCGTCACGATCGCTTCCTGCCCATCTCGCCAGCCGCGTTTGCAGCGCACAGGCCCCCACGGCGTTTCGACGGTGATGGCTTCGCGCTTCAGCTTGTGCCGTTGGGCCGGATAGCGGCGGATGCCGAAGGTCATCGTCTCACGGAAAAGGATTTCTTCCAGGGCCGCCAGATTCGCTTCCGTCCCCAGCACGCTGAGCAGAATGCCAGGGCGGTTCTTCTTCATCTGGATCGGCGTTGTGAAAACGTCGAGAGCGCCGGCGGCGAAGAGCTGGTCGAAGCAGTAGCCGACGACTTCGCCGGGGACGTCATCGAGGTTGGTTTCGAGGATCCAGATGGTGTCGATTTCTCCCCCCCTCACCCCCGGCCCCTCTCCCCCGGAGGGGAGAGGGGAGGAAGCCCCCAGAAAGATGCGGAGAAGATTGGGCTGTTCGAGAAAATCCTTGCTGCCGGCGCCGTGGCCGATCTTCTCGATGGTCATGGCCGGTGTTTCGAGGTATTCCGTCACGATGCTGGTCAGTATGGCGGCGCCGGTCGGCGTCGTCAGCTCCGACTTCACGGGGCACGGGCGCAACGGCACCCCCTTGAGCAGTTCCGCGGTTGCCGGCGTCGGGATCGGCATGACGCCGTGCGCGCACTTGACGGTGCCGCTGCCGACTGCGACGGGGCTGGACGTGAACTTCTCGACGCCCAAGAGATCGAGCGCGATGGCGGAGCCGGCGATGTCCGCGATGCTGTCGAGAGCGCCGACTTCGTGGAAGTGAACTTCGTTGATGTCAACGCCGTGCGCTGTGGCCTCAGCTTCCGCAAGCCGGCGAAAGATTTTCAGGGCCAGCTCGCGCGCCGTCGGCGTCAGATTGCCGCGGGTGAGGATCGCCTCGATGTCGGGGAGATGCCGATGTTCATGCTCTTCCGGGGCATTGATAAAGACCTGCGTTGCCGCGAAACCGCCTTTCTGCACGCGTTCGGCGTCGATGCGCACGGGCAAGCCGAGCGACGCGATGCCGGCGAACACGGACTCGGTGGGCACGCCGAGATCGAGGAGGGCGGCGAGCGTCATATCGCCCGAGATGCCGCTGAAGCAATCGAAATGGGCCACGCGCATGGTTTCTCCTGGCCGCTTGCGGCTTGGCGCTCGAGTGGCGGCGCGAGCGCTAAGCCGCAAGCGGTATTAACTTGCCGTCCGCGCCTGCCTTCGTCGCCGCATCTCCTGGACTTGCCAGAGGGCGAACATACCGACCGCCAGGCCCGTGAGGACGCCGACGCCGAGCGCACGCCACCATTGCTCGCTGGTCAGGCCGGAGTTATTGTCTTCGTCCTTTTTCAACAGCTTCTCAGGATCGAAAACATTCGGCTCCGGCATCGTTTTCACGTACTCCGCCAGTTTGCTGAAACGGGACTCGATCTCCGCTTTGCCGTAGAGTTTTTGGGTGAAGGATTTCTTCTCAAGCTGCTGAAAGATCAAGTAGGCGCTGGTGATCAGTTGGTTCTTCGTCTTTTCGTCGGGCTCTTGCATGGCGCTGGCGCTGAAGACTTCGCCCAGGAGCCAAAACAGGCGATCGTCGTGCGGCATCCACATCACGAGCTGCTCGACGATTTCGACGGCGTTGCGCGGCAGCTTGTCTTTCTCCGCCGCCGCGATCCGCCCTGGCTCGAACTCGCCGCGGTCATTCAGGAATCGCAACGGCTTCTCCTTGGGCGGCGTGAAGATCGGATCGACCGCGACCTCCACCGGGTCTTTCCGCTGGTGGCGTTTCTCTTCGTCGAGACGATGCAGGATCAAACGCTCGAAACAGGTCTCATAGAGCCGATAGTCCTCGAAGTCCTTTTCGTCCCAACCGAACGCGCGCAGGAATCTGCGATCCTCGTCCTTGAGTTCGTCCATGTTCTTCGGCCATTTTTTCAGGGCCTGCTTCATGTAATACGGCGCCTTCGCCTTGAACTCAGGCGTGCTCAGAAAAAGCGAGGTTGCATAGTGCGAAAGCACCAGGAAATTCTCTGGATACTGCCTTTCGAGCGGCAACAAGAATCCGACCGCCTCGTCGGCTCGGCCGCGCCGAATCAGCACGGTGCTGTAGTTGAGCTTCTGTTCAAGCGTGTCGAGCTTGAGCGCTCCATCGCGCGAAAGCGATTCAATCAGGACGTATCGCTTGCGAAACACGGGATCGCGATCCGGCTTCGGGATGGGGATCGCTCTCAAATCGTCGAGAATGCCGCCGAAGACTTTCTCGAAATCGCGACTCGGCATCAGTTCGAACCGGGTATCGATGGAGCTGTAGTAACCTGCCGAGGCGGGCTGGATGCAGGCAAGACTGCAAAACATCAATCCGCAGCGTACTAATTCTTTGTTCATATATCAAGCTCCGCGGCAGAGAACGATTTTCTGAGGGTTACTGCCCGATGGTCCTGGACTTGCGTTACATCATGCCGGCAAGCGAAACGAGCGGTATTGGCACAGTTTTCACCCAGAAGTTTGGCAAGCTTCGCTCAAGAACTAGGAAGCCGGTTTCGGAGATTCGCATGGCTGCTCTCGATTTCCCCGGTTTGCGAAAAAACTGGAAGACCGCGTTCTGGCTCGCACCGGCTACCGGTTGCAAAACCTCGGCATCGAACTGTCGCCTGCCGCTATTCGATTCTTCGGACAGACCACCACATTCTACGTCAAGCAGCTGGCGCAGCATTGCGTCCGCGAGGTATTGCCTGACGTTTTGTTGGTGAATGACATCAACGTAACTTGATCAGGCTCCCATCCCAGTGGCTCACTTCGTTCGCCCCTGGGCTTCGAACGTGCATGTCACGGTCGTAGTGATGCCGCCGCGCGGGGTGAACGCCCCGATCACTTTGAGCCGGCGCGGCTTGCACGCCTTCACGAAATCATCCAGCAAGCGATTGATCACGTTCTCGTAGAAGATCCCCTGATTGCGAAATGTCTGTAGATAGAGTTTCAGCGACTTCAACTCCACGCAAAGCTGGTCCGGCGTGTAGATGTAGGTGATCGTGCCGAAGTCGGGCTGCCCGGTCTTGGGACACATCGACGTGAATTCCGGGCAGACGATCTCGATGACGTAGTCGCGCTCGGGGAACTGATTGGTGAAGGTTTCGAACTGGTCGCTCGACGGGGCTTCCGGCATGGTGCATCCCTCCTACCGATAGGATAGTGAAAACCCACCCCCACAGGCGAAAGCCTGCGGGATCTGGGGAAGCTTCAATTGCTCTTGACCTGCGCATTTCTCCCGCGTATGACAGGTCCGTTTTACGCCCCATCCTCGAGGCGAGGGAACGCCATGAAACGCTGGCTCATGCTACTACTGTTGCTGCCCAACTGCACGGGGTGCCTCTATTACGCCTATCCGAGCATCACGCAAACGCCGGAGTTGACGGTCAAGAACGACGACGGCGGCGCGCACGCCTTCCGTGTCGAGATCGACCGCACGGAACGCAAGCCGGAACCGCCGTCGACGGAATACACGCTCATGCGCATCCCGATGGACCGGCGCGGGGTGATCCCCAGCCAGCTCGAAGTTGCGCCGACCACTGGCGTGCTGAACCCGCTTGGATGGGTAGACGGTCAACCGCACGAACGCAGCCAGTTCTCGCTCTTGGTGCGTGCCTATCGGCCTGGGTTCCAGATGATCGAAGTGAAGGCCTGGGAGAAATCGCGCGAGCTGCAATGGACGCCGGCCCCTGATTTGCTCGCGCAGGAAAAGGCGATTGACGATTTGCTCGCCGACCCGGCGGCGCCGATGCCGCCGCCTATGCTCGGAAGGGATCGAGGGCCTGAAATGTCGCCGAGTTGGTGGGAAATGAAAGATCAGAAATCACCGGCCCTGGGGTTGCAGCCAGGCTCCGTCTCGCCAAGCCAGCGGAGCGCCTTGGTGTTCGCCGCCAGCGAATATGAACGGCTCGCGAATAGCCCCGCGGCAAGCACACTGAATTTGCAGCCGCACCGCGAACGGCTGCAACAGAAGGCGATCTGGCTGAAGCGGTATGCGGAGCAGCCGCCGCCGGCTCGTTGATCGCCTTCTTCGTATAGCGCCCGCGTGGTGCCGTGCGGGCGCTAAACGAAGATCGGAACTTACTTCCCGCCAAAGTCCTTCGCAAACGCCTCCGGGTTCAAATCTGCCCCGGTGGCATGGAGAGTCAACTCGTTCCATGTCATGGTCGCGCCGGGTTCGAAGACGGAACGCCGCATGAATTCGCCGACTGCCTTGTTGCCGACGTAGACGACGGTGCTCGGATCGGCCCCCTTGTACAGCTTGCGGGCGATGGTGTGATGCACTTGCGACGCGAACAACTCACCCATCATGTAGTTGTGGTAGTAGACGGGCGCGCCGACGATGTGATACTTGGCCCCATAGTCCGGTGCGTTGCGTCCCGGCGGCCGGCGCAAGCCCTGGTACTGCTCGACCAGGTCCCACCAGAGCTTGTTCAGGTCCTGCTCCGGATTCTCGTACATCCCCTTCTCGAAGCGCAGCATCACCTGGCACCAGCGTGAGAAGATCAGGAGCTGATAGCGCAGCATCTTGGCGCCGGTTTCGTCGAAGGCCTTGGGGTCATCTACCTTCACGCCCATCTGTTCGAGCCAGGCCCGGCGTTTCGACATCTTCTCGAACATCATCGCCACGCCCTCGGTGGTGAGGATGTGCGATTCCGTCCGCAACACATACGGCAATTTTTCAGGGATGTTGATGCTTGAATAGACCGAATGGCCAAACTCGTGCAGCATCGTGGACATCCACTGCTCGTTCGGCTCGACGTTCGCCAAAACACGCACGTCTTTGCCGTCGCGGGTGATGTCGGTCGAGAAGGCGTGCTGGTTCTTCCCTTTTCGCGGCTTGAAGTCGTTGCCCGTTTTCTCGATTACCAGGTCGATCGGTAAACCGATGCCGCGATAGAAGTCGCGGGAGAGGGCGATGATGTCCTGGTTCTTGTAGATCTTGTCGAGATCTGCCTTGAAGACGGCCGGCACTTCCTGGAAGAACTGATCGTGATAGTGCCAGGGCATCAGGTCGGCGACCTTGACGTTGCACGTTTTGGCCAGCTCGACGTCGATCTCGGCCTTGGCCTTCTGGAATGGCGTGCGCGTCAGCTCGTCGAGGCGATCGAACAATTTGACGAGGTCGTCGCCGTTCTGCTCTCTCAAGAAAAGCAGCATGGCGTGGTAATTGGCGAAGCCTAGCTTCTTGGCGGCCTGGTTGCGCGCCTTGACGAGTTTCTTGAGGCCCGGTTCGACCTCCTTGCCAAGCTCCTTGGCCGCTTCCCAGGCTTCCTTGCGGCGTTCGGATAGCGTGGACGTTTTCAGAATTTCGCGCACCTTGTTGTCTTCGAGGACCTGCTGGCCTCCCTTGCCGTCGGAAATCTTGGCGCGAAAGTTGGTGAAGACGAGTTCGATCTCGTTGGAGAGCTTGTTCATCTCCTTGAGCAGCTCTTCATCGAGTTGCTTTTCGAGGAGCATCAGGTAGACGACATCGATGGCCCGTTTGGCGACTGGGTCGTCGAGCTTGCCCGACTCCTTGAGGGCTTTCGCGGCGGCGAACTGGGCCTTGTCGGCAAGCAGGGCGTCGAGCTTGTTTTGCGCGGCCTCCTTGCGTTTGAAGGCCTCCTTCTCGCCGGTCATCATCGCGTCCCACCAGGCGTAGTTGGCCGCGGTATCGAGCGGACGGCTCTTGCTGGTGAAGGCGTCGACGAACTCCTTGGCCTTCTGGTTCGTTGCGGGATCGGCCGACACGCTGGGCGTCAGCATCCACAGGGCCGACAAGAGGCATACCAGGAGCACAAGAGCGATGCGAATTGACAACATGAGATCCTCCGCAAGCCCTGGGATGAGGTACTCCGAATCCCAGGGGTTCGGAGTACCTCACCCCTGGGCGTCCACGATGGGGTCATCCGTCCGCCGTTACGACGATCACGCCTTCCGCTGTCAGCGCCAGGGTGTGCTCGACGTGCACGCTGGGCAAGCCGTCCTTGGTGACGACGGTCCACTGGTCGTTGAGGACGCGCGTGTCGGCCTTGCCCATGTTGAGCATCGGCTCGACCGCCAGCACCAGGCCGGGCTCCAGGCGAAAGTCGGTCTTGCGCAGCTCTTTGTAGCTGCGGACCACGTAGTTGGGCACCTGCGGATTCTCGTGCATGACTCGGCCGATGCCGTGGCCGACGTACTGCTCGACCACGGTGTAGCCGGCGGCGTCGGCGTGGCGTTCCATGCGCGAGGCGATCTCGGACCACCAGCGGCGTTTGGGCAGCTCTTCCATGGCGATCTTGAGGACCTGCTCGCCGGCATCGACCAGGCGGCGCCGCTCCGGCCGGCCATTGCCGATGAGGATGCTGATGGCCGCATCGGCGCACCAGCCGTTGAGCTTGCAGGCGGTGTCGAGCTTGATCAAGTCGCCGTCGCGGATTTCGCGCTGGCCGGGGATGCCATGCACGACTTGCTCATTGAGCGAGATACAGGTGCTGGCCGGGAAGGGGTGCTTGGGATTGGCGCCTTCGTAACCCTTGAAGAGCGGCGTGGCTCCGTACCGGGCATAAAGCGCATCAACCGCGTGGTCGATCTCGTAGGTGCGCACGCCGGGCTTGGCCAACTCTCGGCACAGGCGCAGCGCCTCGGCAACGATCTTTCCCGCCTCACGCATCAAGCCGATCTCGCGGGCCGACTTCAATTCGGCGGCTTGGGAAAACAGATTGCGAAACACTCGCTGCACCTCGTCTCATGTTCTTGCCGAACGCTGGTACTGTTAGAATCTATCCGGAAAGGCCGTTTTTCGGGAGGGCGAGGCTCCTGCCGAGCCGTGAAGCTGCGGAAAATCCAACGTCCCAGCGGCTCAGCAGGAGCCTCGCCCTCCCATCCACGGGATTCCTGGATAGGGTTTTACTTTCGATCCGTACCCAACGCATTCACGATGCCGGCGTAGATCGCTTCGATATCGCCGGTTGCGGATACCTCGGCCAAGAGGCCCTGCTGTTCATAGTGGCGCAAGACGTCGGCGTGAAGTTTATGAAAAAGCTGCACCCGCTTGCGGATCGTCTCCGGCTTGTCGTCGTCGCGTTGATAGAGGGATTGCTGACAGATATCACAGCGCCCAGCCTGCTTGGGCGGCTTGAAAACCGTGTTGTAGGTGGCGCCGCATTCCGGGTTGGTGCAGGTCCAGCGGGCGCTGTTGCGTCGGACGATCTCTTCGTCCTCGACTTTCAGGAAAATCACGGCATTCAAGCCGAGGGACTGCTCTTTCAAGGTCTTGTCGAAGGACAACGCCTGCTCCAGAGTGCGCGGATAGCCGTCCATCACGAATCGCGTCGGTTTGTCCGTGCCGCGAAAACGGGCGTTGACGATGTCGTTGACCAGCTCGTCGGGAACCAGCTGGCCGTTGGCCATGTAGGGCTTGGCCAGGCGGCCTTCCGGCGTGTCCTTTTCAATCGCTTCGCGCAGAATGTTCCCGGTTGCGTAGTGCAACAGTCCCAGGCGTTGACTCAGGAGCTTGGCCTGGGTCCCTTTGCCGCTGCCAGGCGGACCGAGGAAGATTAGTCGCATATACTCCGGTTCGTTCGGGAGGTTTGCCCATCCGGCTTTATTTTCGGAAAGCCCCATGTTCACAGCAAGGCCCGCACGCGTCAACAAAAAAACAAACCCGACGCCGAGAAGCTTCGGAGTCGGGTTGGGGTCTCGCAATCTTCTTTCCGAGCCCGCAACGGAAACGAGGGATGGCATCCCTCGTTTCCGTTGCGGGCTCAGTTCCTAATCTTCCGTCAGCCCCGGATAATTCCGCATGACCAGATGGCTGTTGATCTTCTGGACCAGATCGAGCGCGACGCTGATGACGATCAAGAGGCCCGTGCCGCCGTAAAAGCTGGCGACCACGGGGTTGACCTCGAGTGCAGCGGAGATCAAGCTCGGGATGATGGCGACGATCGCCAGGAAGGCCGCTCCGGCGTAGGTGATGCGCATGATGACTTTCTCAAGGTAGTCGGCCGTGCGCTTGCCGGGGCGGTAGCCCGGGATGAAGCTGCCGTAATCCTTGAGGTTGTTGGCAATGTCCTTGGGATTGAAGGTGATCGCGGTCCAGAAGTAGCAGAAGAAATAGATCAAGAGGATGTAAAGGATGTTGTAGAGGTAGCCTTGCCGTTCCATGGCGGCAGCCATGTTGTTCGCCCAGCTTGCGGTGTGCCATTGCTGGCCGATCCAGCGAAAACCGACGGTTGGCAGGATCAAGAGGCTCGACGCGAAGATGACCGGCATGACGCCAGCCTGGTTGATCCGCAGCGGCAGGAAATTGCGGGTGCCGCCGAAAACGCGCCGGCCGCGCACGTGCTTGGCGGACTGTGTCGGAATGCGGCGTTGCGCCTTGGTCATGGCCACGACGCCCACGACGACCGCGATGAATAGGAAGCAGAGGACCAGGATTTTCTCGAGTCCGACATCGCCGCCGGTGCCGCTCCCTCCCAGCGTAAAGATGCTGGCGCGAATCTTGAAGCCCAGGATGGGGATTTCGTAGCCGGGTTCCGAGCCGCGGGCCATGACCAGCGAGTAGGTCGCATCGGGGATGCGCGCGACGATGCCCGCCATGATGAGCAAGCTGATGCCGTTGCCGATGCCGTACTCGTCGATTTGTTCGCCGATCCACATCAGGAAGACCGTGCCGGCCGTCATGATGATGACGGTTGTGAACACGAAGAAAAAGCCGTCGTAGCCTGGTATGGCCAGTCCCAGCCCGCCGTCGGATTTGGGCCGCACGAGCGTTGATACCCACATCCACGACTGAAACAAACAGATGACGACGGTGGCGTAGCGCGTGTATTCATTGATTTTCTTCCGCCCCGCCTCGCCTTCTTTTTGCAATTTTTCCAAGGGTGGATAGACGCTGGCCAGCAGCTGAAAGATGATCGATGCCGAGATGTAAGGCATGATGCCAAGGCCAAAGATCGTGCTTTGGCTCAAAGAGCCGCCGGAGAACATCGAGATCAAGTCGAGCAGGCCTTCGCCGGAACCGCGCATTGCGCGGAACATGCCTTCCTGATCAATCATCGGCACGGGGACGTGGAAACCGATACGGTAGATGGCGAGAAACAAAAGAGTGATGAAGATCTTCTGCCGCAGTTCCTTGATCTTGAAAACAGATGCGAGTCGGCTTTGACCGAAGGAACTGAATCCGGTCTTAACCATCGCCGTCGCGGTCGCCATGGGGAAATTCCTCGCTGCCTCGTGCGTTAAGAGGCACGCTCGCTCAAGGCGAGCGGCTATACATCCGTTTAACCTTCCGTGTTCTTGGGCTTCATCTTATTGCGAACCGGTTTCTTTGGCAGCGCGACCAACTCAGTCGAGCCTCCCTTGGCCTTGATCTTTTCGTCGGCGGCTTTCGAGAAATGGCTGGCCTTGACGGTCAGTTTCTTGGACAGAGCGCCTTCGCCCAGGACGCGCACGCCGTCGGCGGGCCCCTTGGCAAGGCCGGCCTTCTTCAGCGTGTCCGCATCGACGGTGTCGCCGTCGTTGAACGCCTTGTCGAGGTCGCCGACGTTGACCACGTGATACTTCTTGTCCCAGGTCTCGTGGCTGAAGCCTCGCTTCGGGATGCGGCGGAACAGCGGCATCTGGCCGCCTTCGAAAGTAAAGCGTGGCTTCTTGGCGCCGGCGCTCGCCCATTGGCCCTTGCTGCCGCGCGACGACGTCTTGCCGTGCCCGGAGCCCGGTCCGCGGCCGACGCGTTTTTTGGGGGTGCGTTTGTTGACGCCGTGGTGGATTTTGGAAAGGTCCATTAGAGGGTAACTCCTCGCAAGGCGGCCACTTCCTCGCGGGTGCGTAATTGCTTCAGGCCATCGATGGTGGCCTTGACGAGGTTGATCGCGTTGGTGCTGCCGTGGACTTTGGTAAGGATATTATGGATGCCGGCGGCGACGAGGACATCGCGCACGCCCGGTCCTGCCTTGACGCCCGTACCCGGTCCGGCGGGGACCAGGATTACCTTGCTGGCGCCGAACTTGCCGACGACGCGGTGCGGGATCGATTCGCCCTTCATGGAAATCTTGGGCAACTGCTTGAGCGACTTCTCCGCTTCCTTGGCTGCTTTTTCGACAGCCGGCGGGACCTCGTTCGCCTTGCCGTAGCCCCAGGCGACGCGCCCTTGCCGGTCGCCGACGACGACCATGGCATTGAAGCTGAAGCGGCGGCCGCCCTTGACGACGGCGGCGCAACGGCGAATCTTGATGATCCGCTCTTCGAGTCCGCTGTCGCTGCGATCGCGGCTCTTGTCTCGACCATCACGTTTCTCGGCCATCATTTACCCCGGGGAAAATTCGAATCTCGGATTTCAGAACTTCAGGCCGCCTTCACGGGCCGCATCTGCAAGCGCTTTGATTCGGCCATGATAGCGGTAGTGCCCGCGATCGAAAGCCGCCAGTTTGATTCCCTTGGCGAGCGCCTCCTGGGCCAGCAGCTTGCCGACGGCTTGCGACGCCTTGATGTTGCCGCCGTAGGGGACCGAAGCGCGGACGTCCTTGGCCTGACTGCTGGCGGCGGCAAGCGTTGCGCCGGCCATGTCGTCGATGAGTTGCGCGTAAATGTGCTTGGAGCTGCGGAAGACCGTCAGGCGCGGACGCTCCGCGGTGCCTTTGACTTTGCTGCGCACATGCCGGCTGCGGCGTAGCTGGCGACGGTGTTTGGTTTTTTGTTGGTCCATGACTCATTCCCTTGTGCCGCTTGCGGCTTCGCGCCAGCGGCCTCATTTGCTTCTGTATTCATCGAGCGAACGCCAAGCCACGAGCGGCTTACGCCGAGCCGCTGGCGAACGACTTGCCTTCCTTGCGGCGAATTTTTTCGCCTTCGTACATGATGCCCTTGCCCTTGTACGGTTCCGGCTTGCGGACGGAGCGGACCTCGGCGGCGAACTGGCCGACCTTTTGTTTGTCCGCTCCCTTGATCACGATGGTGTTGACATCGGGGCATTCGACGGTCACGCCTTCAGGGGGCGCCTTGACGATCGGGTTGGAGTAGCCGACCATCAGCACGACAGCTTTCTTGTCGATCTTGGCCTGGTAGCCGATGCCTTCGACCTTGAGTCGTTTCTCGTAGCCCTTGGTGACCCCTTCGACCATGTTGTTGATGAGGGAGCGCGTCAGTCCGTGCAGGGCGCGGTTGAGGCGTTCGTCGTCGGGCCGCGAGATGTTGATCGCCTTGCCGTCGGATTCGACCTTCATATTGGGGTGCCAGCCAAACTCGAGCTTGCCCTTGGGGCCCTCGACTTTGATCAGGCCGCCGGTCACGTTGACCTTGACGCCGGCGGGAATGGCGACCGGTTGTTTGCCGATGCGGGACATAGCTTTACCCTAACTGTTCTTGTCTTACCATTCGGTAGACAAGGAGAAGGGGAGACAAGGAGACAGGGAGAGGTTTTCTCCTTGTCTCCCCTTCTCCTTGTCTCCGTGTCTCGGAGTTACCACACATAACATAACAACTCACCGCCCAGGCGTTCGGCGCGGGCCTTGCGGTCGCTCATGACGCCGCGGCTCGTGCTGATGACCGAGATGCCCATGCCTTGCAGGACCGGCTTGAGTTCCTTGTAGCTGCAATAAAGCCGTCGGCCGGGCTTCGAGGCACGCTGGATGCGGCGAATGACGCGCTCGCCATCGGGGCCGTATTTCAGGTAGATGCGCAAGATCTTCTTCGGGTCGTTGGCGGCGACTTCGGTCTGGAACGTCGGGCGCCCTTCGGGGCTCGGGACCATCTTGCCGACCTGGTAATCCTGGATGAATCCTTCGTCCTTGAGCACCTGCGCGATGGTGACTTTCACCTTGGTCGAAGGCGCGTCCACCGCGGGCGACTCGATGCGATTCGCATTACGGATGCGCGTCAACAGGTCGGCGATCGAATCGGTCATCATGGCTCAAAACACTCCCAAGCTGTTCATCGTTCAACGATCGCATGGCCTCACGCGGGCGCTAAACGTAAACACGTTTACCAACTGGCCTTCTGGACTCCGGGGATCAATCCCTGGCTTGCCATGTTGCGGAAGCAAATTCGACACACGCCGAACTTGCGGTAGACCGCGCGGGATCTACCGCACAGCCGGCAACGCATGCGAATGCGAATGCGATCACGCGGCAGCATCTTCTTCTTGCCCGTCTTGTGCAACTCAATCTTCTTGAGATTGTTCTCGTGCTCGACTCTTTTCGCTGTCGTTGACATAGTCAATCCAAAGGCTACGAAGGTTGTATTTCGTGGGACAGGATTCCAATCCTGTCCAGCCAAAAGGACAGGATTGGAATCCTGTCCCACAATTTCCCCTTACGCCTCGCGGAACGGCATGCCGAAACCACGCAACAACTCACGGGCCTCGTCGTCAACGCGCGTGCTAGTGACGAAGGTGATATCCATGCCCTGCGTGAAGTTCACCTTGTCCGGGTCGATCTCGGGGAACACCAGTTGTTCCGAAAGCCCTACTGTGTAGTTACCGTTGCCATCGAAGCTCTTTGGATTGATGCCGCGAAAGTCGCGAATACGAGGCAAGGCGATGCTGACGAGCCGATCGAGGAACTCATACATACGGCGGCCACGCAATGTCACCCGGCAGCCGATTTCATTGCCCTGGCGCAGCCGAAAGGCGCTGACGGCGATGCGCGCCTTGGTGATCTGCACGCGCTGGCCGCAGATGGAGGTCAATTGCTCGGCGGCCTGCTCCATGCGGTTCTTGTCTTGCAGGGCCTTGCCGACGCCCATGTTGACGACGATCTTCTGCAGCCTGGGCAGGCTCAGGACGTTTTTGCGCCCCAGCTTGGCTTGAAGCTGAGGAACGATTTCTTTGTTGTATTTATCCTGCAAACGAGCCATGGCTCAACCTCGGTCAATGGACGCAACTCAACGTAAATCTCGCCAGGCAAGCCCGGCGGCTAAATAACTACTTCTGGGCATACGCCTCGCGCGCCTTGCTCATTAGGCCAAGGCCGGCGCCGCATTTCTTGCAATAACGTTCCTTGCTGCCGTTGGCCGCGTAGCGCTTGCCGATGCGTACGCCCCGCTGACAGTTGGCACAATAGAGGAGCACGTTGGAGACGGAAATCGGCATCTCCTTCGACAAGCGGCCGCCCTGCGCGTTGCGCCGGTTCGGCTTCAAGTGCCGATAGACGCGGTTGATCCCTTCGACGACGACTTTGCGTTTTTCGGGCAGCACGCGCAGCACGCGGGCCGTGGTGCGGCTTTTCGACGTGCCGGCGTCGTCGCCCGTAATTACTTCCACGATGTCGTCTTTGTGTATGTGCATGGCAAAAACCTTGTAACTCAATCGTGTCCGTCGGAGCCTGAAGCGTGAGCGAAGAGTCGTATGAATCTTCGCTCACGCTTCAGGCTCGGAAAATTCGTCAAACCACTTCCGAGGCGAGGCTGACGATCTTCAGGTAGCCCCGATCACGCAGTTCGCGGGCGACCGCGCCGAAAATGCGGGTGCCGCGCGGGTTATCGTCTTCCTTGTTGAGGAGCACCATGGCATTGCGGTCGAAGCGGACATAGCTGCCGTCGTCGCGGCGCATGGTCTTCTTCACGCGGACGATCACGCCCTTGACGACCTCGCCGGGCTTGACGTCGCCGCCGGGGATCGCCTTCTTGACGCTGGCGATGATCACGTCGCCCAGGCTGGCAGTGCGGCGCTTGGTGCCACCGAGCACCTTGATGCACATGCATTCCTTGGCGCCGGTGTTGTCGGCAACATCAAGGTAGGTATACATTTGGATCATTAGAATTCATCCTTCCAGGTTCCTCATTTAGCGCACGCTCGGCGCCATGCGGGCGCTAAACGAGGAACTGATTACGCAGTCGGTGACTCCAACTCGCTCGGCGCGGCGGCCTGGGTCGGCGCCTTCTTGACCACGCGGACCAGCCGCCAGCATTTGAGCTTCGAGATCGGCCGGGCCTCCATGATCTCGACGGTGTCGCCAACGTGCGATTCGTTCGTTTCATCATGCACGTAGCAGATCGTGCGGCGCTTGATGTACTTGCCGTAGCGCGGATGCTTCACCAGGAACGGCAGCTCCACGCGGCGAGTCTTGTTCATCTTGTCTTTGGTGACGACGCCCACGGCTGTGCGGCGGCGTCCCCGAACCTGACTGGTCATTCCTTATTCCCCTCACATTACCTGGCTCGGCTTCTGGCCGCGGATGCCTCGTTGCCTTTCCAGCATGATCGTCTTGATGCGCGCCACATCGCGCTTGACTTTTTGCAATTCGCTCGGAGTCTCCAGGCGGTCCGTCGCGGACTGGAAGCGCAGGTGAAACAGATTCTTCACCATTTCCTTGAGCGTGAGATCGAGCTGCTCGTCGCTCATTTGTCGAAAGTCGTCGGCCTTCATGATCGTTCCCGTCCGTTTCGTCTAGTACGTCACGCTCGCGCGAGGCGAGCGGCTAAACTCATTCTAAATATTCGGGCGCCTGGCGACAAACCGGCACCTGAACGGCATCTTGTAGGCCACCCGGGCCATGCAATCGCGTGCCGCTGTTTCCGGGATGCCTGCGATCTCAAACATCACGACGCCCGGCTTGATGACGGCGGCCCAGTATTCCGGTTCGCCCTTGCCCTTGCCCATGCGCGTCTCGGCGGGGATCGACGTCACCGACTTGTGCGGGAAGACGCGGATATAAAGCCGGCCTTCGCCACGCATGAAGTGGCTCGCCGTCACACGGCCCGCCTCGATCGCCTCGGCGCTCAACCAGCCGCCTTCCAGCGACTGCAAACCGAACTCGCCGAACGCGACGTAATTGCCGCGCATCGCTTTACCCTTGAGTTTTCCGCGCTGGCTTTTTCGAAACTTTACTCTTTTGGGCATTTGCGGCATTGTTATCCCCCTCGGCGTCCAGGAAGTCGCCGCTATTGATCCAAACCTTGATACCAATATGTCCCTGTGCGGTCTTGGCTTCGATGAAGCCGTAATCGACTTTCGCCCGCAGCGTCGAGAGCGGAATGCTGCCTGCCACCTGCGTTTCGCAGCGTGCCATTTCCGCCCCGCCCAATCGGCCCGACAGCTGGATGCGAATCCCGCGGGCACCGGCCTCCATCGTTTGCTCGATGGTGCGTTTCATGGTGCGGCGGAAGCTCTGCCGTTTCTCGAGCTGATCGGCGACGTCCTCGGCAACCAGCTGCGCGTCCACTTCAGGGCGAGCGACCTCCATGGTCTTGATCTCGATGTGGCGATGAGTCAGGTCCTCGAGCTCCTTGGTGAGCTTGTCTACTTCGGTACCCTTCTTGCCGATGATCACGCCGACGCGAGCCGAGTAGATGTAGACGACGACCTTTTCACGCGTCCTCTCGATGCGCACCGCGGAGATGCCGGCCCGACCTTGCTTGACGCGCTTGGCCACGTAATCCGCGATAAACTTGCGGATCTTGACGTCCTCGCACAGGAGATCGGCGAATTCCTGCTTGCCGGCGTACCAGGTGCTCTTCCAGTCGAGCATGATGCCGGTGCGAAAGCCGGTCGGATTGACTTTTTGGCCCATGTATCACTCCACAAAACTGCTTGCGGCCTAGCGCTCGGGTCGAGTCCTGCGAGCGCTAAGCCGCAAGCGGCAAATCGGCGATGCCTTGGTTAGGCTGGCGTCTCCGCCGGTGTTTCTTGCATATCGGACAGCGTGACGATAATATGCGCGTAGCGGCGTTTGATCGGATACGCCGACCCGCGCGCACGCGGCATGAAACGCTTCATCATCGGGGCGCCATCCACGCGTGATTCGACAACGACCAGCTCATCGCGATCGCGTGCTCCGCGGTCTTCGGCATTGCCGATCGCGCTGGTAAGCACCGCCTCCAGGAGCCGGGCACCCTTGTTGGGGTAGAAGCGAAGCAATTCAAGTGCTTCGTCAGCAGACCGGCCGCGAATCAGGTCCGCAAACTGGCGGATCTTGCGGGCGCTCATGTCCGCGTAACGGTGTTTTGCCTTGTAGTCCATCGTCGTCCACCTTGTTCTCGCCGAACTCAAATTCCGGGGGCAGGATTTGAACCTGCGACCTCCAGGTTATGAGCCTGGCGAGCTACCACTGCTCCACCCCGGGATGTTTTGCATAGCTACTTTGGCGGTCCCGATCCTGCCGCGGCTGCAGATGCAGCCTTGGCGCGGCCGCCCGAATGTCCCTTGAACATGCGCGTCGGCGAAAATTCGCCCAGCTTGTGCCCGACCATGTCTTCGGTCACGAACAGCTTCATGAAATTCTTGCCGTTGTGAACCATGAACGTATGGCCGATGAAGTCGGGCACTACCGTGCAATCGCGTGCCCAAGTCTTGATCGGCTCGCGGCTGCCCGAGCGCTGCTGCTTCTCAACCTTCGCCAGCAGGCGCTCATTTACATACGGGCCTTTTTTGATCGAACGTCCCATGCGTTTACCTCAATATCGGGACTAATTATTTTACAAATTCGCAACAATTCGGCCACTGGCGCTGGACGGTTTCTATTAACATTGGCGAGCCGAGCTCCGTCAGGAGCCTGAGCACGCCAAACAGTCACTCGGCGTTTAACCCGGCCGCTGACGGGGCTCGGCTCGCCGAATTCCTGATTACTCCGTATAGTGCGGCCCAGGCCGGCGGCGGCGGATGATCGCCTTGTTCGACGGTTTGCGTTTCTTACGAGTCTTGCCGCCCTTGGCGAGCACGCCCGTCGGGCTGCAAGGATGCCGACCGCCCTTGGAACGGCCTTCACCGCCGCCCATCGGATGATCGACCGGGTTCTGCGATGTGCCGCGATTGTGCGGCTTGCGCCCCTTCCAGCGGTTGCGGCCTGCCTTGCCGAGGCGGATATTCATGTGATCCGGATTGCCGATGACGCCGAGGGTCGCCCGGCAAGCGGCGCTCACACGGCGGACTTCGCCCGACGGGAACGTGATCTGCGCCCAGTCGCCTTCGCGGGCGGTCAGCGTCGCGGCGGAACCAGCGCTGCGGCAGACTTGGCCGCCACGGCCTGGCTGCATCTCGACGCAGTGAATGCTCATGCCGAGCGGGATCTTCTTGAGCGGCATGCAGTGTCCCATGCGTGGCTCGATCTCGGAGCCGCTGATCACGCGATCGCCCGCCTTCAGCCCTTCCGGGGCCAGGATGTAAGTCTTTACGCCGTCCTCGTATTGCAGAAGCGCAATCCGGCAGGTGCGGTTCGGATCGTATTCGATCGACACCACCGTGGCCCAGACATTGTCCTTGATACGCTTGAAATCGATGATGCGGTACATCTTCTTGTGACCGCCCGAGCGAAAGCGCGAACAGACGATGCCCTGGAAGTTGCGCCCGCCCGATTTCTGGCGCGGAACCAACAGCGTTTTTTCCGGCTTCTTCTTGCGGTCGGTGATTTCCGCGAAATCGCTGACCGACGCGCCGCGGCGTCCCGCCGTCACCGGTTTGTAGTAGCGAATGCCCATGGGTACTTCCCTCTCTTCGTTTAGCGCCCGCAGGACGCCGCGCGTTTGCGTGGCGTCCTGCGGGCGCTAAACGAAATCTCTCAATAGAATTCGATCTTGTCATCCTTGTGCAGTTTCACGATCGCCTTTTTCCAGTTCGACAGCTTGCCTTGCTTGAAGCGATAGCGGCGATGCTTGCCGAGCTTCAGCTGCGTTCGCACAGCCAGCACGCGCACGCTGAAAAGCTCCTGCACGGCGTGCTTGATCTGCGTCTTGTTCGCCCAAAGGTTGACGACAAATGAGTACGCGTTCTGGTGCTCGCTGGTCGATTGGTGCGTGCCCTTTTCGGTCACCAGCGGTGACAGAATAATCTGGTGCGGCTCCAACACCGGTCCGAACGTCGTCTTCTTTTCTTTCTTGGCGGTTGCCATGACATCACCTTCTGCCGCTTGCGGCTTAGCGTTCGCGTGGCGCCATGCGAAGGCCAAGCCGCAAGTGGACTATTTCCACTTTGCGTTCTTGCACAACTCTTGCAGGGCGGCCTTGGTCAGGACGAGCCGTTTGGGGCGGAGCACTTCGTAAGCGTTGAACTGCGACGCCGGCAGCACCGAGACGCCGCGGATGTTGCGGGCCGACATGTAGATGGTTCGCTTCTCGTCGATGTCGGCTTTTCCCAGTCCCAGCAGGCAGGTCTTGTCGGTCAGCTGCAATGTCTTGAGAACGTCGGCGACCGCCTTGGTCTTGATCTCGGGCAACTTCAGAGTGTCGATGACGACCGTCTCCTGGTCTTGCAATTTGCTCAAGATCGCCATGCGGGTGGCGTTCTGCACGGCCTTCTTCGGCAGATGATACTCGTAATCGCGCGGCTTCGGGCCCTTGGCGGTGCCGCCGCCGCGGCGCTTGTTGGTGCGTTTGCTGCCCATGCGGGCGTTGCCTGTGCCTTTTTGGCGAAAGACTTTCTTGGTGCTGCCGGCGACTTCGCCGCGGCGCAAGGTGGAGTGCGTGCCGGCGCGTTGATTGGCGAGAAACATCAGCACGACTTCGTGCAGCAGCTGCTTGTTGACCTTGCCGCCGAGATCCGCGGGATCGACTTCGACTGTCCCTACGGCTTGGCCTTGCGCGTTTACCACCGCCAGGCTAATCGGCTGCGCTGTTTCAGTTGCCACGGTCAAACCCTCTTATACGTTTAGCCCCGCATCGCAGACGCGGGTGAACCCCGCGCCCGCGTCTACGACGCGGGGCTAATCAATTACCATTTGCCAGCTTATGTGTTGCCTGACAGCACACGAATCTTGATATCCACCCCCGGCGGCAGACTCAGGCCCTTGTTGAGGGCTTCGATGGTCTTGCCGGTCGGTTGCAGGATATCGATCAGGCGTTTATGCGTGCGGATTTCGAACTGCTCGCGCGATTTGCGGTCGATGAAGGGCGACCGCAGCACCGTGTAGCGTTCGATGCGTGTCGGCAGCGGGATCGGCCCATGCACGATCGCGCCGGTGCGCTGCGCCGTTTCCACGATCTCATGAGCCGTGCGATCGAGCACTTCATGATCGAACGCTTCCATGCGAATCCGTATCTTCTCGCTCGCTTGTCCTGCCACGTGATTTCCTCAGTGAGAACCAGATTATTCGAGAAGGATTAAGATATGTGGATCGAAGAATGGCGTCAAGGCGAGGACGTGCGATTTTGGCGGATTCGTGTAGCCGCTGTCGTGCGCGGTCAACATGGCAGCCGCAGCTTGCGGCAGGTTTCCTGGTACGCCGCCTCGAAGTCCACCGTCACAGCCAGTTCCAGAACGCCGTATTCGTCCCGCAGGGACGAAGAACCAGCCGCCTACCCAACCCCAGGTTCCACGTGGAACATTCGCCCGTCCGAGGGCCACGCCTGTTCGCGCCTTTTTTCACATGGACGTGCGTGGGGGGGCAGCGTGTGTGTGTGAAACTCGCAAGCGCAAGGCAAGTCATTCTTGGCAACGTCAACTCGGCGACTGCTCGCCACTCGCACTTTCCGGCGGCTTCGACTCCGGCGGCGTTTCCTTCTTCTCCTCCACCGGCGGCGCGGGGGGCGGCTGGTCCTTCGCTTCCTTGGCGGCGAAGAACGCAGCCAACTCGCCCAAGGTGCGCAAAGGCGCCTTGCCTTCCATCGCGGCTTTCGTCAGCTTCGGCGGCGGTGTCTCACGCCTTGGCTTGCGCGGCGGTGGCTGGGGTGGCGGCGGGGCTTCTTCGCGCGGCGGGCCGCGCCGATCGCGCTGCGGCGGTCCACGCCGATCCCCCTGCGGTCTGTCTCCTTGACGCTGGCCCTGCCCTTCGCGCGGCGGGCCGTCGGGACGCGGGGCGCGCGGCGGCGGACGTTGAGCGCGATCTTGCGGCGCCTGGCCTTCGCCTTCACGACGCGGCGGACGCTGGCCACGCTCCAGCGGCTTGCGCTCGCTGCCCGGTCTGATCATCGACAGCGACACGTGATTGGAGTCCTTGTCGATCTTCATCACCCACACCGTCACGATATCATTCACCGAGACGACGTCGTAGGGACTCTTGATGTACTTGTTGGCCATCTGGCTGATGTGCACCAGGCCGCTATCCTTCAGGCCCACGTCCACGAACGCGCCGAAATCGACGACATTCAGGACCGTCCCCTTCAACTCCATGCCGGGCTGCAAGTCTTCGACCTTCAGGATGCCCTTCTTGAAAATCGGCGGCGGCATATCTACGCGCGGGTCTCGGCCCGGCCTGGCGAGTGCGTGGAAGATATCGTCCAGCGTCGGTACGCCGACCTCCAGCCGCTGCGCCAGTTCTTCCACGTTGACGTTGTTCAACTTGTTGCGGAATTCTCCATGCGTGGTTTTATCGTCCAGCACGCTTGGCGTATGCCCCAGTTCGCCGATCACTTTTTCGGCGATCGGGTAGCTTTCCGGATGGATCCGGGTGCGGTCCAGCGGATTCGCCGAGGTCGTGACCTTGAGAAACCCGGCGCACTGCGTGTAGCGTGTCGGCCCTATGCCGGGGATGCCCTGCAACTGCTCCCGGCTCGTGAAGGGGCCCTGGTTCTTGCGATGTTCCACGATCTCGCGCGCCACCATCTGATTGAGGCCGGACACGTAGCGCAGGAGCGCCACGCTCGCGGTATTGACATCGACGCCAACCTGGTTGACGCACGATTCGACGACGCCTTCCAAAGCTTCCTTCAACTCCCGGCGGCCCATGTCGTGCTGGTAGAGACCGACGCCGAGGCTTTGCGGATCGATCTTGACGAGTTCGCTCAACGGATCTTGCAGACGTCGGCCGATCGAGGCGCCGCTGCGGATGGTCGCGTCGAGGTTCGGGAACTCTTCCTTCGCGGTCGGACTTACCGAATAGACGCTGGCGCCGGCTTCCGAGACGACGACATACGCCAGCTCAGGCAGGCTCGTACCGATCACGTCGGCGATGACGGCTTCGGTCTCCCGGCAAGCGGTGCCGTTGCCAATCGCGACGATGCTGAGGTTGTGCTTCTTCGCGAATTCGACCAGCTTCGCCTTGGCCTCGGCCGCTTTATCCACCGGCGGTTCCGGCGCGGCGGGAGCTTCTGCAATCGGTGCCGGCACTGATTCCGGCGAGCCGGGAGCGTCAGCGACCGGAGCCAACGCCGGCGGTTCAACGTGTCCCATTTCCGGGTCCGGCGTCGTGGTCGCTGCAACTTCCGGAGTCAGCGCCGGCGTGTCGGGAGCGGGAGCCGGCGCCGCGTCCTTCAGCACGGGATTTTTCTCCAATTCGGCTTCGATCCGCTCTTGAAGAGCGATAACCTGGTGTTGCAAAACCTCCATCGACTGAATCATTTGCGACGGGATGACGGATGACCCTTCCGAGGGCTCCGACGCCTGCGTGGGTTGCTCGCCGGAAGGCGCTGCAGCCGGTGCGGCCGCCGGTTTCTCCTGCGGCTTCTTGTCGCGTCCCTTCTTCTTCTCCCACGGGCCGCCGTGCGGATAAATGACGGTGTGTTCAAGCAGGTTGCCGGATTCATCGAGGGCCGCCAGCTTGCAACCGGTCCGGAACCCCGGATCGATCGCCAGCACGCGCTTGCCGACCAGCGGCGGCTGCATCAGCAAGCTGCGGATGTTGTGGGCGAAGACTTTCACGGCGTGCAACTCGGCCTCGTCGGTCAACTCGTGCCGAATGTCGCGTTCGAGGGTTGGCAACATAAGGCGATTGAGGGCATCATCGAGGCATGCTTTCAGGAAGGCAGCGTGCGGCGAGCGAAAATCAATGCCCGGCGCGAGCGGCTCGCCGGTTAGAGCGGGCTTCACTTCGGTGGAGAGCGACTCGACCAGCGGGCTTGCGGGGAGCGCTGGCGGCGACTCAATCGGCGGGATCTCCGCAGCAGGCGCTTCGATCGGCGGCGGGGCTTCCACTGACGGCGCTTCCGCTGTCGGTGGGATGCTCGGCGGTGACTCTACAGACGGCAATTCGGTCAGTGGTGGCGCGGGTGGCATCTCCGGCGCTGCTTCCGGTACGGACGTTGGAGCCGACGGTTGCGGCGGCTTGCCTGCCACTCTGAGCAGGTGATCCGCCAGCACGGCCAGTGCCGTCTGCATCACCGGTTCGGCGGGCCATTCCAGTTTGACCTTCAGCACGCCTTCCTTTTCGCCCCGATTCAGCGCCAGGATGCGGTGAGGCCGAATGTCTTGCGTCGATTCCTTGAACTGAAAGTACGGCTTGAATTCGTTCCCGTGGCCTTCGGGCACTTTGTCGCTTTTCGCGGCCGTCAGCGTTCCTGCCTTCCACAGCAAGCGCCGAACCTCGGCACGAATTTCGGCGGTTTCGTTCATCATCTCCGCGAGGATATGCTGCACGCCCGTCTGCACATCCGCAATGCTATTGAGCTGCTTCTCCGGATTGACCAGCGATGGCAGCAACTCTTCGAGATTGGCGACGGCCTGGTCGCTGTGCCAGATCGCCAGCGCAAGCGGCTCCAGCCCTTTTTCGCGGGCGGCCAGCGCCAGGCTCTTTTTCTTCGGCTTGAAGGGCAGATACAAATCCTCGAGCCGGCGCACGGTTGGCGCATGCAGTATCTCGCGGCGCAGTTCGTCGGTCAGTCGTCCTTGTGTCTCGATGCTCTTGAGCATCGTCTGCTTGCGCTCATTGAGATGTTTGAGGAAGTTGAGCCGGGATTGAATCGCGCGGATGACGTCTTCATCGAGGGCGCCCGTGCGCTCCTTGCGATAACGCGTGATGAAGGGAACCGTGTTGCCTTCGTTGAAGAGTTGCACGACCGCTTCAACTTGCAACTTGCGAATTTGCAGGTCCTGAGCGATACGCGAGCATTCGAACGAGGTCACTTCGTAGATCATGATCGATGCCCCAAACAAGCGGGGCCCAAACGCGTTGGGTGCCGGCCGCGGCCAGCGTCGGTAGTAGGCGGAGTCCAGTCAGCATAGCCTAGCCACCTTTCTCCCGAAAGTCCAGCAAAGAACCAGTGTAGTCCTTACGCGGCGAGGACGTGAAGAAAACAAATACGACTCACGCAAAGGCGCAAAGGCGCAAAGAAATGCCAGAGAAATGCTTCGACTTTTGTCTTCCTTCGCGACTTTGCGCCTTTGCGTGAGCTTGATTCATCGGATCACGCCAGCACTTCCGGCGGCACATCGTGCGCGATGCACGCCACGCAATCGCCTTGCGCCGCCAGCGACGGCCCGCGCGTGCCGATCACCACGCCGGCGGTCGGCGCGATCACCACCGCCGGCTCGCGCTCGGGTCGTTCGAGGAAATGGATCAGCCCTACTGCCTGTCCGCCCGCAACGTCGGCGCCGCAATCGACGAGATTTTCGTAAATCCCCGACTCCGGCGCGAAGCGATAATCTTCGCGATCGAGCGCCTGCACCCAGCGCACGGGTTTTGCACGCGGAACCTTCGCGCCCTGAATGACGCCGAAGTGAACGAGCACATTGCGCAGCCCGCTTTGCGTGATGCGGTGTACGGCGGCGGTGACGATCTCGCCGCCGCCCATCTCCGTCGTGATGACGGTTTTGCCTTGCCGTTCCGCTTCAACAGGCAAGAGTCCGGTTCCCGCGACGTCGGCGTACATGAAGGCGATGTCCGAATTCCACGCCTCGGTCCCCTCGAGCATCTTGCGCCGCTGCACTAGGTCCGGCACGAGGTGCATGGTGGCGCATGGGACGAAGTCCATGCTGCGCCCGCCGGTGTGAATATCGACAACGATGTCGGAGAGCGGGAACAGCACCGTGGTCAGGTAGTGTGCAAGCATCTCGGAGACGGTGCCGCTGGCGCTTCCCGGGAATACGCGATTGAAGTTCTTGCCGTCCAGAGGGGACAGCCGCGTCATCGCCTTGGAGGCCGGGATCGTCAAACAGGGGATCAGGATGATCCGTCCACGAATCTGCTCGAGCTTCAACTCGCGGCACAGACGCAGAATCGCGACCTGACCGGGATACTCGTCGCCGTGGTTGCCGGCGAGGACGAGCGCCGTTGGCCCTTCGCCGTTGGCGAGCGTGGTGACGGGGACCATGAGGTTCGCCCAGCCGGCGAGGTTGTAGGAGTAGGGGATGTAGAGGTGCCCTTGCTGCTTGCCGGGCTTGGTCCAGTCGATGCTCGAGTGGATTTGGGATTTCTCCATGGTGGTTCCCTAACGCGGCCGAGCCGCAGCCTTGACCAGACATGTGTCAATGACGCTCGCTTGGCGGTTTCGCGAGCGAATCCCACGCGAAACCGCCAAGCGAGCTTCAACGACGTTTGCCTGAAATGTTCTCTGCAAGTTGCGGAGATGTTCTTGCCTATCTTATGCCTTGCACCCCGCAAGCCCACGCATCGTGATCTTCTCCATCGGCATGACCTCCCGTGCCGCCTTGCCGAGCCGGCGCACCGCCTCACGGATCTGCTCGTGTGAGGCGACGCCGTAGCACAGCCGCGCTTCGTGATTCGGCACCACGCCATTCTTGACATAGCAGAACGAACCAGGCACGTACAGCACCCCTTCGCGCAGCGCCGCCTCCATGAACGGGCTGCCCGGCCCCGTCTCAAGCGCCGGCGGGCAGATCAGCCAAACGTAGAGACCGCCGACCGGCCGTGTCCACCGCAGCGGCGAATTCGCTGGCGGAAACTCCTCGGCCAGCGCCGCCAGCAACGTGTCGCGCTTGGCGCGGTAGACGCCGCGCAGCTCTTCGACGTGGCGCTGGTAGGAGCCATTCGCCATCACCCGGTCCAGAATGTGTTGATCCAAGTTGCTCGAGCCGAAGTCGTGGTTGCCCTTGAAACGCAGCAGCGGCCCAACCAGATCGCGCGGCAACACGCCATAGCCCGTCTTCAGCCCCGGCGAAAGCGGTTTCGAGAACGTCATCGCCAGGATCACGTATTCGTTGGTCCGGTCAATGCTCTTGATGCTCGGCACATCATCGCCATCGAAACGCAGCTCACGATAAGCGGCATCTTCCAGAATCAGGATGCGCTGCGTCTTGCTGAATCGCTGCACCAGGTCCAGCAGGTGTCGCCGCCGCGGCAGCGACAGCGTCAGCCCCGTCGGGTTCTGGAAGTAATCGACCGTGTAGACCAGCTTCACGCGCGGCAATTCGCCCGACGCTTCCAGGCGAGTCAACAGCTCTTCGAGGGCGTCGGTGTTCATGCCGTTGTCATCCATCGGCACCGTTAACGTGCGGATGCCCAGGCTGCCGAGGATGCCGTGATAGACGAAGTACGACGGCGCCTCGGTGATGACGATATCGCCCGGATTGAGCAGCACCTCGCCGAGCAGGTAGAGCAACTGCTGCGAGCCGGTCGAGAGGACGATGTCGTCGGCCGAATTGCTCACTTCGCTGGGCTTCAACCCATCGAGCGCGAGAAGGTGGCGATGGATCTTGTCGCGCAAGGGGCCATAGCCTTGCGTGGTGCCGTACTGCAAGGCGGCCTGAGCGCTGCGCGGATCGGCGAGGATTTCATTGGTGACCGCGCGCACTTCCTCGACCGGCAGCGACTCCGGATCGACGAGCCCGGCGGCGAGGCTGATGAGGTTCGGATTCTCCACGCCTTGCTGGATGAAGTAGCTGATCGGCGGCTCATCGGTCTGATGGGCACGCGTCGAGAATTCAAGTGGTGCGGTCATCGGCGGTCTCCTGAATTCGCCGCTTGCGGCTTAGCAACCTCGCGGCACCTTGCGGGCGCTAAACGGGGAGCGGCAGGAAAACAAAAAACCCCAGGCTTCACAACCTGGGGTTCATTCATTGTGCAAAATCAACGTTCCCCAGGTTCATCCAGTAGCAGCGGCAGCGGCGATAGCAATGGCAGCGACGGCAAGCAATAGGTGCCGCGCGTAAAGGCCAGGAGTGGTCGCCAAGTTCGTCATGTTGCTTCCGAGAACCAATGCCTGCCGGGAAATCGACTCCCGTACTTTAGCTGACGGAATCCTGGCTGGCAAGATATATAATGAGACGCATTGAGTAGTTTGTTGACAACCCACCATCCGCAGGAAACCACTATGCCAGCCACTCCGCTCGTCGGCATCATCATGGGCAGCCAGTCGGACTGGGAAACCATGAAGAACGCAGCCGACATGCTGCGCAAGCTCGACGTCCCCTATGAAGCCAACGTCATGTCGGCCCATCGCACCCCAGACCTCGTGCTCGACTATTGCTCAAAGGCCGAAGGGCGCGGCATGAAGGTGATCATCGCCGCGGCCGGCGGCGCGGCTCATCTGGCGGGTGTGGCGGCGGCGAAAACTACGCTGCCAGTCCTCGGCGTGCCAATCCAGTCCAAGGCGCTCAACGGACTCGATTCGCTTCTATCTATTGTTCAGATGCCCGCCGGCATTCCGGTCGGCACCCTTGCCATCGGCAACGCCGGCGCTACTAATTCGGCCCTCCTCGCCGCCGCAATTCTCGCACTCAGCGATCCCGCTTTGTCGAAACGCTTGAAACAGTATCGGGAAGAAATGGCGGCGAAGGTGCTGGCCGTCAAGCTGGAGGATGATGGGGCAGCGAAATAACTAACCCGCGGCGCCAGGTTTGAAGTCGCGTTTTTTCGGAGCACCGACGGTGCGGCAACAAATCAGCCCAGGGCAACGCCCTGGGTTTGCTGCAGCGGTTACCGGCGCTCTTCTTTGTTCCTCTTCTTCCTATTGTCGTTTACCATCTTCAGTGCCGCATGGGCGTCCAGTTTGCCGTAGCCCCAAGTTGTATTTGGCGCCTTGCCCGTGAAACGATCGGCGCGAGCCGTTCGCTGAAGGACGTCTTTCACTTCGGAGGCCACTAATGTCCCGTTGAGACATTGCTGACCAGATGCAAATTCTTGCCGCGGCTTATTTTATGACGAATTTCCATCTGCATCGATTTCAACTTTCCCGCGCGGAATCTCGTAGACTTTTCCACGAATGCCTGTGGAAAGGACTTGAC
>SHZY01000048.1 GCA_009692065.1 Gemmataceae bacterium
CAACCTGCAAGGGCCTGCGCCACGCAACGACAACCCGGTGGATCACCATTACTATAACCTTCGCCAGGAAATGCGGCGTTTGTTCAAAACCTTGAAAATCGCCGCGTAAACGTATCGACAACAATTTGTCGATGAGAACCGATAAGTGCCTAAAACAAAGAACCACGGATCACACCGATAACACGGATAGGGAAACAAAAAATGTCGGAAGTGTGACTGTCTACTCCAGGACGGCTCAACTCCAATTTCTTATCCGTGACATCCGTGGTTCATTGTTTGAGTCGCTTTTAATCCGAGATCATGCGGCGGCGGCCGGCGGCTTGCTGCTGACGAGGTCCTTCAAGACTTCCAGGTGCCGGCGTTTCATGTCGAGATAGGTCTGAACAGTTTTCTGAGCGTCCTCGTCGTCGAGCTGGCTCAAGGCGACGGAGATCTGCGCGACTTCCTTCTCGTGCTCCGTGATCAGCTTCGGCACTAAATAATCGAGCGTCACAAAGTTCATCGTCGTGAAATGAGACGGATAGGAGCCGATCTTGGGGGGCCGTTCACGCATTTTCTGCATGAGACGAGTGAGCCGGGCGACCTCATCGCGTTCCTCGTGCGCGATCGCCAGCAACCGCTGAATCGCAGCCTGCGCAGGGTCGGCTGAATACGGGGACGATTCGCTCACATATTGCAAGAGCGAACCGGACCCCATGGCGATCAGTTGCTGCACGATCTTGACGCTACCGGCATCCATCGGTCTATTCCACATCGGGTGTTTTTAGTTTCTTGGGTGCGCCACCCTTGGGCCCACCGCCTTTGGGGGGCCCTGGCAGCGCTCCCTCTTTCGCCGCGGGCGGTTCGGCGTCAAACGTCGGTGTGGAACGGAAACTCGCGACGCCCTGAATCGAACTGGCCTCGGCAAGCGGGTTCCAGAAAACGCCCAGTCCCACCACGACCAGCGCCAGGACGCTGACGTAGATCGCTTGCAAGATCGGCGCTGGCTTGGCCTCGATGGGCCGATCTTCGACTTCCTCCAGCGTTTTTTCGAGGATCATCACCTTGAGCACCTTGACATAATAGAAAAGGCTGATGACCGTGTTCATGCCGGCGGCGAGCAAGACGGAGTACATCGTCCATTTGAGGAAGGGCCGGTCAGCGTAGACCTTGTCAGCCGCATCGTACAGCACCGTGAAGATCTGGAACTTCGCCGTGAACCCGGCCAAGGGGGGCATACCGAGCAAGCTCAACAGGAACACGCCGAGCATGATGACCAGGAGCGGCGAACGATAGACGAAGCCGCGGAAGTACGCGAGATCCTCCTGACCGGTGAGGTTGCGCAGCATGGCGACAACGGCGAAAGCGCCGAGGTTCATGAAGAGATACGTGATGAGGTAGAATAACACTGCAGCCGCACCTTCCTTTGTCATCGCGGCCAGGCCCATCATCATGAAGCCGGCGTGCGCGATGGTCGAGTAGGCGAGCAGCCGTTTGAGATTCGTCTGCCCATAGGCGGCGAGGTTGCCGAAGGTTGTTGTCGCGACGGCAAAGATCGAAAGCACGGGCACGAGATAATCGGTGGCCCTGGTCCAGGCAGTGAGCTGGTCGGCGCTGCCCGTGAGCCCGCCCAGGCCCAGCACGATGCGAGCCAACAGCGCGAGCGCCGCCCCCTTGGAGGCAACGGAGAGAAACGCGCCGACTTCGGCGGCGGCCCCTTCGAACACATCGGGGCACCAAAAGTGGAACGGCACCGACGCCAGCTTGAAGCCGATGCCGGCGAGAATGAATGTGAGGCCCACGGCGATCACGGGATCGCTCAGGTTGCTCTGGAGGCTGATCGGGTCGATGGCGGTGATTTGCGCGACGATCGTCGGCAGATAGCCGGTGTCGAATTTTCCGGCGATCAGGCTGATGCCGTAGAGCATGACGCCGGAGGCCCCGCCGCCGTAGACGACATACTTGAGCGCCGCCTCGCTCGACTGCCGGCGGCCTTTCAAGAATCCGGCCAGCGCATAGCTCGGCAAGCTCGCCATCTCGATCGAGAGAAAGACCATCAGCAAATGATTCGACGACGCCATCAGCGACATGCCGAGGGTCGAGCCGAACAGGAGCACGTAGAAGTCGGCGGAATCTTCCTTGTCGGGAATGCCGGTCAACAAGGTCAGGATGACGACGAGCGAGAGGAACGAGTAGAGGAACAATTTCAGGAAGACCGTGAAATCGTCGTAAATCAACATGCCGCCGAACAGAACGTAGGACCTTGACGAGTGCAAGGTGGAATCGTTGCGAGGATCAATCGCACGGCCTATCTCGACGATTTCGTGCAGGATCTGCGCCAGCCATCCAGGCAAGGACTCATTGCCAGCCGGGTCAACCGGGGCCAGGCGGAACCATTGCAGGAAGCTCGTGAAGAGAACGAGAGCGCCGAGAAAAACTGCGACACGCCCCATGTGCAATTGATCATAGCGCGGGAAGAGCCGAAAGAGCAGGAAAAGTACGATCCCGAGCGAAAGGACGATCTCCGGCAAAAAGGCGCGAAGATCGACGCTCAAACCGACGCTCAATGTCAGGGCCAGCTTGTCATTCATAAGGGAGCACTCATGCTACGCCGCGAGCGGCTGATCACATCGTCACCTGCATCAGCGAATCGACCAAACCGGTCACATGCGGCTCCATCCATTGCAACACGAGCATCGGCAATATGCCGAGGAGGATCGCCAACACAACCAGCGGGATGATGCACAGGAGTTCCCGCACGGTGATGTCCTTGTAGTCCTTGTACGCGGCATTGGTCCCAAAGTAGACACGCTGGAGCGTCCACAGGATGTAGGCCGCGGTAATGACAACGGTCAAGGCGGCCAGGATCGCGAAGACCTTGCCCGCGTGGGGATACGCCGGGGTCGAAAAGTTCCAGGTCGAGAGAATGACCATGAACTCGCCGACGAAGCCGCACAGGCCCGGCAAGCCGAGAGCCGCAAAAAAGACGATCGCGCTGATGCCACCGTACAAAGGCATCGGCTCCATGAGTCCACGAAAGTTGTCGAGGTTGCGATGGTGGGCCCGATCGTAGATGACGCCGACGCAAAAGAACATGCCTGCCGAGCTGATGCCGTGGGCGATCATTTGATACATGGCCCCGTTCATGCCCCAGGCCCAGTACTGCGAGCCGATCTCCGGCCATACGGCGATGCCGAGGATCACGTAGCCCATGTGGCTGATTGAGCTGTAGGCGACCAGCTTCTTGAAATCGGTCTGGGCCATGGCGGCAAAGGCGCCATAGACGATGTTGATTATGGCAAAGACGCAGATCCAGGTGGCGAGGGCATGGGCCGCCCACGGACAGATCGGGTACGCGATGCGCAGGATGCCGTAGCCGCCCAGCTTCAGGAGGATGCCGGCAAGGATCATGCTGATCGGCGTCGGCGCCTCGACGTGCGCATCGGGAAGCCAGGTGTGGAACGGGAAGACCGGCACCTTGATCGCAAAGCCGACGAAGAGGAACACGAACATCACGTACTGAAACATCGGCGTGAAGAACGCTTGCGAGAGCCTCGCGTCCACGGCGGCGTAGGTTGTTGGAATTCCTTCCCTGGCGCGGCGTTCGACGATGTCGTCGATGAATTTCTTCTTGCCCTCGGTGTTCTTGTCCAGGCCCATCCACTGCATCGCCGCCTTGCCTGTCTTGGCCAAAATGATGAGGTCGAAGCTGTGGACCTGCACTTGCAGGGCGGCCTTGTCGGTTAAGGCGGCCGCGTCCACCTTGACCTCTTTCGGCTCGCCTTTTTGACCTTTTGGAAAGCCCTTGCCCGGCTTGCCGCCCGGCGCTTCGCCGATGGGCATGCGTCCGCGCACTTCAGCGATCTTCGCCGTGAGGACGTCCTTGTGCGCAAAATCCTGCACGTCAGTGAAGTAGAATCCCAACAGCGCGATCAGGATGAACACGCTGCCAAACAAGGTGTACAGGAAAAACTTGATGGCGGCATATTCGCGGCGAGGACCACCCCAGATGCCGATGAGAAAGTACATCGGCAGCAGCATCACTTCCCAGAAGATGTAGAAGAGAAAGAAATCGAGCGCCAAGAACGACCCCAGGACGCCCGTCTCCAGGATCAAAAACAGCATGCAATAGCCCTTGACGTGCTTCTCGATCCCCCAACTCGCGATCATCGACAGAAAGAACAGCACCGTCGTCAGCAAGATCATCGGCATGCTGATCCCGTCGATCCCCAGGTAGTAGTCGATGTTGAAGCGTGAAATCCAGGAGTAGCGGGCATGCATATCGCTGCCGTCCTTGGCCTTGATTTCGGCCCCCTCTTTTTTCGCGGCGCCGTCGGCTCGGCCGGTCAGCGACGTCCTTTCTTGATGGGCGCGGGCCACTCCGGCTGCGCCACGATTCGCGTCCGGGTTGGCGTCCAGCATGGTTTTGTAGTCGATGAAAACGAAGGCACTGAGGATGAATGTCAGCGCGGTGCCGAACAGCGCCGTCCAGCGCATGTACTCCTCGGTCCCCTTCGGGAAGAAGAGGAGGGCCAGCGCGAACACGCTGGGGAGGAAGATACACAGCGACATCGTTAGCAGGTCGTATTCGATCATCATGGGGAAGATCTCATCTAGTGCAAGCCGCTTGCGGCTTCGCGCTCGCGGCAAGTAATCCAAGGCAACTGATTGCATTCAACGAGCGCGAAGCCGCAAGCGGCTAAATCATGGTCCACCAATCACCGCGTTCGCCCAGGCGTACAGCAAAACCCAGATCGCCATCGCCGCCAGGGCGAGAAACAGAATATAGCTGCGCAGATAACCCGTCTGCACATTCCGCAGCCAGCTGCCAACCGCGTACGAGACATCGGCGATCAGATTGGCAAAACCATCGATGATTCCGCTGTCAAAACGCCCGCTCCAATAGGAGGTCAACACACTCCACTTGCCGAGCCCGTTGACGAATCCGTCGATCACGGTCGAGTCGAAGTTTCGGCACCAGTGCGCGATGACCAAGGCGGGCCGAATCAAAAGCGTGCTGTATAATTCGTCAAAATACCACTTGTTGAGAAGGAAACGATGCACGTCGGGGAATTGCTCTTTGGCATCGTTCGGATCGAGGACGCCATAGAAGTACAAGACCAGCGCAAACACCAGGCCAATGCCGACGACGCTGGTGGCCGTGAAGAACACCACCTCGTGCCCGTGGTGCGCGGCGATTGCCTTATCCGCCTCCGCGAAGTCCACCTTCACCGATTCGGGCTGGCTGTAGTGGTGCAACTGCTCGCCCAACCAACTGTGCTCCGGAATGTGCGGCGGCCAACCCCAGGCGACCCCCACGCTCAAGATTGCCAGAAGAATCAACGGCACCGTCATCTGCCACGGCGATTCGTGTGCGTGCTCATGCACATACTCATCGCGCGGCTTGCCGGTGAATGTCATGAACCACATGCGGAACATGTAGAAAGTCGTGATCCCCGCAGTAACGAGCGGCAACAGGAACAAGAGGAAGTGCTGCTTGTTCGCCATCACGAAGCCATAGGCGCTGACCAAGATTTCGTCCTTGCTATACCAGCCGGAGAAGAACGGCGTGCCGGCGATGGCGAGAACGCCCATCAGCATCGTCAGGGCGGTGATCTTCATTTTGGGATAAAGACCGCCCATCTTGAGCATGTCTTGCTGATGATGGCAACCGTAGATGACGCTGCCGGAGCCGAGGAAGAGGAGGGCCTTGAAGAATGCATGCGTCAGCAGGTGTAAGAGGCCCGCCGTCCAGCCGCCGACGCCGAGGCCAAGCATCATGTAACCGAGTTGGCTCACCGTTGAGTAGGCGAGCACCTTCTTGATATCGGTCATGACAACGGCAATCGAAGCGGCCACGAACAAAGTGATCGCGCCGACATAGGAGATCGTCAGCAGCACCTCCGGCGTAAAAAACGGATAACAGCGGCCAACGAGGTAGACACCGGCGGCAACCATGGTCGCGGCATGGATGAGCGCGCTGACGGGCGTCGGGCCTTCCATCGCATCGGGAAGCCAAACCTGCAGCGGAAACTGCGCCGACTTGCCGACGCAGCCGAGGAATATGCCCAGGCCGGCGACCACGAGCAGCCAGTAGGGGATCGTCGTATACTGCGTTGCGCCCGGCTCCGGGTAAACCTTCTGCTCCGACTGCGGCCCGTGCAGGTGTTCGTTACGCGGGAAGATCAGGGCAAGCGAGCCTTCCGGATTCGCCTTGAAGAATGGGTACCCCTCTTTCTGCTCGGCGTTGCCGCGCACGATGCGATGTTTGGCCGAGTCTTCGCCAATCTTGAACGTGATAGGACCGTGAGCATCCACCTGCGGACAGCGGACCCGGCGAAAGATCTCTTCGAAGTTGAAGGTGCCGAAGAACGTCCAGATGATCATCAATCCGATAATGAACCCGGCATCGCCAATGCGATTGGTGATGAACGCCTTATTGGAAGCATTCGAGGCACTGGTGCGCTCGAAATAAAAACCGATCAAGAGGAACGAGCAGATGCCGACCAGTTCCCAACTCACGAAGATCTGGAAGAGATTGTCGGCAAGAATCAGGTTCAACATGGAGAAACAAAAGAGCGACAGGAACATGAAGAACCGACCGAAGCGTCCGCGACGGCTGTAATGTCCGTGCGCGGTGTGGACCTCGTGGTCCTCGACCTCCTTCTGCAACTCATCGCTCATGTAGCCGATCGAGAAGAGATGGATGAGCGTGGCGACGAACGTGACCATCACGAACATGACGGCCGACAGCATGTCGATGCGGAATCCGACAGTGAGGATGGCGCCGCGGTCGATGTCCTTCTGTGAGGACGAGTAGAGGCGTGCCCAATCGACCGAGCCTTCCCAGTGATGCTTGAGCTGGTTGAATTCGCCGCGAAGTTTGTCGATGTCGTCATCTTTCTTCTCGCCCTGCTTGTCGTCGTGCTTGTCGGGATGAGCTTGCTGGTGATGGACAAGTTCGTGCTCCAACTCGTGCATCGTACCGACTTCGCCGAGGAAAATACAAAAGCCGATCAAACTGCAAACGAACGCCAGGCCGATCGCCGCGGTTGCGACGTAGGCAGGCCCGGGGCCGGGCACCGCGCCGCCGAGCATCTCGAACACGTTTCGGGCGGCCGGGTTATCGTTGGCATACGGGCGCAGGCCCCAGCGCACCGCTCCCCACAGCAGCAGAATCGCAAAGGACGCGATCGGCAGCAGCGTGGCGGCAACGAAGAGCAGCCCCGGTTGTTCGGTCAACATCAACTACCTCTTGGGTCAGGAGTCAGGTGTCAGGTGTCAGTATTTAGCGATGATTCCTGACCCCTGATTCCTGACCCCTGACTTCCTCCTCATCCCTTCAACTCTTCCGCGGTATCGACATCCACAGTTGTGTGATTGTTGTAGAAATTCAGCACGATTGCCAGCGCGACGGCGGCCTCGCCGGCTGCCATCACGATCACGAACAGGGCGAAGATCATCCCCTCGACCTGGAAGTTCGGGTGAAAGCGTGAGAAGGCGACGAAGTTGATGTTGGCCCCGTTGAGCACCAGTTCGACGCCGATCAACACGCCGATGGCGTTGCGCTTGGTCGCCATGCAGACCACTCCGCACACGAAGAGGAGTGCGCCGAGCGCGAGGTACAGATTCAATTGCTCGACGGGATTCATGTTGCGGCTCCCTTGCGCCGTTTAGCGCGGGCCAGGTAAGCCGCCCCGATGAGTACCACGAGCAAATGAACGGAGACGATTTCGAACGGCAATAGGTAATGAATCCGCTCGCGCTGGACCGGCTTGTAAATCGGCCCGTAGCCGGCGCCGGTCATGGCCTGAGCCAACGTCGCGGCCTGGTGTGAGTCCTTCGGGTCATCCATCGCCGTCGCCTGCGGAGCCGAGAAGTGGCCCCAGGTTCCGAAGCAGAGGACCGAGAAGAGCAGGATGCCTGCGACGATCGAAATCGCCCACTCCGCGCCGCTCGTCTTCATGTTGATGAACGGCCCTTGCGCGGTGAGCATGACGCCGAAGACCACGAGGACCATCGTGCCGCCGACATAAATCAGGAGCTGAATCGCGCCAACGAAATCCGCGCCGAGCAAGAAAAAGATGCCGGACGTACCTGCCAGGGTGAACAGCAACCACGTCGCCGAACGGACGATGTTCTGCGAGATGACGGTGGCAATGGCGCACAACCCCGTGAGGGTCGCGATCAGCCAGAACATGAATGGTTGCAGTTCGAACATTTGACAACACTCAACTCTGTTTCGCCGCCCCTTGATACCCTGGTAATCCAGTCGTCCGCCACATGCCCGGCATCGCCGTGCCCGGTGTGGCGCTCGCCCACGTCACCAACTGGAACACCATGTAGCCAAGGGCGGCCACGCTGACGCCGCAGATGACCCAGCCGATGATCTGCTGCACGACATACGGCACGAACAAGGTCCACACGCTCACCCCGGCCATGAGCACGCAGCTGATCGGAATCAAGTACTTCAAGCACATCATCATCACTTGATCGATGCGCAAACGAGGCAACGTCCATCGCACCCACATCATGATGAACACCAGGAACCAACTCTTGGCGATGAAGACCGCGACGTTGATCACGTTGCCGATCAAAAAGCCGATGGGGCCCAGGCCAAGCGTCGTCTCAAACACCTGCGTCAGCTCCCAGGGGATGCCGATGCTCCAGCCGCCGAGGAACATCAAGCACGCGATGCCGCTGACGGCGAACATGCTGCCGTATTCCGCCATGAAGATGACCAGCCAGCGGAAGCCCGAGTATTCGGTGTGGAAGCCGGCGACCAGTTCGCTCTCGGCTTCCGCCAGATCGAAGGGGGCCCGTTTGCAGCTGGCCATGGCACAGGTGAAGTAAATCCAGAAGGCGCAGAACGTGAATGGATCGTGGAAGACGAGCCAGTTCCAGATGCCCGCCTGGCTTTTTGCGACATACCCGAGGTTCATGCTGCCCGAGACGATGACGGGAACGAGGACGCACATCGCCATCGGGATTTCATAACTGATCATCTGGGCCGCCTCGCGCATGCCGCCGAAGAGCGACCACTTGCTGCCCGACCCGTAGCCGATGAGAATGATGCCGAACACTTCGCTCGACATGACAGCGAGCATGAAGAACAGGCCGATATTCATCTCACGCGCGACCACGCCGTCGCCGAACGGAAGGACGACAAACGCCAGAAACGAGCCGATCAGTGCGATGTAAGGACCGACGCGGAAGAGAAACTGGTCGGCCGCGGCGGGAATGGAGTCTTCCTTGACGAGCAGCTTCATGCCGTCGGCGAGCGTTTGCAGCCAGCCGAACTTGCCGCCCACGCGGGTGGGCCCGAGGCGGTCCTGGATACGGCCGGCGACCTTGCGCTCAAGCCAAACCGAAAAGATGGCATTACCCATCATGAAGCCGAACATCAGGACCTTCGCGGCCAGAACCGCGATGATATAGACGCCGTAGTTGTCCCATATGTCCTTCAGCCAATCGAGCACGATCCTGGCTCCTGATTCGCTTTCGTCTGGTCAAGGAAGTAGATGGACGTTACTTTATAGTGGCTAGTGGTGAGTGGCTAGTGGCTAGGGCGAAGGTCAGAATCTACTTTACCATCGTAGACCTCACGCTCCGCGTGAGGCTGGTTTCCTCACGCGGAGCGTGAGGTCTACGATCTCCGAGGAGCGTCATGTTTCAGGGTTGGACTAACAGGCCGCTGGGTTCGCTCGCATCGCCGCGGGCTGGGCACATGCCGCGTAACCGCGCGTTGCCGCTGATCTATCGCCAGCTCGGTGACCCCGGCGACGTCGGCACGTCCGCCGACCCGCTGGGCCGCGACCGAGTCCTCGCGCTGCTCGAAGCGGTGCTCCTGATCGCCGACGAACCGCTGCATATCCGCAAACTCGTCGAAGCCGCGGGACTGCCGGACGCCAACGCGGCGCGACGCTTGCTCAAGAAACTGCAAGAGCTGTACGACGACGACGGCTCAGCCTTTGAACTGGAAGAACTCGCCGGCGGCTTTCAATTGATGACGCGCCCCGAGTACCACCGCTGGCTGACGAGCCTGCGCAAGAGCCAGCAGGAGTTGCGTCTGACGCCGGCATCACGCGAAACGCTCGCCATCGTCGCTTACCGCCAGCCGATCATGCGGGCCGACATCGAAGCCATCCGCGGCGTCCACTGCGGCGAGACCTTGCGCTTGCTGATGGAAAAGGGGGTCGTCAAGATCGCAGGCCGGCATGATTCGCTGGGGCGGCCGGTGCTCTATGGGACGACCAAGAGATTCTTGCAGGTATTCGGGCTGAAGAGCTTGAAGGATTTGCCGAATGCGGAGCAACTGCGGCGCGACACATCAGGTTGATTCGGAGGCTTGGCACGGAATGCGAATAGCAGGGTACGCCAAGACAACCACTTGACGTTGGCTTTTTTTTGAAGCACCGAAGGTGCGGTAACAAACCAGCCCAGGGCAACGCCCTGGGTTAACGCGATGCCCAAGGCCTGCTCGCCCTGAAAGGGCACAACAAGCGTCGTCTGAGTCGCATTGTTGTGCCCTTTCAGGGCTTGGTTCGCTCTTGACCCGATTTCCCAGGGCGTTGCCCTGGGCTGATTTGTTGAAGCCCCTTCGGGGCAAAAAAAACCAAATTCAAGTTTCAATATTCGAATCGACGAGGATCCTCATTCTCCTCGTCCTTCGTAGATAGACTCTCGGCTATCATCGACGACAACATCGACCAACGGCAGATCCTTGAGCATGGCGTGGAAACGCTCACGCCAGACTTCATAGGGAAGATCACTTGGGCTTGTCGTTTTCGCTGGTTCGGCCAGCGCCCTTTCCAAGATTTCAATCGCGATGGCGCCAAGGTCTTGCCCTCGGTCCTTGGCCCGAGCCTGAATCCCTCGTTCGATGTCTGCCGTCAGCTCTAGTGTAAGCGGAAACATGGCTGAGCCCTCCTTTGCATAAGGATAACAGACAAACTCGGTCGATGTCGAGTCCGACGGAAGATCATCACCGCGTTTTCTTCTCGTTCATCAATTCCAAAATCGCCATGCTCATCGTCAACACGCCAGTGCGCAGCGTCGGCTCCGGCACCGGTGCATAGTACGGCGAATGCGTATTCTCCAAGGCCTTGCCCCCCTTCTTCGATTCGGCGAACGCCCCCGGGTCGGCGGTGCCGAGGTGCCAGTAGAACGTGCGCAGGCCGGCACGCGTGAACTGACTGAAGTCCTCGCCCCCCATCGACATCGGCCGCTCGTGCACGCGCTCGGTGCCGACAACGTCCTTGAAGAGTGCGACCATCTTCTTTGTCAATTCGCTTTCGTTGTAAAGTGCCGGGGTAAAACTCTCGCCGCGCGTCTTGACGATGGGCTCCGGGGCACGCGCTCCCAGGGCCGCCGCCGTCGCGATGCGGGTGATTGATTCAAGCACCTCCGCGCGAGATTTGTCGTTCATGGTGCGCACTGTCAGTTGCATCTTCACCTCATCGGGAATGATGTTGTGCTTCGTGCCGCCATGGATGGAGCCGACGGTGACCACGGCTGGCTCCAACGGATTGCGCTCGCGGCTCACGATGGTCTGCAAATCAAGAATGATACGTGCGGCCAGGACAATCGGATCGATGGTGGCATGCGGCGCCGCGCCGTGGCCGCCTTTGCCCTTGACGATGATGTCCACCGAATCGACGTTCGCTTGCATCTGCCCTTCGCGATAGTTGACATGCCCTGCCGGATAGCGGCCATCGCAGTGCAGCGCGAGCGCGAAGTCGGGGCGCGGAAACTTCTGCAACAGGCCGTCTTCGAGCATGGCTCTGGCACCGGCGCCGATCTCCTCGGCCGGCTGGCCGATGAAGACCAGCGTCCCCTGCCAGCGGTCTTTCATCTGAGCCATCACGCGCGCCGTGCCGACCAGGCAGGCGGCATTCATGTCATGTCCGCAAGCGTGCATGACGCCGACGTCGAGGCCGTCCTTGTCGCGTGTGCGGACCTTGCTGGCGTAAGCAAGCTTGGTGTCTTCGATGATCGGCAACGCGTCCATGTCGGCACGCACCAGGACGGTCGGCCCCACGCCATTCTTCAACACTCCGACGACGCCGGTGACGCCGACCTTCTCGGTGACGGTGAAGCCGACCTTGCGCAGCTCCTTCGCCAGGCGAGCGCTCGTTTGCTCCTCCTGGAAGGCCAGCTCCGGGAAGGCGTGAATCTGCTTGTAGAGCGCAAGCAGGGAATCGGCCTCCGCGTCCAGCTTTTTCTGAATGAACGCGGCATTCGGCTTGCGTTCCTGCGCGGAAGCAGGCAACGCCATGCACGAACCAATCACAATCGACACAAACGAGGCGACTTTCATTGCGTAACTCCTGGTAGAATGCGGTTTCTCGACGTGTTATCCGACATTTTTTGCCGACCAGCAACTTATTTCTGCTGGACACTCGAAGCGGAAGCGAATGAAATATCACCACCATGCCTCACGAATCCTTCCCCTCCCCTGCCCCCGAAGCGATGCTCGACAAGCTTGGGCCGATCGTGCGCGAGACGGTGCTCGTCGAGGGCCGGCCGTTCTTGATCGATCATCCCGAGTCGGATCGGCTCATGAACGTGCCGGCAGTCCACGAGGCGTTTGCCAAGGACGAGTACATGCCGTACTGGGCCGATCTGTGGCCCGCGTCGCGCATGCTGGCCAAGGCGATCCTGCACGAGCCGTGGACGGCAGGAACCGAGGCGTTAGAGATCGGCTGCGGCCTGGGCTTGCCGGGGATCGTCGCCCTGTCGATGGTGGTGAAAGTCATCTTCAGCGACTATGACGCATGCGCGCTGCGTTTCGCCGCCGACAACGCACGCCTGAACGGCTACAAGGATTTTCGCACCTTGCAGCTCGACTGGCGCTATCCGCCGGACGATTTGCGCGTGCCGGTAATTCTCGCGGCCGACCTGGTGTACGAGATGCGCATCCTGGCGCCGTTGCTGGCGTTTATCAAGAAGGTATTGCTGCCGGGGGGCCTGTGCTTGTTGACCGACGTGGATCGCGTGCCGTCCAAGGCGTTCAAGGAACTGCTGCAAGCCGAAGAGGTGCGGTACACGACCAAGATGATGCGCGCCGGTGAGCCGGGCGGCCGGCGCGTGAAGGGGACGCTGTATCGCATCACGATGCCGCCATGATCTCTTGGCGATTGGACCAGCAATCCGTTATGATGGGAGGGTGAATAATCGAGCCGCTTGCGGCTTAGCGCACGCTGATCGATCTCGGCAGCAAACGGCATCGCGCGACGAGCGCGAAGCCGCAAGCGGCAAATACCGGAGGGACCCGTTCATGACTTCGCTTCGTGCCATCCTCGCATGTGCCGGCATCGCCGTTCTTTGCGCCGCCGCTGGCCAGTCGCAAGAGAAGAAATACGACATGATCCCCATCAAATACGATGTGCTCAAGGCAGAGGTTCTCAAGCATCGCGGCAAGGTTCTCGTCGTCGATTTTTGGGCCGGCTACTGACCGCCGTGCAAAATTGCCTTCAAGCATCTGGTCGAGATGCACGAGAAGCACGCGAGCAAGGGGCTCGTTATCATCACCGTCTCCGTCGATGATCCGGAGAAAAAGGAGGACATCGCCGAGGCCAATGAATTTCTGCGCAAACGCAAACTCCCCTTTTCTTCTTTCCATTTAACCGAAGCGTCCGAACTCTGGAACAAGAAGCTCGATTTCGCCTGCCCGCCGTGCTACTACATCTTCGACCGGCAAGGCAAATGGGCCCGCTTCCGTGGCGCGGACTACAAGACTGGCATTCCCGAGGAAGAGATGGACAAGGTGATCCTGCGGATGTTGGCTGAATAGTCCGTAGTCCGTGGTCCGTAGTCCGTAGCAAGCGGACGACCAGCCACGGACCACGGACTACGGACTACGGACTATGCAAACCGACGCACACAAAAACCTCGGCTCCGCGCTGGGCCGCATCCCCAGCGGCGTGTTCATTCTGACCGCAGCCAAGGATGGCGTCGAAACCGGCATGCTCGTCAGCTGGGTACAGCAGTGCTCCTTCACGCCGCCGCTGCTCACCTTCGTCGTCCAGCGTGGCCGGGCCATCGCCAGCCTCCTCGGCAAGGATGCCCCTTTCACGCTCAACATTCTCGAAGCGAACCAGACCGACATGATCGCCCACTTCGGCAAGGGCTTCACGCTCACCGACAACGCGTTCCTGGACCTTGAGATCCAGCGGTCTCTGCCGCACGGCCCAACCCTGAGCGAAGCGCTCGCGTACCTCTTTGGCAAGGTGCTGACCACAACGCCCGTCGGCGACCACGACCTCTACCTCGCCGAACTGACCGCCGGCAGCCTACTCGACGAAGGCCAGCCGATGGTGCATATTCGGAAGAATGGCTTCCATTATTAGTCCGTTGTCCGTAGTCCGTAGCATGAGGACGATTGGCCACGGACTACGGACTACGGACTATGCCGTGCCACATCTGCCAAGTTGAAGCCATCACACGCTGCCACACGTGCGGCGAGTTGATCTGCGCTGAGCACGGCGGCAAGGACGACCTATGTACGCGCTGCAGCGGCGGTTTCGTCGCAGGCGATCCACGCACGCGCATCAGCGATGAGCTACTGGGGACGCAGCAACACCATGGCGGCTGGTGGCGGCCGCAAGAAGCCGAGACCTATACGCCGCCATCGTGCTATGAGTGCCAGGGTCTAACGCGTGCGGTGTGCCGAAACTGTCAATGCAACTATTGCCGCGACCATGCGGGGCCGAACGGGCTGTGCAAGGATTGCGGGCGATCCGCCAATCTCGGGCTGTACATCATCGCGGCGATCTTTGGGCTGGTGACCGTACTCTTGCTATGTCAGTGGTTCTTCGGCAAGTGACCGAATTCGTTAGTCGGACGCGCAAGCGACGGATTGCGAGGCCGTCGCTTGCGCGTTTTGAAGTTGCGCTTGTTTTTGCCCCGAAGGGGCCCAACAAATCAGCCCAGGGCAACGCCCTGGGAAACCTGGTCAGCAACGAACCTAGCCCTGTAAGGGCGGTACGGTGCGAATTGCCGCCCTTTGTTCTGCCCTTTCAGGGCGAACACAGGTTGGGCGTCACGGAAACCCAGGGCGTTGCCCTGGGCTGATTTGTTACCGCACCTTCGGTGCTAAAAAATGCGCTACTTCAAAACTTGCGAGTCCTGCCAACCGTGAGTCACTTCGCCGGCTCGTTCTCTTCGTTGCGCTGGTAAATCGGCAGGTAGCGGTACTCCACAGTGAGGGCGAGAATCGCCATCGCGGTGTTGTAGCTGACGCCGAGGTTGTCGTTGTTGATCCAGCCGCCGTTGCGCTGCTGGCCATCGAGGAGGAGCTTGTGGAGGTTGGGGCGGAACACGTTCCAGTAGTTGTTGCCAAGCTGGAACATCGCCTGCGAGCTGTAGTAGGCCGAGTAGAAGAAATGCGGGTCGTCGAGCTTGAGCGGGTTCTTGATCAGGCAGGAGCCGCCCAGGAGAGCGTCGCGCGAATGATGGCGTTCCTTGCCGCACAGTTCGATCGCGAGAATGCCGGTGCCCGTGCACGCGACCGTCATCGGCCCACCGGGAATGTAGCCGAAGCCGCCGCTGCGTGGCTCACGGCACGAGGTGATGAACTGCATCGCCATATCGATGCGCTCGGCCGGCACGTCGCAGCCGAGGTTGCGGGCGGCACGCAGGGCGAGTAGCTGCCAGCCGGTGACGCTCATGTCGGCATCGTTGCTGTCGAGCCGATAGCGCCAGCCCCCCTGGAACGGCCCCTTCTCGGCCCGCTGGGCTTGCAGGATCAGCTTGATCGCCTTCTCCAGCTTGGACTTGATCTCACGCGCGGTCTTGGCGTCGGACATGGCGGCGGCTTCGCACAGCATCATCGTGCAGATGCCATGCTGGTACATCTCTTCCCAGGCCGGCAGCGCGAACAGGCCGTTCGGTTGCTGCTGGTTCAAGACCCAGCGCACGCCCTTCTCAACATTGTCGCGATACGGCCCTTCGCCCGGCACGTGGCCAGCCGACAGATACGCCATGACGGCGAGCGAGGTGACCGCGGGATGGCGGGTGGACGAGGCCTGCCAGGAGCCGTCTTTTTCTTGCAAGAGAGTGAGGAACGCCAGGCCGCGATCGACGCTTTCGGTCAGGCGGTCCTTGGCGGGGGATTGAGCGAACGCGGAGGATGCGAGCAGCAGTGCCAGGATCGTGCCGAAGGTGAATCGCAACATTGGCTCTCTTCGTTTTCGTTTAGCGCCCGCCATGCGCCATGCGAGCGCTAAACGCAAAGCTGAATCCACTCACTCCTTGCGCCCCGGCGTCTCGTTCAGCCGTTCAAAATACTGGCGAATCATCTCCGCGTAGTCTTCGCCGAAGCGTGCCCGATAATCTTGCAGCATTTTCGTCTTCAATTCGCCCGGAAGTTCGCCCCAGGCTTTGCCCTTGAGCATTTCGAGAGCCACGTCCTTGGGCAGCAAGCTGGCGTCGCCTTTCCCCAGCGGCAGCGTTGACTTGGCGGCGGGGTTGCGCGCCGACGAGGGGGTTTTGCCCTTGGCGCGCGGATCGGCCTGCTTCGCTGCCTGGGCGAGACTTTCCGCCGCCGACTTCATGGCCGTCTGCGCGTTCTTGGGCATGCTGGGAAGACTTTCCGCGGCTTTCTTCATTTCCTTAGCGCTCTTGTTGAGGGCCTCGGCGGTTTTCCCGTCATCGTCCTTCGACATGCTGCTGTCCTGACTGAGCTTGGCAAGTTGTTTGACGGCGAGATCCAGCTTCTTCGCCGCCTCCTCGTCCATCTTCTTGGCGTCGTCGGCCTCCCCCTTGGCCTTCATCGCCTGGCTGGCCTCCATCGCTTTCTTGGCTTCGTCGAGATTCTTGGCGCTCTCCTTGGCCATCCCCTTGGCTTCCGGGCCTCCCTTTTGCGCGAGTTCGAGGAGGTCGGCCGCGAGCTTGTCCATTTTCTTCTTGAGGGAATCGCCGCCCCCCGCCAGCGCCTTGGTCAAATCGGCCCGCACCCGCTCCATCTCGGCACGCAGTTTTCCTTGCTCCCGTGCAAACACATCGATCTGATCGATCTTGGCACGAGTCACAGGATCTTTGACGTCCGTGCGCTCGGTCGGCAACTCCGCGGGCAATAGGGCGGCCAGCGCCTCCAGTTCCCGCTGCGCCTGCTCCATTGCCTTGTGAGCCGGCAGGGAGTCCTCCTTGGCCAGGCGATCGTGAGCCTGTTGGCTGGCAACTTCCGCACCCTGCTGCGCGGGGCGCAAACGCGCGTCCTTGTCCGGAATCGGCAGCTTGGCGATCGCGCCGGACAGCTCCTTCTGGCGTTTGACCAGGCCCCGCCAGCCGTCTTCCTTCATTGTTTCGTTCAGCCCGCCATAAGCCGCGGCAAATTTCTCGAAGTCGGTCCGCACCGCTTTTTGTTTCTTCGCTAATTCCAGAATCTGCTCGCGCAGGGCCTTGACGTCCACGCCGGGGAGAAGCTTGCCGAGCCAATCCGCCAGCCGCTTCTCGTGCTCTTTTTGCTGCTCGATGGCGGGATCGATCAGCAGCTTTTTCAACGCGTCGGCCGCGGCCTGCGCAGGCTTGACGTCGGGCCCCTGGTTGTCCTTGGCGAACGGCGTCACGCGCCGGGCCAGGTCCTCTTGAAGTTTTGCGAGCTTGGCGAGGCGTTCCTTGATCTCGGCCGGCATCTGGTCGGGCGAAGTCTCGCTGCCGGCGCGCTGCTCCATCGCCAGCTCCTTCGCTTGCTGTGCGAGCTCCGCGACGCGCTTCTTTTCGAGTGCCGCCATCGACTCTTGCACCAGCTTGCTCTCTTCTTGCAGCTTGGCCGTCTGCTCGGCGATCTTCTGTTGTTCCTGGCGAATCGCCTCGATTTGCTTGGCCTTGTCCTCGTCGCTCAGCGGCGGCTCCTCCAGCAGCTTTTGCAGGCGATTGGCCAGCTCGTCCTGACGCTTCGCCAGCTTTTCGAGCTGCAATTGATCGAGCCGATCCTGCGCACGCAACTTGTTCCATTCCAGCGCACCGTCGAGCTTCTTGATCGCTGCCAGCACCGCATCCTTCGTGATTTGCAGTTCCTTCTCGGCCTCGCTGACCGTGCGATCCTTGCCGCGAATGCACTCCAGCGCGTCGGCACTTTTGCGCATCTCGACCTCGGCGATGTCGATGAGTTTCTCCGCAAGGGTTGCCAGCTCCAGAGTCGCATTGAATCGACCCGCGGCGGTGGCCAAATCGACGACGATCTCGCGATTCAACCCCTGCAACTTCTCCGTTTGCTGCAAGTGCATCAGCGTCAGCGCGGTGGATTGATGCGTGGCCCGCTGCAACTGCTCCACTTCGGCTTGCTCATTTTGCAGTTTTTTCCGGATCAATGCGATGACCTCACGGACCTCGTCGTTCTGCGCCTGCGTTTGCTCCTTGAGGAAACTTTCCAGGGACCGATCGACTCGCAGCGTGAACCACTCGCCGTCGCCGCTGGCCGCCGGCGCAATCGTGATTTGCGGCAGCTGGTCTATCGCCGGCGCCTCCTTCACTTTGGCAATCTGGCCTTGCACCGGCCCATCCACATACGAGGCTTCACCTTGGCGGACAAGCCGATTGTCGCTGACGTGAATGCGAAACGCCAGACGATCACCTTCCTTCAATCCCGTCGGCAGCGGCAGCCAATCGTTGATCGCGAGAGTTTTCTTGCCGCCAGCGTCCAACCATTTCTGGAGTGGGCGCACCTTGTCGTTGACACGCCACTCGATTGACACAGTGCCGAGGCCTTCGCGATCTTCGACCTCGGTCTGTAGTTTGACGAGGTCATCGGGCGCGATTCGATACTCGCGCCCCGGCGCCAGCGCGGTGCCGCCATGCAATCGTAACGGCTGCGTGAAGCGCGGCGGGCTGTCGGCGTAGACCGTCCAATTGCCGACGGGCAACGTCACGGTGAGCCCGTGTTCCAGGTCGAGCACAAGGTCTGCTTGGAATTCGCCTACTTCCGTAGCGCCCACCTGAAAAAGATGCTGGTGCGCTCCCAACACAGCGATCGCTGGCCGTGGCCAATAGAACATTTCCGCCCCCTCAGGCCCGTTCGTTTTCTTCATTCGAAGCCGAACGCGGACCGGCGAGCGGTCGAGCGATAGCTGAGGCATCAGTGTGCTGTACTGCAGAATCTCCAAGTCCTCCGCGGCTTCCCCTAAAGCGAGGAAGCGCGGACCGTCCTTGACCAGATAATTCGGCGGCGACACGGAAACTGCAGAATTCTTCGCGAGTACGGGTGCATCGATCAAGCGAATCTCGAATGGCTCACTGCCGGCTTCACCCGCCCGCACTCCGCAGCGCAGCGGCTTCTTGAGGTCCTCCAGCACGACGGAGAATCGGTCCGCGGCCATCGCCTTCATCACAACCTTGACCACGCCGCCCGCTTCATCCTCGCAGGCCAATTCGCAGCTCTCCGGCAGCACGGCGTTTTGATCGAGGATGCGAAGTTTCGCTTCAATCGAATAGCTGCCGCCGCGTAGCGCGTAGCCGTTGCCGTGGATCAATTCGATCTCCAGCGGCACCAACGGCGTTGCCCACGCGGCGAAAAATCGCACGGCAAAAAATCCAAACGCTGGAGCAAAACTCAAGGCCCCGAAGACGGCCGCCAGAATTGCGCCGGTTCGGATACACTGCACACGTTCCGCGCGCAGCGGACACGCCTCGGCTGGATCGATGGTTGCAAGGTGTTGCTCGGTCTCGGCCCGGAACAGCGGCGCGAAGCTGGAGGCGGACTCTTCTGTTTGCATCTGCACCAATGTCAATAACCGTTCGGCCAATTCGGGATATCGCTTTTCCAAAAGGTTGGCCAACCCGAGCGTGTCGAGGCGAACCAGCCACGCCGTAATCCAATCGGCAACGAACAACGCGACGGCCATACCAGCCGCCGCGCTGAACGCAATCCGCAAACTCAAGGTGCGCAGGCCAAACAACATGTCGGCGACGAAGATCGCCAGGAATGTCAGAGTGAGCAACCAAACTAACCGGTGCAGTTTCCGCGACCAGCGTTTCCAGCGCACACGCTGCGTGAGCCGGCGCAACGGATCTAGAACAACGGGTTTGTCAGAAAGTGTGTTCAAGGCAGGAGGACCTGAAGAGCGTAGAGTCCATGCAGTCCGCACAGACATGATACGCGAAGGGGGCGTTGACATGCAAGGAGCAATTGCGGGTGCGACCCCCAAGAATCGCTGCGCTCATCCTGGGGCTTCACCACTCACCAAACGAAAAGCGGGCGCGCATCGGAGAATCACTTCTCGCGAATACGCACACTCTCGCCTTGGTTGGCTGCTTCATGTTTCCAGGAATTGCTCCACGCTCTTCACGATCGCCTCGGGTTTCGTCACGAACGCCAGATGGCCGCAGTTCGGCAGACGAACGGAACGCACGTCCGGGATCTGATGGACTAGCGGCGTGAGGCTGGTCTGTGACACTAGCACATCGCGTTCACCCGAAAGCACCAGGGTTGAGGCCTTGATGTGCCTCAGATGGTCTTCGATATCGAGTTCCTCGACGAGCCGAAAGCGATGGGCCATCACGCTCTGATCGGTCTGCCAAATCTGCCGAGTCACGAAATCAAAGAGCCCATCCTGCTTCTGCCGACCGCCGAAGAGCAGGTTAAAAAACTGATTGACAAACGGGCTATCCGCGGGGAGTGGAAAGCGGGACAGCACCGTGCTGGCGATTTGCTGGATGAGCCCGCGTTCATAACGAGCGCCGGCCCCCTGCACAATCAAGCGACCCAGCCGGTAGGGATACCGGATCGCAAACTTGAGTGCGATAATGCCGCCGAACGACAGGCCCATGATCGTCGGCTTTTCCAGGCAAAGCGAATCGAGTAGCTCGGCTAAATCCTCGACGAGGTCATCCAGACCAAATGGATGGCGGAGACTGAAGCAATCATTCTCGCCGCGAAGCTGGTAAGTGAAAACATGATTGGTGAGCGCGAGGGAGCGTGCAAGAGGGCCAAGCAGCTCAAGGCCGCCCGCGAGACCTGGGATCAACACGATAGGCGGTCCAGACCCCGCCTCGCGGAGCTCAGCCGTATATTGACCCAAATGGACAAATACGGACGATGCTGTGCCAGCAATGTATCTTCGATTTGTGGCATTAAGCCAATCTGCCGTAGCCTTCACAGGTTAACTCCTGAAATGTCCCAATCCGATGTATTTCCATGCAATTTCAATGCCATTCTTATTTTCTGCCGTTTTTATCCACAAACTCCATAAAATAACCTCAGATTCTACCAAATTGTCGATTTTTGGTCACGAGAAACTAGGCGGATAACAATCGCCGTAAATACGCTAACGATTATTCGTGACAGAAAAGAGAAAAGTCAATGCTATTTCACCAACCAAATAGGACTTATATCTCCCAATTTATCTTTTTTACAGTGGGTGCTGGTGCTGTCGTGTATGCTGTATTGGTGTTGATCCATGTCAGCTCGTCGTACGATCTTGGAATTCGCAGTGTGTTGACGCCCCATCTTGTCGCCAAGCCGCTGCGCGCCGTGAAAAACGCTAACGACGAGATACCCAATTCGGGCGATCGAATCAAGCGGATTGCTGGCCTTCCGGGGGATATTCAAACCTGGTCGGAGCTGCTGCAGGCGCCTGGTGAACTGCACAAACTCATTGCGTCGAGCCCCACCACGCCGGAGGGAATCAAGATCGACAAAACGACCGAGCAAGTTTTCGTCGACATTGTCTACACGCGCGCTGACGATCCGTCGACAGAGCATCACACCTGGTGCGAGTTGCGGCGCTACCCCGTGGAGGAACTCATCCCGTCCTTGATCTGGCTCTTTCTCAAGGGCTCTCTTTTTGTTATCGGCGCTCTGGTCTACTGGAAGAGGCCCCGCGACGAATCGGCCATTCGCTTTTACATCCTCTGCGTTATCACGCTCAGCGCGTACATCGGCGGCTATCACTGGACTCAGATTGTCACCGAGCCGGCGCTGATGGTCATCTTCATGGCCTGCGGCATTCTGTTGCCTGTCACCAGCCTGCACTTCTACCTCGTGTTCCCACGCAAACACGCTTGGCTTGAAAAGTATCCGCTTCGCACGCTGGCCGCGGTCTACGGCATACCGCTCGCAAACTTGATCTTCCTGGTCGGTTTCTATCTCTATATAAGGCTGTTCGCCGATTCTGACTCAACCTCTCGGCAATTTCTGCCCTGGGTGATCTACGCGACCTTCGGCATCGCGATGCTTTGGTATCTGGCGTGCATGGCGACCTTGATTCATAGCCTGCGTACCCTGAAAAACAGCATTGAGCTCAAGCAGGTGCGTTGCATCTCGATCGGCATTTTCTTTTCACTCTTCCCGATCGGGCATTCCCTGTACATCGTGCTGGCGGAGCCGGATCGCTTCGCCGCTGGCGCGGTGACATGGCCGATGTTCGGGGCCTCCACCATCGTTACCCTGGCGTTCGGCATCGGCATGACCCGATATCGCCTGATGGAGCTTGACAAGATCGTCACCTCCGGTGCCGGCTACTTCCTTGTCAGCGTTCTCGCCGGCCTGATGTATTACGGCGTCGTGTTCGTCGGCACGCTCTTCTACAGCCGATTTGTGTCGAGCCCGACGCTCCCGGCAGCGTTGACCGTCAGCACGACCGCCCTGCTCTTCGTCCTGGCACTTGATGCGGCGCGGAGCCGAATCCAGAGATCGCTCGATCGGCGTTTCTCGCGCAGCAAATCCCAACTTGACAAGACGCTGGAGCAGATGAGCCAGGCGGTCTCGCAACTGGTCGATCCGCCGGTGCTGGCGCAGCGACTGCTGGCGACGGTATCCGACGCGTTGGTGATCGGCCGCGGGGCGATCTATTTGCGCAGCGGCGAACCCGCGAGCCTGCGTCTCGCCGCCAGTCAGGGGGGCGTTCCGGCCCTTGAGGAACTGCCCGATCAGTCGCCGCTCATGGAGATAATGCGCCAGGGGCAGGGACTGCAATGCGACGCACTCACGCCCGGTCCCGGCACACCAGCACAAAGGCAACTACGCCAGATGGGGGGCGAGATTGCCCAGCCACTCTTATGCGATGGCGCGTTGACTGCCATCCTGGTCCTCGGCCCCAAGGACACTCCTTACCGCGCCGAGGATTGGGCCCTCTTGTCGGCTTTCGCGCAAATCACCAGCGTCGCCCTCGAAAGCGCCGCCAGCCACAAGGCCATCGAACAACTCAACCAGGATTTGCAAACGAAGGTGGACAAGATCGCCGAGCAGCAACGCCGCATCCTCGCACTGCAAACGCAACTGCACCGCCGGGCCAAAGTGGAGCCTGCGCCGAAAAAACCGGAGACGCCGCCCCTCGGTATCAAACCGGAAGCCGAGGGGGCTGTGCCGCCGAACGCTGCCGGCATCGTCGGTTCGAGCCCGGTGCTGCGTCAACTCCTGACCCTGGTGCGCAAGGTCGCCGCCACCGATGCGGTCGTCCTCCTGCGCGGCGAGAGCGGCACCGGCAAGGAACTGCTGGCCCGCGCCGTTCATGAAACCAGCCCCCGCGCCGACCAACCTTATGTCAAGGTCCACTGTGCCGCCCTGTCCGCGAACCTTCTCGAAAGCGAACTCTTCGGCCACGTCAAGGGAGCCTTTACCGGCGCTCACAAGGACAAGGTCGGCCGGTTCGAACTCGCCAACGGCGGCACGCTGTTTCTCGACGAGATCGGCGATATCAGCCTCGAAGTGCAAACCAAGCTACTGCGCGTGCTGCAAGAAAAAACAATCGAGCGAGTCGGCTCCAGCGAACCGATGAGCGTGGACGTCCGCATCATCGCCGCCACGCACCAGAACCTGGAAACGCTGATACGCCAGGGACGCTTTCGCGAAGATCTCTTCTACCGCCTCAACGTCTTCCCTATCCAGGTCCCGCCCTTGCGCGAGCGCTGCGAGGACATTCCTGAACTGGCCGTCTTTTTCATCCGACTCTCGGCGCAGCGCTGCAAGAAGAACGTCGTCCAGATCGACGATGATGCGCTGGCGATTTTGAAATCCTATCCGTGGCCCGGCAACATTCGGCAACTGGAGAACGTCATCGAACGGGCCGTCGTGATTGCTGAAGTTGACACATTGACCTTGCAGGACATGCCGGCCGAGATTTTCCAGACGCAAGAGGAATCGCAGGCACCCACTGTTCCGGCGTATGGACCGAAAGAGATGGAAAGCGTGCCCGCGTCGAGCTTTCGCAACGATCGCGACCGCTTCGAGCGGGAACAACTCGAGCGCGCCCTCGACGCTGCCGGGGGCAACAAGTCCGAGGCGGCCCGCATCCTTGGCATCGCACGCTCAACGCTGGTCAGCCGTATGAAAAAGCTGGGGCTCGAAGCCTGACATTGGGCCCACTCTACGAAACTCGCTCAGCCAAATACTGGGCCAGCGCCTCTTGCCAGGAGCGAAGCGGCGTGAAGCCGGCCCCGATCCAGCGGGAATTATCCAGCACGCTGTAGCGCGGCCGACGCGCCAGGGCTGGATACGCGCTGCTTGCGATCGCCACTAGCTCCACACGCCTTTTTGTCATCTCGAAAATGCTGCGTGCGAACTCGTGCCAGCTGCACGCGCTCGAGTTGGTGACATGATAGAGCCCATAGGTCTCTGAATCCACGAGCCCCCGCACCGCATACGCCAGATCGAACGCGGACGTCGGCGTGCAAACCTGATCATCGACCACACGAATCGCTGCTCCCTTTTCGGCCTGGCGCAACATCGCTTCTACGAAGTTCGAGCGCTGACCACCGGGCCCATACAGCCCGCAGGTGCGCAAGATGAAGTGCTTCGGACACATCGCTTGCACGTGGCACTCGCCCAGCAGCTTGCTGGCGCCGTAAACGCTGATCGGCCCCGGCACATCGCTCTCGCGATACGGAGTTGTTCGCAGGTCGTCGGCGCCGAAGACGTAATTGGTGCTGATGTGAATCAACGGGCTGTCAAGTTCGCGGCAGATAACGGCCAAGTCGCGTACGCCATGCGCGTTGACCGCGAACGCCCCGTCCGCGTTGGTTTCGGCGCGATCGACGTGAGTATAACCCGCGGCATTGACGACGACCCAGGGCCGAAGCTGCGCGAGCGTTTGCCGCAGGTGGTCCGGCTTCGTCAAGTCGGCGTCTTCATGCTTCAGCGAAACGGCATCGGGTAAGACTCGGGCAAGCTGCCTGCCGAGCTGGCCGGCGGCGCCGAGGATGACGATCTTCATGCGGCTTTTACTACAGCAAAAAGCGCAAAAAAGAAAGCCCGCGGTGGTTGCCGCGGGCTTCTTGCTAGACAGGATTGGAATCCTGTCCCACGTCATACGGGTTATTTGATCTTCAGCTTGTCGCTTTCGATGGACGTTTTGGCACCAGCCTTTGCGGTGACCGTGCCGACTTGCTTGGCCTTTTCGAACGATTCGTGCCACATGAAGACGCGCAGCTCGACGCCGCTGGGGACGTCCAGGATCTCGAAGGAACCGTCTTCCTTGGTGGTGGCGAAGTACGGATGCTGGAAGGTGACGATCTTGCCGGTCATCCAGCCGTGCAAGCTGCACTGCATGGTGATTGGCTTGGTGTCATGCTTGAAAGTCATCGGCTTCAGTTCCGAGTTCGGAGCCATGTTGCCGCTGTCGAAGTCGCCGTTCTTGATGCCGCCGTTGATCTTGACATTATGCGGGAAGGCGGCGGTGTTCTTGACGAGGAGCGGCTGAACGCCGGCATAAAGCGTGACGACGTGCGGGGTGTAGGCGCAGAACGGCTGATCGAGAATGAACTGCCTCTTCTCCCACTTTGCTTTCAACTCAGCTGAGACGTCGTATTCCTTTCCTTCGGCGGGCGCCAACGAAATCACGACATTGGCGACGCCGCCCTTCGCGCTCACAAGCCATTTCTGTTCGAGGATATGGTTGCCGCCGCCCGCCATGCACTTTTCTTTGTCCGTCTTATGATTGGCGATGGCAGCTTCCACGACAGCTTTCGGCACCTCGCCGTCAAAGTGGACGACGCCGGTGACGGTGCCGTCGGTGGGGGCAGTGATCTTCTCGGCTTTGCCGGCGTCGGTCTTGTCCCCTCCGGTCTTTACCGGCGGTGAAGTCGCGGGGGGCGGCGGCGTGCCGGGGCATCCGGTCAGCAACACAAGGGCCAAAGCGGGAACGAGCAAGAGCACACCGAACAATGGAAATTGTCGCATAGTTCACCTCGCGGGTAATAGTGATATCTTCTTTGGCTGCTCGACGCGGGCCACGATGGCGCGTTCGAGGCTTTACATTCCACAGGTACGATACCGGACTTCGCCTTTTATTCCCCAAAGTACGCGTCACGCTCCTCGTGACGAAACCTCCTCACGTGGAGCGTGAGGACTACACTCCTCACTTGCGATCCGGACTGTGCAAGCGGTTGATCGGCAAGTCCGAAACGCGCGGATAGTTCATGAGCACGTCGCGCAAGGCACGCATCTGTTCGTCGGCCGGACCGGCGTACAGCGTCTGATGCCTTAACTTGTCGCGGTGAAAATACGTCGTCATCGACGTATACGACACGAATCGTGTCGGCTTGTTGATCCAGCGCTCTACCCAATCCGGGCGAAGGCGTAGTGCGGCAAGGTCAAGGGCCGGACCGGGCTTGATCTGCTCGCCCCCCGTGATGCTGCCGACCTGATGGCACTTGGTGCAAAGATCGCGTGACGTCAAGAGCCGGTAGGCATCGGCCGCATAGGCCTCTTCTGTTTCCCACGCCATCTGCCGCGACTTCACATCCAGCTTGTTGAGGGCCAGATTGGTCTGCACTATTTCCTGCTCGGCTGCCGTCAAGGCGATGGCGAGCGAGTCCAGCTCGATCTTGATCAGATCTTTTTTCGCCTTGTCCTTTTCATTATCGAAGTTCTTTTGTGCCTTGTCCTTTGCCAGCTTGTTCGTCTTGATCTGCTCGTCGAGTTTTCCGATATCAGCCTTGAGGGTCGGCTCGCGGTCCTTCTTGAACTCCTCCCAGAGTGGCATGTAGGCAGCGAGGCGAGCTTTGTACAAAGTCGCGCCCGTCTCTTTGCCATCCTTGTCTTTCTCTTTCGTGTTTTTCAACCGCGTAATGTACTCGGCTGTTTTGTTCTTCCAGTAATCGCCACTGAAATCTTCGCGGCCGGCGATCGACTCGTGCGGGTACTGCAGGCCGACGCCGGGATTGGTCAGGCGTGTCACCGCCGCGAAGTAATCGACCAGGATTCTAGCTTCCTCTTTGCTCATGTTGAATCGCGGCATACGCAAAATAGTCTGGGGCCGAATAGGTTGGGGGTTGAGCAGGAACTGGTAAAGCCAATCCGGCTGCGTGCGCTCTCCCTGTCCGACCAGCGACGGCGGTAAGGACGCACGGGCATCGTCTGGCCCCGGATACCGTGTTGAGTTTTTCTTGTTGAGCCACTCGGCCATCAAGTTCGTGAACGCACCGCCATAGGGCGCGACGGCCTGGAACTGCCGGTCAAACTCAGCCTTGGTTTTGATCGACGAGGCCGCGGCACTCATCTCGGCGACCGGAATCTGCACCAATTCTCCTGCCGGGATGTTTCTGATTGTCCTGTCCGGGGCGGTGAACCGCAAGGCTTCGCTCAGACGGAAAACCACCGCGGATTCTTCGGGCTGAAAATCTGGCAAATCGCTGTACACCGTCAGCCGATCCGTGCTCTGGGAACCACGGGCGACATAGTTGACGTGGTTGGGATGTACGATCTCGCCACCGTCATCCGCGCCGACACCGATGATTTTCTGCATCGCAGAGGTGTGCTGGAGCACTAAATGCTCAATAGTCGGCGTCCCCGGCTTGAAGTCATACACCCCCGGCCGAATGGTATGGCACCCGCCGCAGTTGTACTTGTCGAGAATCTGCCGGCCCTTGACTTCGGCGAGGCGGTCACCGGTTGGCGTGTTGATGCTCTTGACGGGGACCGGTTCGGCGAATAGGCCCAGCACGAACGTGGCCACGGCTTCGCGGGCTTGCGCTTCGTCCATGAGAATGCGGGCCTTGAACTCTTCGTCCTTCTCCTCGGCTTTTTTGCGCGGGCGGGCAAAGGCAAACTGCGGCATGCGGGCGCGGTCGTCCCAAGCGCGGACGCGGTTGTAGTCGTAGCTGCGCGGATCGCGGATCTTCTGGTTCAGGTAGCCTTCACGCGTGGCAAGGTGGCCCTTCAGATTGGCAGTGTAAAACGCTTCGTAGGGCTGCTGTTCGATGACGCCGACGCGCTTGGCCTGGTACGGCTTGCCATCCTTATCTGTGAGTGAATCGACCGTGAAGTAATGCTTGTCGTAGAAGTTACCGATGTCTTCGAATGCCAGCCGGTCGGCCGGCTTCTTGCCCCAATCGTTAAGGGCAACGCCAATCGACTTGGTGGATTCGAAGCCGGGGATATCGTGACAGCCAAAGCAACCCAGCCGGCCGACGGCCTTCTTGCCGAGGTAGAACTTGAGAGCGTTGTCGTCCTTCACCTTGCTCGCCAGCTCGAATTCATCGTCGGGAATGTCCTTGCGGATGAGGGCCAGTTCCTCGGGCTTGAGGTCGCCGTCCAGGAATTTCTTCATATCGCTCTTGGACATCATGCGTGTCAGATAGACGCTCGCCAGGTTTTTGAGGTCTTTCTCCGCCGGCGCGGCGACCGTGAGCTTCGTCCAGTCGGGGCCTACCGAATCGCCCGCCGGTTGAGCCAACAGCCAGGCGGCGAGGTCGGCGGCTTCCTCTTTCGTCAAATGGGTTACCGGCATGCGGCTGCGCGGGCTGTGGACTTGCGGGTTCATGATCCACTGGATGAGCCACTTACGTGAAGCTTCGGACTTGCCGAGCTTCTCCGCAACCTGCGTGAGATTGGGGCCGAAGACCGCCTCGCTGTGAATGCCGGGGGCGACAAGTTCCGGCTTGGCGGAATTCTGCTTGAGCTCGGTCGCCTGATGGGTGTGGCACGCCAGACAGCCGCGCTCGGTGAAGAGGATGCGCCCCTTCTCGAGGTCGCCCGGATTGTTGGGGGCCAGATCGACGAGCGGCACTTCCTTGCGCAGCTTGATGCGATCCTTGAGCTTCTTGAATGCCTTCTGATCGTTTTCGTCGAGCCGGCCCTTGTTCAGAAATCCGACGAGCGCCTGCTGGTCCTTCTGGGCCGCCTGTGCATCTTTGGCGTCTGCCGCACGCTGCTCATCGGCCCTTGAAAGGTAGCCCTTGCTCGTTTGCGTCAGGAAGTACGCGATGGATGCAATCTCGGTGTCCGGGAATGTCTTTTGGTCGTCCGGCAGCACGCCGACGTTGTTCGTGCTGAGGCCGTAGTAGTGCGGCATCTTGGTGTCGGGGCGGAAATCGCGTGGCGACTTGATCCACTTCGCCATCCATTCCGGGCTGACCTTTTCGCTCACGCGCGCCAGCGACGGGCCGACCTTGCGCATAGAGCCGGGGCGATTGTCCGGGTCGTTCTCGACGCGGGTTTTCTCAAGAGGGTTCAGATCTTCGAGCGGCGGGCTCGGCTCCACGCGCAAGTCGGGACCGACGCGCTGGCCCCCCTTCCAGCCGTCGATCTCGTGGCAGCCGAAGCAGCCGTTTTCCTTGATCAGGCTGTGGCCACGCAGGAGTTTCGGGGCCTCGACGCGGTTGTCACGGCTGACAAGATCAGTGACCTCGTGATGGCATTTAAGGCAGGACGATTCGACAAAGCGCAAGGAGTGCATCGGGAAATCCCACATGTGGTTGGGTTCCCAGCCCTTGTCGTGCGACCAGCTATTGCGGGCCTTGATGTCGTTGGGGCTGTGCGAGGCGTCGATGAAGCCGGTGCCGCTTCCCTGGCCGGAATGGCAGGAGGTGCAGCCGAACTTCTCGGCCGGGTGCTTGCTGTTAGAGCCGACGAAGAGATCGAGCCGCGGGTGAGCACAGAACTCGGTGACGTGCGCCGGCGTCAGGTTCACGTTGACCAGGCTAATCGAATGTGGATTCGGGATGGTTCTGCCATCGTCCGGGTTGGCGGAGAGGGCCGCGATACGGCGGTCATACAGCTTCCTGGCTTCCGCGAGCTTGCCCGATTTGGCGTCCTCCTTGGTCAGGGCTTCGAGGTTGGCCCGAGTGAAAGCGGGCTTGTCGATGCCGACATGGCAGGTCATGCAGCGGTCGAAGCGAGTCACCTTCTTGAAGTTGTAATCGATCGGGATGTCTTCGATCGTGAACTGGTGGATCTTGAGTGGTTCCGCGAAGCCGTTGATGACCGGCTGGGTGCGCAGCCAATCGCCCCAACCCCAGCGTTTGTTGAGCGCGAGCTTGACCTGGCCGTCGAGCTTGTCGTTGAGTTTCTTGAATTCGGCGACCGCCTTGGTGTAAGGCCCATCGACCTCCTCAATCTTGATTTGCTGGGCCTTCATTTCCGAGACGATCTTGTCGCGGTCGGCCTGGACCTTGTCAAGCTGGTCGTTGAGGGCGACGAGCCTGTCCCGATATTTCTTGGCCGAGTCGCTATCGCCGTGTTCGAGGGCGATGTTGAGGAAGCTGCCGATCGAGTCAACATCTGCCTTTGCCTCCTGGAAGCGGGCCTCGGCGCGTTCTTTCTTGGGCTGCAAGCCGGCGAGAGTGGCACGGATACCAGCGTACTCTTTCTTCATGGCGTCGCTGTAGCGCACTTTCTTGACGGCATCGACGGCATCCTCCGCGGATTTGAACTCGTCATCCGTCGGAAGCTGGTCCAGCGCTTGTCGCTGCGCAATCGCCACCTCGACGTTGCGAAACAGACGCTGCTCGACCTTGTACTCGCGGTAGTGGTCCTGCCAGAACATCCAGATGACGGCAAGGAGCATCAGGATGTTCGACACCGCGAACACGATATCCAGCGTGCGCTGATTGTTAAACGGTTTATCGCTTGCAGCCATACATGCACCGTGCTAACCATCTTCGTTTAGCGCCCGCAGGGCGCCCTGCGGGCGCTAAACGAGGACGGCCATTAGATGTTGAAGAAGTATTCCGAAACAGACACGATGTACTTCAGATTGAACGTCCAGCGCAACACCATCTTGATCGGCAAGCTGGCCATGAACTGGATCAGCGTGATCAACACCATGTAACGCACGAAACCCATGCGGATAAAGAACCCGCGGAAAATCGTCTTCGCCAGCACCGGCGGCAACACGAAAAGATACCCGAACACAAACAGCAACCCAGGGAGCTCGCGCAGCAGCCAGTGACCTTCCACCGACATGCCAAACAAATAGAGCCAGAAGTACTCCGACAGACTCACGTTGTTGAGCGGCACATTCTTGTGCGGATTCCATGGTTCGAAGGGGCCGAAGAAGTTCCAGTTCGGACCGCGAAGGAACGTGCCCAGCACGATCAACACGCACCACAAGACGATGAAGCCGAACAGGAAGGTGGTGATCGCGAACTTGCGTTCGTTGAAGGTGTAGTAGCCGCTGCCCTTCTGGTTGAAGTCGATGTACGGCAGCGCGATCAAGCCCTTGACGATGAGCGTCGGCAGCACGACGCCGGCCATCCAGGGATCGAAATAGACGAGCATTTCTTGCAGGCCCAGGAAGTACCACGGCGCCTTCGACGGGTTCGGAATCCGCGCGGGCGACGCCGGCTGTTCGAGGGGCGCCTTCAAGACGATGGCCCAGACGATCAGGATCAGCGTGCAGATCACCATCGCGATCAATTCGGTGTAGACGAGGTCGGGCCAGACCAACACCTTCTCCTCGAGCACCTTCTCGTGCGGCGGTTCGCCACGCGCGATGCGCTCGTCGTTGAGCACCATCTTGCGCAACGCCAGCCAGGTCAGGAAGCCGACGGAGAAAATCAGCATCACGATTGGCACATTGTCGGGCTTGGTGATGATGTTCTTGAAGTTTTCGTTGGTCATCGCCTGACCACCGAACCAGAGCGTGCCCATCAAGATGGCCCACGCGACAACTGGTTCGGTCGCCGTCCGCCTGAACCACAACAGGACGGTGAAGCCGCTGGCCGCAAGCAGGAAATAGGTGGTCGGCCCCATGACCCAGTTCACGCCATTCTGAATCCACGGGAAGAGCGGCCAGCCGATGTGCAAGAGATACGCAAGCGCATGAAACCCGAAGATACCGGCGACGGCGCCCCAGACCATCGCCTGGAGCTTGTTCTTGGCCTCGTAATGCTGATAGAGGGCGAACCCAACGTTCATCAGCGTGGCGAGGAAGTAGAATAGGCCGATGCCGGTCTGCAGGGAGTGCGACAATCCGCCGTGAGAATCGTGCATGACTTAGTCCGTAGTCAGTAGTTCGTAGTCAGTAGTCAGTAGTCCGTGGCCTGAGGTCCCGCCGTTGCTACGGACCACGGACTATAGTGCGCCGCTGATGCCGCCGTCTTTCCGGACACGCCAGAAATGGATGGCGATCAACAGCGACGCCGCCAACGGCAAGGCAACGCAATGCAAGACGTAAAACCGCAGCAATGTCTGTTCGCCGACGAAGCGGCTGCCCAATAACAAGAAGCGCGCGTCACTGCCCGAGTGGATAAGCTCGACACCTCCCACGACGAGCAGCTTCGAACCGGGGCCTTCGTATCCCATGAACGGCGTCGCGCGGGCCATATTGCTGCCGACGGTGATCGCCCAGATCGCCAGTTGATCCCAGGGCAACAGGTAGCCCGTGAAGCTCAGGAGCAACGTCAAGACCAGCAAGATGACGCCGACTCCCCAGTTGAATTCTCTGGGCGGCTTGTAACTGCCGGTGAGAAAGACACGATACATGTGGAGCCAAATCGTGATGACCATGGCATGGGCGCCCCAGCGATGCAACTCGCGTAAGATGCCGAGCGTAGTCACGTCGCGAAGCGAGAGGATGTCGTTGTAAGCGTGTTCCAGCGTGGGCCGATAATAGAACATCAAGAGGACGCCGGTGACAGTCTCGACGAGGAACAAGAAGAACGTGATACCGCCCATGCACCAGGTGTAGCTGAGCTCGATGCCGCTCTTGCGGACCGATACGGGGTGCAGATGCAGGAAGACGTTGGTGAGCATCACGACCACGCGGTTGCGGCGATCGCGCGGCGCCGGATGGCGGAAGATGCTCTTCCAGATTTGCGTGTTGCGGATGTAGTCGCCTATCGACATGTCGTTTGGTCCTCATTCTCGTTTCGCCGCTTGCGGCTTAGCGCTCGCAAGGCGTCGCGCGAGCGCTAAGCCGCAAGCGGCAAAAACGCTCCGCTACAACAAAATATAAGAATCTGGATCGTCCCACTGCCCGATTTCCTTCTGAAACTTGCGGGACTTGTCCACGATGATCTGGCCATCGTCGGTCTTCTTGATGGCGTAGCGTTCGAGCGGGCGCGGCGCCGGGCCTTCGAAGTTCACGCCGGTGATCTTGAAGCCGGAGCCGTGGCACGGGCACTTGAACTTCTTCTCGCCTTCCAGCCAGTTCGGCGTGCAGCCGAGGTGCGTGCAGGTGGTGCTCAGGGCGTAGATAATTTCCCGGCCACGCTCGTCCTTGGAGCGTATAATCCAGGCGCCGGTTTCCTTGAACTTGTCATCGACCTTGTTCTCTTCGTAGTTCGAGACGTCGCCGGCCTTGAAACTGCTGGGCGGCTCGGAAAGAACGTTGGGGAACATGAAGCGCACGGTGCCGAGCGTCATGCCGACCATCGACAAGGTGAACGTGGTCCAGGCCGTCGCAAACCAGGAGCCGAAGAACACGAGTCCCGTGGTGACGAGAAAATTACGTCGCGTCGGCTCGCTCGGTGCGGCTGCAGCCGGCTTTGCCGGTGGCTTCGCCGTCACGCTGGTGGGTGATGGCGCCGGTGGAGTCGCCGTCACGCCTGTTTCAGGCGCCGGCATTGGCTGATTGGCATCGTTGGGTTGATTGGGTTCCGCCATGATCATCGAACCTTCAAGCCAAGTTTGTGAAACGATTCACGAGATTCGTTTTACGATTCACATGCAACTCGTCAACCGGGTTTCTTGCTCGATAAAGGTGAATGCAAAGGGGGTGCCAAACGAAATCGCACATAAGACGTGCGAAATCGGCGAAATGATGGTGGCACGGTCTCAGAATTGGCAAAAACGCACCTCGCCAGTGTCAATTCAAGTAAAGGCTCGCCACAAACTGGCGTATCGTCGATTCATTGACGGGCCGAATCACCCCCTTTTCCGTGATGATGCCGGCTATCAATTCAGCTGGTGTCACATCGAACGCCGGGTTGTAGACGCGCACACCCTCCGGCGCGATGATCTTGCCCATGCCCTCGGTGATCTCGCGCGGGTCACGCTGCTCGATCGGGATTTGAGCGCCGCTCTTGATCTGCAAATCAAACGTGCTCGATGGCGCCGCCACGTAGAACGGAATGCCGTGCGCGCGTGCCAAAACGGCGACGCCGTAGGTGCCGATCTTGTTCGCGGTGTCGCCATTGGCGGCGATGCGATCGGCGCCGACGATGACCATCTGGATCTTTCCCTCGCGCATGACCTGGGCCGCCATGTTGTCGCAGATGAGCGTGACGTCGATGCCGGCTTGCTGCAACTCCCACGCCGTTAAGCGTGCGCCTTGCAAGAGGGGGCGGGTCTCGCCCGCGAAAACGCGGAACGTCTTGCCCTCTTCCGCCGCCGCATACATGACTGCCAGCGCAGTGCCCGACCCCGCGGTCGCCAGACTGCCGGCGTTGCAGTGAGTGAGGATGCCCTGCCCTTCCTGGATCAACGCAGCGCCGGCGCGACCGATCGCGTGGCACATCGTGCGGTCCTCGTCCTCGATCGCCAGCGCTTCGGTCAACAGAAGTCGCGTCAACTCTGCCGGCGCAAGCTGTCCCAGCTGGCTTGCTGCTTTTTTCTCGATTCGTTCAATTGCCCAAAAAAGGTTGACCGCCGTGGGTCGGCTCGTACGCAGAAAATCGGACACTTCCTTGAGCCTTGCCGCATAGCTGGCCGAGTCGGTGTGCGACTGGATGCCGACGACGACGCCCATCGCGGCCGCCACACCAATCGCCGGGGCGCCGCGCACACGCAACACGCGGATCGCTTCCCAGGCCTCCTCGACGGTTCGGCAATCGCGGTAGGCGACTTCGGACGGTAGAAGTGTTTGATCGATCAAGCGGAGATGGCCGGGCAAATCGCCGATCCATTGTACGGTGCGCGGCAGCGGGTTCATGGGCTTTCCACAAATTGTTTAGCGCTCGCGGGACCGCTGCGGGCGCTAAACGAGAATCCGGTTGCTCATTGCCCACGAATGATCCGCAACGCCTGCTCGTGCAGGAACCCGTTGCTCGCCAGCACGTCCGGCTTTTCGATATCGAGTTTGCCATCCCACGCCGTCAACTTGCCGCCGGCTTCCTCGACGATTGGCACGATGGCGCCGAGGTCCCAGGAATGGACGCCGTGCTCGACCATGATCTCGCCGGAACCTTGTGCGATCATCATGAAGCCGTAGAAATCGCCGTAGCCGCGTTGACGCTCGGTGACGCTGACGAGATCAAGAAATTGGCGTTCTGCCCCGGCCTTCTTGAACCAGGAGATGCTCGAATAGTGGAGGTGCGATTTGTCGAGTGTCTTGACGTCGGACACGCGGATACGGCGCTCGTCGCGAAATGCGCCGTCGCCGCGCAGGGCGCGAAAGACTTGCTTCAGCGCCGGCAAATAAACAACTCCCGCGATCAATTCTCCTTTGTACTCGAGGCCGACCATGCACGCCCAGAGAGGTACGCCGCGGACGAAGCTGCGCGTCCCGTCGATCGGATCGATGATCCAGCGGAACCCGGACGACCCCGGCGTGCTTCCAGATTCTTCCCCCAGGAAGCCATCGGCGGGAAACTTGCCAAGGAGGGCCTTGCGCAGCAAGTCCTCGGCACCTTTGTCGGCCATGGTGACGGGACTGCGGTCCGGCTTCCACTCGACGGCGATACCTTGATCGAAGTAGCCCAGCGCGAACTGGCCCGCTTTCTGGGCGGCGTCGAGGGCGGCTTCGTATCGGTTGCGCCATTCAACATTCATACGTGAACTCGTGATAGTCGGTTGCGGAAAATGATACGCTCGGCGGCTTCGCGCACTTTCGAGCGCGAAACCGCCGAGCGTATCACGCTGCGCAACAGAAATCGGTTTAACGGGCCGGATCTCCCTTTTTCATGGACTGGACTCGGAACGGCACCGTGTTCGGCGTCACCTCAGGCGGCGATTGGTAAGGCAACGATTTCAGGAACTCGACAAGGTCGCCGATCTCGTCCGTCTTCAGCTGGCTGGTCTTGCCGTGCTTGTCTTCCTTGTTCTGCATTGTGACAACGTCGAGCAACGTCTTGGCCGAGCCGTCGTGCAGATACGGCGAGGCGCGATAGATGCCGAGCAGCGTCGGCGTGTCGAACTTGGTTCCCATGCGCTCCGTCTTGTCGCCGCGGCCGGTGCCGATGTCGTGCAGATTGAACGGCTGCGTCAGGCTGCTATCGGTATAGTACGGGCCGCTGTGGCAGGTCGCACAGCCCACGTCCTTGCGGAAGAAGACATCCTTGCCGCGCATGGCAGCCGGCTTCAGCTTGCCCGGCGCTTCGATGTGCGGCGACAGCGGGTACTCGAGCGAGTTACAATAGATCGCGATGGCGTCGAGATCCTTCGAGCGTCCACTGGTTTTTTCTTCGAGTTCGGCTTTGTGGAAGCCAACCTTCGGTTTCAACTGACCTTTCAAGAAGCCGATGCCTTGCATGAGCTTCGAGCGGACGGTGTACTCGAAATCCTGAACTTCGTCGCGGTCGGCCGACCAATGCAAGGGATGGGTGTTGGCCATACCGACGAAGGCGGTCGCCTTGCGCAACCCTTCCGCCTGTTGCCAGACGCGGCCATCGTGCAAGCCATCGGGGTGGCAGGACGAGCACGCGACCCAGCGCCGGCTCGACATCGGCTGATTCGCGGTGTTGAACAGAATCTTGCCGCGCACCCATTCGGGCGTCTTGGGTTGCTCGCAGGTCTTGATATTTTTGACAACCGCCATGGTCTGGGCGTTGTAAATATCGACGGAGAAATCCATGGCGTTGTAGACGTAAACCGATTTGCTATCGGGACTGACGCGGACGGCCCGCGGGTTCTGCCCGGTGCGAGTGGGGTAGCCGGCGCTTTCGACTTCCTTGTAGTCGTCGTCGATGACGTTGCACACGTTCATATCGTTGGTGCCGGCGTAAATGAGGTAGAAGCGCTTGCCGTCGGGAGAGATTGCCGACTCCCAGGGATTGGTCACCACATAAAGGCTGTTGAAGGTGTCCATGCCGAACGCGACGCGCCGGCGTCCTTCGCCCGGCTTCAGATCGCAGAAGCTGAGCTGCGGAAAGATGGAGCCGGCCCCGTCGCCGATCTTGATCATCGAGCGGATGTGTCCGAGATACGCCTTGGGCCGCGTCGGATGCAAAAGGACGTGGCGGGCGAGGTTGTCAGTGGAATGCCCCTTCCACGAATCGACGATCTTGCCGGAGGCGAGGTCGATCGCGTTCAGCACGCCGGTATAGAACTCGCTGACGTAAACGCGTTTGCCGTCCGGCGCGATCGCGATGCCTCGCACCATGGATCCCGCGGGAATCTCGCGCAATACCTTTCCTTCCTGCAGATCGATTTCGCTGACGAGGCCCGGATACTCATGGGACACATAGGCGCGGGTACCCTTGGCGTCGGCGACGATACCATACGGCTCAGCGGCCGTCTTGATCGTCTTTTCGATCTTGCCGGTGTTGGTGTCGAAGATGACGATCGATTGCTCGTGATAGAGAGTCGCCGCCGCGAGGGGCCCGTCGCCGATCCAGGTAACGCCTTCGGGCTTTTTGCCGACCTTGATTTCGCGCACGGCTTCCTTGGTGACGAGATCGACGAGCGTGACTGTACCATTGTCGTTATTGGCAACGATCAGCGTTTTGCCGTTCGGGTGAACGTCCATCAGGCTATTGCTCGGGCCGGCTAGGCTGATCGAAGCGGCCATCAAGAACGCAAGGATTCCGAGACTGCGGCGCATGCGTAAGCCCCCCGTGGTGATGCGAGACGGTTTCATGGGGTTCATTATGAGGCAGATGGTCGGGAAATGCAATTAGCGGGCGCTGAAAATACGTTTAGACGGTCGCCTTTGGCGAGCGCGGCGCTCCCGCTCGCCAAAGGCGAGCGGCTAAACATGGTTCACGACGCCGCCACGACCTCGGCCGGCACCAGCACAACTGTCCCGTTAAAAGTCGAATAGCGACAACTGGTTATGTCGAGGCCCTTCCTGATCCGGGTCGATTCTACCCGATAATGCCGAAAAAAGCGGGGTTTTCTCGAAAAGGTTGAGGCTCAATATTTGCAGAATTTCGTTCATGCTC
>SHZY01000211.1 GCA_009692065.1 Gemmataceae bacterium
CAAAAACAGTTACCCAACGGGCATCAAGGTCACCGACGACGAACTGGCGTCGATGAATCTTCGCCCAGCAAAGTTCCACGGCGAGTGGAACTATACCATCAGGCCGTCCGGATGAAGTTGTAACACTAATCGCCGGACAGCCCCTAAGGGAGTGTACGTCCCTCACTGATCCGACTCCAGCACCGCCAGGAATGCCTCTTGCGGGATGTCCACCTGGCCGACCATTTTCATGCGTTTCTTGCCGGCAGCTTGCTTGGACCACAGCTTGCGTTTACGGGTGATGTCGCCGCCATAGCACTTCGCGGTCACGTCTTTTTTCATGGCGCTGATCGTTTCCCGTGCGATGATGCGGCTGCCGATCGCCGCTTGAATGGCGATCTCGAACATGTGCCGATCGATCTCCGAACGCAGCTTTTTCACCAACTTACGGCCGCGCTGATCGGCGAAGGCACGGTGAACGATGATCGACAGGGCGTCGACGCGATTCTTGTGCACGAGGATGTCGAGGCGCACCAGATCGGCCTGGCGGAAGCCGAGCACGTCGTAATCCATGGTGCCGTAGCCGTGCGTGACGGATTTGAGCTTGTCGTAAAGGTCGTAGATCACCTCCGCGAGGGGCATCTCGTAAACGATGATGGCGCGGGTCGGGCTGAGATATTCGGTGCGGATAAAAATGCCCCTGCGGTCGGTGCAGAGCTTCATGATGTCGCCGATGTTTTCGCTCGGCACCAGGAAGCTGGCTTTGACGATCGGCTCGCGGAATTCCTCGATCTGCCCCCCCTCGGGAACCTTCTGCGGATTGTCGATGCTGATGATCTCGCCGTTGCGGTTCAGGATTTCGTAGGTGACGTTGGGGGCGGTGACGATCAGCTCCAAACCGCTGTCGCGTTCCAGGCGCTGCTGAATGATCTCGCGATGGAGCATGCCGAGGAAGCCGCAGCGGAAGCCGAAGCCGAGGCCTTCGGAGTTTTCCGGGGCATAGGTAAAACTGCTATCGTTGAGCTTGAGCTTGCCGAGGGCCTCGCGCAGGTCTTCGAATTCGTGGTTATTGACCGGATAGAGCCCGGAGAACACCATCGGCTTCGGCTCCTTGTAGCCGGCAAGGGCTTCGGTCGCGGGGCGGAGCGCTTCGGTGACGGTGTCGCCGACGTGGACGTCGGAGAGGGTCTTGATCTGGGCGACGAGGTAGCCGACCTGGCCGGCGCTGAGTTCGGAGCACGCGGTCATGACGGGGCGGAATTGGCCAACGTCCATCACTTCGTGTTCGGTCCCCATGCGCATGAGCTTGATCTTCTGCCCCTTGCGGATGGTTCCCTCCTTGACGCGCACATAAATAACGACGCCACGGTAAGTATCGAAATGGCTGTTGTAGACGAGGGCGCGCAACGGATCGTCCGAACTGCCGGCCGGCGGCGGGACGCGCTCGATGATGGCGGCGATGAGTTCCTCGATGCCGATGCCCGCCTTGCCGCTGCAGCGCAGCACCTCGAACGGGTCGATGCCGAGCGCCGTCTCCATCTCGGAGAGGATCGCGTCAGGCCGGGCGTTCTGCATGTCGATCTTGTTGAGAGCCGGCACAATCTTCAGATCGTGCTCCATGGCCAGATAAGCGTTGGCGACCGTTTGCGCCTGCACGCCCTGAAACGCATCGACGAGGAGGATTACGCCTTCGCAGGCCGCGAGGCTGCGCGAGACTTCGTAGCTGAAGTCAACATGCCCCGGCGTGTCGATCAGGTTGAGCTCGTACTTCTGCCCGTCGTGCGTGTAGTAGATGGTGACCGGGTGCATGCGGATGGTGATGCCGCGTTCGCGTTCAAGGTCCATGGAGTCGAGGGCCTGGGCCTGGAAATCGCGCGCGGTCATGGCCCCGGTCTTGAGCAGGAACTGGTCCGCCAGGGTGCTCTTGCCGTGATCGATATGGGCGATGATCGAGAAGTTGCGAATATGCTTGGTAAGCGTGCTCATGCGGTTCCTGCCAATGAAAATCGGCGCAGCAGGAGCGCCGACGAGGAAAACCCTACCCTCCGAGTATACCGGAGCGGCGCGGAACTGGATAGAGCAGGGCGGCGGGCGCATTGCGCACTGCGGACTTTTGCTTGACGGCCGGTCCTATCTTCTGAATAATCCTTCACACGGGTCGTATCGACTCGCCAAGAAGGATGCCTCGCGAATGCAGAATATCATCATCGACAAACCCTACGTCTTCGTGCCGCCCTATCGCGGGACCTGGTGGCCGTGGTTCTTGCAGCGCATGGTGCCGGGGCGATTGCGCAAACAGCATGGGATCGTCAGTGTGGAATGCCAGGGCAAGGAAAAGCTGCTGGCATCGTACGCCGCGGGGCACGGTATCTTGCTCGCGCCCAATCACTCCCGGCCGGTCGATCCCGAGACCGTCAACGAACTTTGTCGGCAGACCGGCGTGCTCCCTTACTTCCTCGCCAGCTGGCATCTCTTCATGCAAGGTCGGTTCAAGACTTTCATGCTGCGCCGGCTCGGCGCGTTCAGCATCTATCGCGAAGGCATGGATCGGGCAGCCCTCAAGGCGGCTGTCGAGATCCTCGAAACCTCGTCGCGGCCTCTCGTGATGTTTGCCGAGGGGTATGTCAGCCGCACCAACGATTATCTCAATCCGTTACAGGAAGGGACGAGCTTCATCGCCCGGAGTGCCGCCAAGAATCGCGCCAAGGCGACGCCGGCCGGGCAGGTCGTCGTGCATCCGATTGCGCTGCGCTATCGCTATGACGGCGACGTCAGGCAATCCGTCGAACCGGTGCTGACGGAGATCGAAGCTCGGCTGTCCTGGCGGCCGCAGAAGCAGCTCTCGCTTGAGGAGCGTATCGCCAAAGTCGGGCAGGCGCTGCTCAGTCTGAAGGAGATCGAACATCTGGGGCAGCCGCAAGCGGGGACCATTCCCGAACGGCTGGCACGCCTCATGGACGGGTTGCTGGCGCCGCTGGAAAAGGAATGGCTCAAGGCGGAGAAGGACAGCGACGCCCATCCGATGGTGCGCGTGCGGAAGCTGCGCGCGGCGATTCTGCCCGACATGGCGCAGGGAGAGATCACCGAGGCGGAGCGGGCGCGGCGCTGGGAACAGCTTGCCAATCTGTATCTCGTGCAGCAACTCTCCTGTTACCCGCCCGATTACCTGGCCGCCAACCCGACGCCGGACAGACTCCTGGAAACCGTGGAGCGCTACGAAGAGGATCTCACCGACGTGGCGAGAATTCATTCGCCGATGCGCGTCACGATCATGGTCGGCGATGCAATCGTGGTGAGCACGGCCCGTGAGCGCGGCGGCGAAGATCCGCTCGTCGCCAACATCGTGAAGCAACTCAAATCCATGCTGGGGATCAACGCATGAATGACGAACCTTCAAGCCCTGGGACGGCGGTACCCGGGCTGCGCGCGCCGTGGTGGCTGCGTGGCATCTTCGTCGCGCTCGGACTGGCCGGCTGGTTTGGGACGCAAGCGATGCTCGGCGCGCGCGAGAGCCCGGTCGGTGTCATCGGCGACGGCCTGCTGGATTTGCTCGCCGGCGCGAATCGCTATTTGCACGACAACCCGCGCGCGGCCGACGCGCTGTTGATCGTCAGCTCCACCATCATCAATGTGCTGGCAGTGTTCTTGCTGGCGCAATCGATCTTCGGGAAGACCGTGCGGCCGTTCCTCGGCTTGCTCATGCTCTTCGCCATGAGGCAGATCTGCCAGTCGCTGTGCGCGCTGCCGGCGCCGGAGGGGATCATCTGGCGTGATCCCGGTTTCCCCGGCTTTCTGGTGACTTACGAGGTGGTGAGCGATTTCTTCTTCTCCGGCCACACGGCCCTGGCCGTCCTCGGCTCGGTCGAATTGGTGCGCTTCGGCGGCCGCTGGTGGCTGCCGGTGGGCGTGCTCATTGCCGTCTTTGAAGCGACCACGGTGCTGGTGCTGCGCGCTCACTACACCATGGATGTTTACACCGGCGCGATCGTGGCACTGTTCGCGGCGATTCTGGCGGAGCGCTGGGCGCCGTGGTGCGACGCGCTGCTGGCGCGGGTGCCAGGACGCTGGCGCTAATAGCCCGGAGCACAAGCGACGGGGCGGGGATCCCCGTCGCTTGCGCGCTGGGCTGGTCGGGACTTGTGAAGATAGGCACCTTCCGCAAACGCACTTCACCTTGTCAAGCAAGTTAATCACGGGTATAGCCGACGCCGCGAAGACGCGTGTTTTTTCAGAGTCTATCCGGGAAGCCCGTGGATGGGAGGGCGAGGCTCCTGCCGAGCCGCTGGGACGTTGATTTTTCCGCGGCGTCACGGCTCGGCAGGAGCCTCGCCCTCCCATCCACGGGCTTCCCGGATAGATTCTCAGTCCCGGACGAACGGAGCGACGCCGATGGCACGAAACGGCACGCTGATCCTGATTGTCGGTTTGATTCTGTGCGCGCTCAGCGGTTGCGGCACGATCGCAAACTTGAACGGCAGGGAACACATCGTCCTCCTTGGGGATCCATCCTGGGCGCCGGAGCGTCCGACGATGCCCTTCGGCGGGGTCGCCAACGACTTGGCCATGATCAAGAAAGTCGAATACCCTGCCGGCCACATTTTCTGGGCGACGGATATGGCGCTTTCGCTCGTCGGCGACATCGTCACGGCGCCATGGGCCGCTTATCGCGGCTTGAGCGTAGCGCAGCGGACTTCCGACGAGACGGTGGAGCCACGCACGAAGTAAGCGGACCGCTGCGACCACGTTTGTGGCGTCTGACTCGGAGGAAAGGGGCAAACCAATGGCACGAAACGGCACGATGACCCTGGCAGCGGGCCTGTTGCTATTCGCGACCAGTGGCTGCGGCACAATAGCGAATGTCGGTGGGCGTGATGATTGGATGGTCATCGCCTTGCCAACGCGACCGCCAATCCCCTTCGGCGGAGTGCGAAATGACATAGGTATTGTCGCAAAAGCATGGCAACCGAGTGCGCCGGTCCCGGATGACAAAGAGAAGCGATTCACACCCGTGCGCGATTGCGTCGTGACCGCTGGCGCCGTCTCGTTGATAGCTTTCGATATGTCGCTTTCGCTTGTCGCCGACATTGTCACATTGCCTTGGACCACTTATGAGTTCACACGCGAAAAACTCTATCCGACGGATCGATATCATGGGCTCTCGTGGCTGCCCGCGGATCCTGCTGCTCCGTCCAATCAAAAGCCGTCGACCGAGGTTCACGACACGAGCAAATCCCCTGTCGCTGACGCGCGCGGCTCGTTAATACGATAACATTCGCACAGATATTTCGCCTATCAGCCTCTCCAAATACGAAAATCTTCTTGCTCCGCGCCTCTCGCCGCGCGAGCGCGCGCTGAAATTTTGCAAAAAATGCGCAGTTACCCCAACATCGCTCTTGTATTTCGACAACAGGCGTGTACTATTTGACACTTAAGTAGGTTAGCGCGGCTGGCGCAGCGGGAACGTCGGCCGGCGCTGGGGTATCTGGGTCCCGTTTGGGGTCACTCTTTTTTATGTTCGAAAATGAAGAGCGGTCCGGGCTCAGCGGCCATCACGGCCATCGCAATGATTGCGGCAGCTACGACGACGAGGAGCCTCCCGGTAAACCGAAGCGCCACCCGCTCTGGCGCAAAGTGCCCAAAAAAAATTGGGACGACTGGCGTTGGCAGTCACAAAACGCCATCCGCTCCGTACGGCAACTGCGAGATCTGCTCCCCTTCACCCCTGAGGAACTGGAAGCCATTGGGGCACTGGAAGCCGAATACAAGCTCGCCATCCCGCCGTACTTCTTCTCCCTGATCAATGTGGACGATCCGAACGATCCGATCCGTCTGCAGTCGGTCACCTCACCCCTTGAAGCGAACTCCACCTTCGAACTCGAAGATCCTCTCGACGAGGACAAGGATTCGCCCGTGCCGGGCATCACGCACCGCTATCCGGATCGCGTGCTGATGGTCACCACCCACGTCTGCACCATGTATTGCCGATTTTGCACGCGCAAACGAGCGACCATGGTCCGCGGCGGCTGGGACGCCATTAGCCGCAACGATGAGCGCATGCTCGAATACGTCCGCGATCATCCGCAGATTCGCGACGTCATCGTCTCCGGCGGCGACCCGCTCACGCTGCCGCCTGCCAAGCTCAAGTACTTCCTGCACAACCTGCGCGACATCCCGCACGTGGATGTCATCCGCATCGGCACCCGCGTGCCGACGACGTTGCCGCAGAAGTTGTACGATTCGGAACTGCTCGACATTTTGGAGAGCGCCGAGAAAGTGTGGATTCAGACGCACTTCAACCACCCGCGTGAGATCACGCCGGAGGTGGCCCGCGTGTGCAAGAGCTTGCTGATGCGGGGCATGCCGCTGAACAACCACAGCGTCTTGATGAAGGGGGTCAACGACGATCTGGCGACGATGCGCAAGCTCGTGCGAGCGTTGCTGCGCGTCAAGATTCGTCCGTACCTGCTGTTCCATTGCGACCCGGTGATCGGGGCCGGGCACTTCCGGACTTCGATCTGGAAGGGCATGGAAATCATGGAAGGCTTGCGCGGCCACCTGTCCGGCCTGGCGATTCCGACTTATGTCGTGGACGCCCCGCACGGCGGCGGCAAGATTCCGCTCATGCCGAACTATCTGGTGTCGGCCTCCGACGACTGCGTGATCCTACGCAATTACGAAGGGATGCTGGTTCGCTATCAAGCCGAGGACAAGTCAGCCACGATTCGTCCGACGGCCAACCGCGGTGTCAGCCAGCTGATCCAGGGAACGCAGACCGCCATCGTGCCGCGCGAAAGCGAACGGCTCGACCGGCGTCGGCAGTATCTGCAAAACGAAGCCGCCGCGAAAGAGTCGGCCGCCAGCTGCGATGACCACGACGAGCAGCCAAATGGCCGCGAGTTGCTGGCGTCGCTGCCGGTGGTGGCGGAGCGGTAAGAGCCGCGCTGCTTTCGGAAATGCATGAAGCTCGTCGCAATGGTTGTTGCGGCGAGCTTTTTCTTTTGGTACAGTCGAAGTTGTGAAGGCGCAGAAAAGAGCAGAAAGGGGTCGGGAGTCGAATAATACGAATACCGGAATCCTAATAAGCGACTCCCGACCCCTTATCTGGCTTCAACGTTCGGCCAGCGGTGGGTGTCGTAGTGGGTCGGTTGCTCATACAAAGCGAAGAGGACCCGGCGATTGCCGAGTCCCCATTCGCTCGCATTGCGTTCCTACTTCGGGTGAATCACGGCCCAGTTTGTCCCGACAGGGACGGGGACATATCGGATTCGGCGCGCCCACCCGTTGGGCCAACCGGGAAACGGGGGAGAGCTGTCCTGAATCATGATCACGCCATTGACGAGTGGTGGACCATAATGGACGATGACCGCGACGTGGCCGAGGTTGCCAATGGTGCCGTTATAGTTGCTCCCATACACAAGAACGGCACCGTCGGCGAGGTTACGATCTACGTAGCCGTTCACGGTCGAATACTGCCGACAGCGCGTACCAGTTGCGTTCGAGAATGGCCAACACTACGTTATGAATGGAAGTACCGGCAGGAAGCGGCTCAGGTGGTGTCGGGCAGCAGGCTCGGGCTGGGTTGATCGGCAAAGTAGG
>SHZY01000212.1 GCA_009692065.1 Gemmataceae bacterium
CGTATCTTAATGTTCACTCGAAACTCCTTTTTCTGGCAGCCTGAGAAAGATTGGTTACTTCTTCAGACGCTGCAGAAATCCAGGAGTTTCGAGTACTTTCCGCTTTTTTTCTCGCCGACCACCGGAAAGTTCGCTTGTTCAAGGCCTAGTCTGGGTGATCAATCCGGAAACGCAGATCGTCATCATTCACCGCAAGGATGGCACCCACACCAAGTTGCACAAGAAGGATGAACTGACCGGCGAGAATATCATCCCCGGCTTCACGTGCAAGGTCGCGGACCTGTTTCCAGAAGCGGCGTCTTGACTGCGAGGCTGAATCCCCAAAGAGAAGTATCGTCGTGGATCAAGAACAAGAATGCCCCAAGTGTGGACTGGTCAACCCGCCTAGCACGCGCTGGTGCGACTGCGGATATGATTTCATCGCTCGCCAGGTTGACCGCCACCACGCGCCGAAGCATGAGTCTTCCGCCAGTGGACTTGTGGCGGTATACCGGGCTTACTGGGTGTTGCTTGGTGGTGGCGCAACCCTGGCCGGGATCGGCTTCTTGTCCTGGGAGTTGTCGAAACCCTCGCCTTCACTGCCGCTTGTCGCGTGCTTCGCGCTCATCAGTCTGTTTGGGATCGCCCTGGCAGGAGCAGTGATCTGGTTCGGGAAAAGATCTTGATGCATGTCCGGGGCTCTCACTCACGCGGCAACTTACGTAAGGGCCTGTTCCAAATCGCCACGCAAATCTTCCGCGTCCTCAATCCCAACGCTCAAGCGAACCAGACCGTCGTCGATGCCACGCGCTACACGAACGTCCACTGGAATGCTGGCGTGCGTCATCGTCGCCGGATGGCAGACGAGCGACTCGACGCCGCCCAGGCTCTCCGCAAGGCTGAACAGCTTCGTGCGCGTCATGAACTTGAGGGCGTCTTCCTTGCCCCCCTTGATGCTGACGCTGATCATGCCGCCGAAGTCGCGCATCTGCTTTTTCGCAAGGTCGTGCCCCGGATGGCTCGGCAAGCCGGGAAAGTAAACGCGGCCAATCGCCGAATGCTTGACGAGCCAATCGGCGAGCTGGCGCGTGTTGGCGCAGTGGCGATCCATGCGAACTGCGAGAGTCTTGATGCCGCGCAGGACGAGCCACGAATCGAATGGCCCCGGCACGCCGCCGGCAGCGTTCTGATAAAACGCGATCGGCGCCAGCAGATCCTTGCGGCCAACGACGGCGCCGCCGACGACATCGCTGTGGCCGCCCAGGTATTTCGTGGTGCTGTGGACGACGAGATCGGCGCCGAGCTTGATCGGCTGCTGCAAATAGGGCGACGCAAACGTGTTATCGACGGCAAACACCGCACCGGCCTTGTGGGCCAACTCGGCAATCGCGGCGATGTCCACGATTTGCAACAGCGGATTGGTCGGGGTTTCGATCCACACCATCTTCGTCTTCGGCGTGATGATCTTGCGGAAGCCATCCGGGCTCGGATCTTCCGTGAAGCGCGACACCAGTCCCCAGGGCTTGAAGACCTTGTCCAGGATGCGAAACGTGCCGCCGTAGAGATCGGCGGAGGCGGCGACCTCATCGCCCGGCTTGAGCTGCGCGAGGACGGCATTCGTCGCTGCCAAACCCGAAGCGAATGCCAAACCACGCTCACCTCCTTCGAGGGCGGCCAGGCACGTCTCCAGCGCCGTGCGCGTCGGGTTGCCGGTGCGCGAATATTCGTAGCCTTTGTGCTGACCGGGTGCGGCTTGCGTGTAGGTGGAAGTCGCGTAGATCGGCACGACGGTGGCGCCGGTGGTCGGGTCGGCGTCCTGGCCGGCATGGATGGCTTGTGTCGAGAAACCGTGTTCCTTGGCGTTCATGGTTGCGCTCCCATATGCCCCTCCCCGTTTAGCGCCCGTCTCATACAGTCAGCGGTTGGCTGTTTTACGCGGGCGCTAAACGGGGAGGCGGGCTACACCTTCTGTGGCCGCATCTGGTTCCAATAATGCACCAAATCGATGCGCGTGACGATGTCTATCACCTGTCCTTCCTGCGTCGCCAGCACACCGGTGTTGCCTGCGAGCAGCAAACGATACGCCTCGTCGAGGTGGACGGTGATCTCCAGCTGCGGCAACGGACGGGCCATCACATCGCCGACTCTGACTTTGTCAGGATCGCTGTGATCGTGCAGGATGCGGGCCAGCGTCACCTCCTGGATGCTGCCGACCGACTTGCCGTCGTCGAGCACCGGCAACTGCGAGATGCCGGAAGTTTGCAGGATGCTGATGGCGTCCGAGATGCTGGCCTTCGGCGCGATGGAAACCAGCTTGCGCACTCCGCGTGACTTGAGGAGATCGCCGATCGAGTGCGGAATATCAATGGCCTGGGTCAGCTTGTTCTCGGCAAGCCAGTCGTCGTCGAAGAACTTGCTCAAATAGTTGCGTCCCGTGTCGGCACAAATCGCGACGACCAGGTGTTCGCTGGTGAGCCGGCGGGCATAGCGCAGAGCCGCGGCGACGGTGGTGCCGCTGGAGCCGCCGACTAGCATACCTTCACGGCGTGCCAGCGAGCGTGCGATGTGGAACGCCTCGGTGTCGCCGACGCGAACCCATTCATCGACGAGCTGGCTGTTGAGCGTCTTGGGCACGAAGTCCTCGCCGATGCCTTCGACCTTCCAGGGCTTGGGGGAATCGCCGGAGAGGATGGAGCCTTCCGGGTCGGCGCCGATGATGCGGATGTCGGGGTTTTGCTCCTTGAGATAGCGGCCAACGCCGGAGATGGTGCCGCCCGTGCCGGCGCCGGCGACGAAGGCGGTGATCTTGCCTTCGGTCTGCTCCCAGATCTCGTAGCCCGTGGTGCGGTAGTGGACTTCCGGATTGGAGAGGTTGGAGAACTGGTTCGGCCGCCAGGCACCAGGGATTTCGCGGGCGAGGCGATCAGCGACGCCGTTGTAGCTGTCGGGCGAATCGGGGGGCACGTTGGTGGCGGTGATGACGACCTCGGCCCCGTAGGCTTTGAGGAGGCGGACTTTCTCGCCGCTCATCTTGTCGGGCAGGACGAAGATGCAGCGATAGCCCTTGACCGCGGCGATCATGGCAAGCCCGACGCCGGTGTTGCCCGCGGTGGCCTCGATGATGGTGCCGCCGGGACGCAGCCAGCCGCGCCGCTCGGCATCGGCGATCATCGACTGGGCAACGCGGTCCTTCACGCTGCCGCCGGGGTTCATCGCTTCGTTCTTGACGTAAACGCTGGCCGACAGCCCCTCCGTCACGCGCCGCAGCTTGACGAGCGGCGTCTTGCCAATGGATTGCAGGATCGTCTCTTGCATGACGCGGTCCTTTCGTCGTGGGAGATCGGAGCCAGGTCTATTCTCGCAAAATGTTTCACTCCGACGCAAGAGCGAAGGAGATTTATCCACGAAGGGCACGAAGGACACCAAGAGGAAATGCAATGAAAAGTGCGGATTGAGGAGTTGAGAACTGAAAAACGGTTCTACTTCCAATCTCCTTATTCCTCGTTCCTTATTACATTTCCTCTTGGTGTCCTTCGTGCTCTTCGTGGAGTTTTTTTCTTTTTCGCCCGTTTTTGTGCCGCCGCGCTCTTTGCCTTGTGATCGGTTACGCTAAAACATACTTCTCGTTTCGGACTGGCGAACACGTTGGCACCGATTAACAAACCGGAACTCATGGCTCTCACGCTGCAAACCTCCATTCTTCTGAAAGCCGCCCGGCAACTGCTCGATGAGCTGGCCGGCGACGCGATCTTGCTTCTGACCGAGACCGATCTCGACTGGGTCGAGGTGCTCGACATCCTGCCTGCCAACAAGCTGCTTGTCTCTGCCAAGGATCCCGAACTGCACGCCCAATTGCTGGCCGACCCGCGGCTGCGCGTGCTCGACATCGATCCGGGCCCGACCCCCAAGCATGAACAGATGAGCGTCGCCCTCCTCGAAGCCGTCGCCACCGACAAGCTCAAGGCCGGCGCCAACGTGATCGCCATCTACAACGGTATCGGCGTCGAGGACGGCACGGCCGAAGAGGTCGATAGCCTCAGCGTCATCCACCTCGGCGAGCATCTCGAACGCTTGACCGCCGCCGATCTGCGCAAGCTCGACACGCATGTGCCGTTGGAGACGCTTCGCGCCGTCGTCGAGTTGGCCACCGAGATCGGCCAGGAAGGGCGCGAAGGCAAGCCGGTCGGCACCATGTTCGTCGTTGGCGATACCGAAAAAGTGTTGTCGATGTCGCGGCCGCTCAATTTCAACCCGTTCCGCGGCTACAGTCGCAAGGAACGCGATATCCGCGACAAGAAGGTGCGCGAGCAGATCAAGGACATCGCCCAGCTCGAAGGGGCAATCATCATCCGCCGCGACGGAGTGGCCGAGGCGGCGTGCATGTTGATCGACGCGCCGACGGACGGCGTCGTCGGCATCAGCAAGGGCTGGGGCACGCGCCACTGGGCCGCCGCCGCCATCAGCAAAAAGACGAAAGCCGTTGCCATCGTCGTCAGTCAATCGTCGGGCCGCGTCGTCATCTTCCAGAACGGCATGGTGATGCTGCAAATCGAAGCCTTCGCCCGGCCGATGATCTTCCAGCGCTTCCGCATGGACCATTCCGACGATAGCGCAGAGCCGGAAGCGTAGGCGACGGTGAAGCAAAACCGTCCCTTACGCTTCCGGCTCTGATCACTGCTCGGCGTTGGCGACCTCATTCGCCGCGCGCGTACACAGGGCAGCAAACGTCGTTAGCGAGATCGACTCGCGAATAAACTGAGCACGGCCATCGGCGAACAGAAAGTTGCCGCCGCCGGGATGGAAGCTGTAGGGTTCGTTGTCATTTTTCTTGTTCATCGCGAAGGTGCAGCCGTTCGCCGGACCGCAGCCTTCCAGCGAGCCGTCTGCGTTGGCTCCATTCAGACTGAAGGGCCCCTCGCTGTCGGCCCAGCCAATGCCCTGATTATTGGCAAGGCTCGGGTAAGCCGTGCCTTGCCGGTAGACGAGAGGACGCCCGGCACATTCGACTACCATGATGGTTGTGGAGGTGCCGTCGAGGATGTCCGTCATGCGCGTGCGCGAATCCCGGTGCATGACCGAGAAGCGGTTGAGATTGTTATAGAACAGCGGGTCGATCGATGCCGGGTTGACGCCCATGATGGCTTCATAGTCGGTCGGCGCGATAGGAACAGGAAAGAGCATGGCCGGCCGGGGAGATTGAGCCAGCGCGGACATCACACTGGGCCGGGCCGGAACGCTGGGGCACTGGAACGTGTCGACCGCGAAACCTGCTGCGATTGGATTGGGCGATTCCCACCAATTGACGTTGAAGTCGTAGAGGCGATTCAGGTTACCCTGCTCAAGGTACGGCAAGATGAGCGGCCGCCAGCCGACTGACTTACCGGCCGGATTGCCTGGCCAGGCCGTCGTCCAGCCCGATGGCGGGAACGCATTGTGGACGCCGTGGAAGTTATGCAGGCCCAGCCCGATTTGCTTGAGATTGTTCAAGCACTGGATACGGTTGGCGGCTTCACGGACCTTCTGAACCGCCGGGACCATGAGCGTGATCAAGATCGCCAGAATAGCGATGACGACCAGCAACTCAATTAGCGTGAATGCGGAGCGCCGGCGAGACACCTTAGTTCCTCGAGTAAACGACACGCGCCACCCGCCCGAAACGCTCGGGACGGGGGCAGCCATCCCCGCGCGCGCGCGCACTGAGGGGATAGGACGCCTGATACCGCTGGGAATGCCCCTCTGAATAATAGTTGGTTTCAAACTGCTTGCCAACACAAACCACGCGGAAATGCCGGAAACACCGGGCCGGGCAAGAAAAACGCAAGAGTGCCCCTTGCGGGTCTGCACGGTGCATCAGCCATGCTAGTCCTCAACCAAGCGAAGACGGCGCGGGTATTCTTGGGAAATAACACAAAAACTTGAAATCCCTGTGTTTTTCCGAGGGTTTAATGGGGTACTTCCAATTCCCACCCTCGTTCAAGAAAAGGATTTCAAGTGAAAAAGAGACTACACCAAAAAGCGCACGCTCACAAACGGCAAAACCGCCTCCAACGCAAAAACATTGCTCGCAGACGCCATCGCCTTTTGCGTCAGAAACTCAACGCACATCAACGAATCGTCCGCCGACGCCTCGACAAAACCAAACTTCCCGACTGCTCCAAGCCCATCCTTCGCGGCTGCGGCAACTTTCACTTCAAACTCAACGACCGCATCAATGGCTCCGCCTTCGGCGGAATTCCCTTGTTGCACAAACTGGCTCAAGACATCGGCCTGGTCGAAGCGATCGATCGACAGTTACACGTCCTCAAATTGCACCTGCCTTATTCCGACTCCGATCACGTCTTCAATTTCGCTATGAACGCTCTGTGCAACGGCTCGTGTCTCCAAGATATCGAGCTACGCCGCAACGACCCCGCCTTTCTCGATGCCCTCGGCGTCCAACGCATTCCCGATCCCACCACCGCTGGCGATTATTGCCGACGTTTCAACGCAGACAAAATCAACTTCCTCCAAGACATCTTCGATGACACGCGGGTGAAACTCTGGAAACAACAACCGGACGATTTTTTCCACCAAGCCCGCCTCGACGCCGATGGTTCCTTGGTGGGCACCTACGGGGAGTGCAAAAAAGGCATGGACATCGCCTATGACAGCACCTGGGGTTATCATGCGCTGCTCATCAGCCTGGCCAATACCCGCGAAGTCCTGCGCATCGTCAATCGTTCCGGCAATCGCCCCAGCCACGAAGGCGCGGCCGAGGCCCTCGATCGCGCCATGGCCACTTGTTTTCGCGGCGGTTTTCGGAGCGTCCTTCTCCGCGGCGACACCGACTTCTCCCAGACCACGCACCTCGATCGCTGGGACGCCAACCCACGCGTTCGCTTTATCTTCGGCTACGATTGCATGCTCAACCTGCGGACCTTGGCGGAGCAACGGCCCGCCGGCTCTTGGACGAAACTGAGCAGGCCGCCTCGCTACACGGTCGAAACCGAGCCACGTCAAAAACCGGAGAACGTGAAACAGAAAATCGTTGTCGAGCGTGGCTATGAAGTGCTGCGCCTCAAGTACGAAGATGTGGCCGAGTTTGAATACCAACCCACGGCTTGTAAGAAGGCCTATCGCATGATCGTGGTCCGCAAAAACATTTCCAAGGAACAAGGCGGCGTGTGGTTGCTCGATCTCTACCGCTATTTCTTTTACATCACCAATGATCGGACCAGCACGCCTGAGGAAATTGTCTTCCTGGCCAACGATCGGTGTCACCAAAAAAACCTCATCGAACAACTCAAGAATGGTCCGCGAGCACTCCAAGCTCCCCTGAATAGCTTGGAAAGTAATTGGGCCTACATGGTGATGACGGCGCTGGCCTGGAATCTCAAGGCATGGGCGGCGTTGCGTTTGCCGGAAGTGGGCCGTTGGAAAGAGAAATACCGGGCCGAGAAAGCGTGGCTGTTGGGTATGGAGTTCAAAGCGTTTTTGCACGTGATGGTAACGATTCCTTGTCAAATGGTGCGGCAAGCGCGAGGTGTGGTGTTCCGAGTTTTGAACTATCACCCGCACCTGTCAACGTTCTTCCGCTTGGCCGAAACACTGC
>SHZY01000213.1 GCA_009692065.1 Gemmataceae bacterium
CACCTGCGGCCCTCCTGGCGGTTCGGGATCCCCTTCTTCAGGGCTATCCTCCTACCGCCACCGAGGGCTGGCCATAGGTGCTACACTTTTCAACCGACCGACCACCGGTCACCGACCGGCTGCCGCACTATTCGACCGACGTTTACATCTGGCTGATCAAGCCCCGGCGTCTCGGACGACCGACCAGATTGCGACGGCCACGCTGGTCCCCAAGGCGTACTTGTCGAAGGTCCTACAAGGATTGTGTCAAGCCAATATCGTGCATTCGAAGCGTGGGCTCGGGGGAGGAATGATACTCACGAAATCGCCATCCGAATTGACAATTCTGGATGTCATCAATGCGGTGGAACCGATTGGCCGTATCCGAGAATGCCCGCTCGGATTGACAGCTCACGGCGTCCGGCTGTGCCCGTTGCATAAACGCCTCGACAATGCCGTGGCGCTGGTAGAGAAGGCGTTCCGGCAAACGACACTGGCCGAGATTCTGACCGAACCGACGGATAGTCGCCCGCTTTGCGATTTCCCGTCTGGACATGACGCTTCAACCACGATGAGCCTTCCGGTGACGTGAACCGAATAGGCAAACGGTCAGTGATCATCGCTCCTTGGGAATCGGTGCAATGATCCTCGAAGCATTCAAGCGGTTGTGATGGATCGTGTTCGTCGCCGCCATGGCGTTCTTGGGAATTTCGATGGTCAGCGGGTCGCCGGTTTGCGGATTCGGTTCGTAAAGCGGTGCCCCTGTGCTGGCGATGGTCACGCGAATCCGGTGGCCCTTGTTAAAAACCTGGCTCATCCAGCCCACGTCGAAGGCAACCTTGCAGACTTCCCCTGGCTTCATTAGTACCTCCCTGTCGAAGCCTTCGCGATAACGTAGCCGCCAAGGATAATCCACGATCAGGATCGACTTGCCATCCGGGTGGACGTCGCTGACACGGACAATCAAATCCGTATCACGCGCGGTGGACGACAAGAACAACTCTGCTTTGACTCGCCCGGTCCACTCCATCGGCTTTTCCAGCGGCGAGGTCGTGAACGTCCGCACGTCCGCTTGTTTCTCGAATGCACGCGCATCCTTCGCCCCCGGAAAGGCAGCGCCCGGTATCTGCATCGGCTTGAACGGGTCGCTCTTGTAGCTTGTGAGGGCAGTCTCGTCGGTCGGAGCTTTCCAGGAGAGTCCGCCTTCGGCATGCAAGTATAGCGGAGTCGGCGCGTGCGGCGTCGGCCAATCCTTGGCGTTGCGCCAGACGTTGCCTGGAGCACCGTCTTCGCCCACAGCACCCATGACGTAATACCTCACCGTCGGCTCTTTCTCGACACCGTTGTCTTCGCCCTTGAGCCAATGCTTGAACCAGCGCACCATGTGCTCCTGTTGCGGCCAGGTGGCGTTCTCGGGATAGACCATTTCGGCAATACGGTTGGTGCGATTGCCGCGCCCGTGCAGCCAGGGGCCGATAACGAGTTGCTGTTTGCCGCGCGAGTTCGTTCCGCCTTGATACTGCCGTCCCTGGAAGCTGGCGATCGAGCCTTGATTCATGAAGTCGTACCAACTGCCAAGCGTGAAGCACGGTACATTCATTTTCGCGAAATGCAAGGTGCAGTCTTCATCGCGCCAGTAATCGTCGTAAAGTGGATGGCGAAACCAGTCTTCCATGAGTTTCCGATTGTCGTCCGGCTCCCGGCAAGCCTTGGCGAGCGTCTGGAATCGCTCGGGCCGAGTAATGCCGCCGATGCGATAGCCTTCATGAAACAAACTCAGGCCGGTGTCCTCCATGTATTGGCAAACGAGATGCGGAGGTTGCGTGACGGCGAGGAAGTTCTGGGCAAAGCCACCTTGCGAACTGCCGAATGTGCCAACCTTGCCAGTAGACCACGCCTGGGTTGCCAGCCATTCGCAAGTATCGTAGCCGTCTTTCAGCTTGCCCCAGCCGAGGGCACGGTAGCCAACCCACGTTCCTTCGGAGAGATGGGTACCACGAAAGTTGACCAGTGCCACCACGAATCCTTCCTCGGCCAATTTCGCTGCGCCCTTGCGTGTCGCCGCTCCACGCATGTCGGCATACCGCTGCTCAAAGACGACGGGCCACGGACCTTCTCCGGGCGGGAAGTAAAGATATGCCGACAACCGCTTGCCGTCGCGCATCGGGATCATCACGTGCTTTTCCGTGATCGGCTTGAGATCCAAGTCGGATTTGTCCTGGGCGTGAGCGGTCGTCGCCGAGAACCATGCGGCGAACAAGGCGGCGACAAGGCCCCAAACACCAAGACGAATGCAAGTGGGGAATCTCATGGTGAAGTCCTTTAGCAACGGATCAATCGCTGAACAATCGCAACCTAGATTTCTTATGCGATAACCGGCCTTCCGTTCATGGTTGACGATTGTGCGGTGGCGCAGTTCAGCAGCCGCGTGGTACCCGGCACCAAAGGCAACGCTAAATCCCATTCCCGCTCAATCACCGTGTTCAGCCACCTGCTCAGCCGGAAAAGGCGGCGCTGTTTTCGTCGCCATGCGCGGCCCAAAGCGGTGCGCACTGGGATGAATCGACGGTAGCAAAGCACCTCGGATTCCGATAAGATTGTTATGCGAGCCTCCCTCCGATGGCATTCCATCCCACCCACATATTGTCAGCCGGAGTCTTGATGTTCTCCCAATCACTATCGCGACGCGGCATGTTTCGGTTTGGGGCTGCCAGCATCCTTGGACTCTCATTGCCAAGTTTGCTCAAACTTCAGGCCAGAGACACCCACCGTGCTGGGCGAGCAAAGAACGTCCTGGTGATCCTGGAACAGGGCGGCCTTTCGCACATCGACACGTGGGACCCCAAGCCCGAAGTCGTCGCCGAGCATCGCAGTCCGCATCGGCCCATCGCGACCTCGGTCACAGGAATGCAGTTCACGGATCTTCTGCCACGCACGGCTCGGATTGCTCACAAGCTGGCCGTTGTTCGGTCGATGTATCACGCCAAACAAGGCGCAAACGGACATCCCGACGGAACTCAGTACATACTCTCGGGCGCTCATCCGCGCGGGCCGATTGAGATGCCCGATCTTGGCTGCGTCGCCGGACATCTGCAAGGCTCCGACTGCGCATACCTTCCTCCCTATGTCATGGTGCCTGGCAATAACGAGCAAGGGGCATCGACGCGGACCGGATTTCTTCCTGCTTCAACGCGCGTCTTCAAGACAGGCGGCAACGATTTATCCGATCCGGCATGGCGAGTGGGCGATCTCCAGGCTCGTCCCGAAAACGCCGGTCCGCGTCTGGACGAACGACAACGACTCCTCAGAACGGTCGATAGTGGGTTTGCCGCCAGCTCCAACACGCTGGGCGGCATGGATCGGTTCTACGAGCAGGCGCACGACATGTTGTCCAGCCCGAGGGTAGCCGCCGCCTTCAACTTGCAAGGCGAACCATCGGCGGTCCGCGCCCGGTATGGATCAGGTCATCGCGGGGCATGCTATCTGGTGGGGCGCAAACTTATTGAAGCAGGCGTGAGGTTTGTCACGGTGGATGTGCGCTGGCCGCACACGCCTGATCTGCCCGGAGGATTCAATCTCAACTGGGACCATCACGATTACATGTACAATGCGGGGTCCTGCGGCACGATCCGTAACGCTGCCGGTGGTGAAGGACGATACGGGATCGGTCACTGGGTGATGATGGGTTCGACCGATACGGCTTTTGCCGCCCTTATTGAAGACCTCGACCAGCGTGGCCTGCTCAGCGATACGCTGGTTTGCTTTGTCACCGAGTTTGGTCGAACTCCGCGGCTGAACGCATTCCAGGGGCGCGATCACTGGACCAACGCCTACTCGATCGTCTTCGCAGGCGCGGGCGTTCCCGGAGGCCGAGTCATTGGCCGCAGCGATAAGGACGGCGGCTACGTCGTTGATCAACCGCACACTCCAGAAGACTATGCAGCTACCGTCTACGAAAAGCTGGGGATCGATCGCCAACGTCCACTTTATACGGCGAACCGACGCCCGATCTACTTGGGCCACGAAGGTGAAGTGATTCGGGAACTGTTTTGATTGGTCGATTCCGCCCCAGACCGCCTCGTCGCGAGTTGATACCGCCTCAATTTCGCCACTGATCGAGGATGGCCCGCAAGGCGTGGACATTCACGTCCTCTTCCACTTCCAGGCGGTCAAAAGGCGCGTTCGCAAGTCGGCTTACCCTCGATTCGATGCCGTGCTTCGCGAGGTAAAGGAAGAGTTCTTCTCCTCGGCACGCAGGGATATGTACCACGTACTTGCCCGCGGAATTGTAAATCTTCAAGGCTTCAATGGTTTTCATCGCAAATCCTCCGTGCTGCTGAAATGATTGCTTCCAGAAGCCCAAATTTTATCCGGTCTTCTGGGAGACGATAGAAATATTCAAGAGCTACCAAGCATTGTCCTTGCAGGGCCATGACTTGCAGCTTCATCTATTCTTCACGGAACACCGCAGCTGGGCAGGATTCGCCCGCTCGGACGTTAGCACATCTACGTCGCAAGAAATCATAAAACAAGAAGACAACCTTTGAGCACAACTCCAGGTGTCATCATGCAGCAGCGTTTCCAGTTCGCGCCCGCTGTTCCAGCCGTTTTCTTGATCACTTGCTTCGGCGTCGTGTTACCTGCCACGCCGACCACCCATGCTACCGGCGAGCCCAAGAACAAGATCACGCACGCCTTCCTTGCGACTGGCGGCGCAACATACATCGTCAACGGCGACGGCAAGATCGCGTGGCAGTATCCGCATGGCTCTCGCGACGGGTGGGTCTTGCCAAACGACAATGTCCTCCTCGCGCTCTCCCAGAGCAAGAAGTATCCGGGCGGTGGAGCGGTCGAAGTCACACGCGACAACAAGGTCGTCTTCGAGTTCAAGGGGACGCAATCGGAAGTCAATACCGTCCAGGTGGTCGAGAAGGATCAATTCCTGATCACGGAAGCTGGCGCAAAACCCAGGCTGATCGAAGTGAATCGCGAGGGGAAGATCGTCGTCGAGATACCGTTGCAAGCCCAGACCAAAAATCACCATCTGCAATCCCGGATGGCGCGCAAGCTCGCCAGCGGAAACTACCTCGTTCCGCAGTTGCTCGACAAAGTCGTCCGCGAATACTCGCCTCAAGGAAAAGTCATCTGGGAAGTGAAAACGCCAAACATGCCCTTCACGGCGATACGGCTGGACAACGGCAACACGCTCATCGGCTGCACGCTCGGTCATCTCGTCATCGAGGTCGATAAAGATGGAAAGACCGTGTGGCAGGTGACGAACGATGATTTGCCCGGTCGGCCTATCAATGACGCCTGCGGCGTTCAGCGGTTGCCGAACGGCAACACCGTTATCACGAGTCATCACGCGACGAAGAACGACGTAAAGCTGACCGAGATAACGGCGGACAAGAAAATCGTCTGGACCTATCGCGATCCGACGAAGTCAGGCATACACCACTTTCAAATTCTCGACATCAACGGCAAGACGGTCGAGGGACGACCTTTGCGGTGAAACTACGCGCGGACAATGCGTTACGATCATCCGCCTTTGGGAAGCGGAGCGAAGTTCGTGAGATGCACCACCGTCTGGTCAACGATCCCCAAGACGGCTACGGTCACCGCCAGTTGGACATTCTTGATCCAGCGTCTGAGAGGGGATCTGGCCCGGTTGGAAGACGCGCGGCATGGTGCCATACTTTCTCGATGCACCCCGAGGACATCGGTCTGTTCCGGCGACACAGCCGTCCTCTCGGCTGTTACAGCTTCGTTGAATAAGATACCCGAAGCGTCCTGACCCGATGCACCGGACGGAATGACCTAGAAAATCGCCAGGAATTGCGCCAGGAAATCGGAATAACTGGTGAAAGTCGAGCAACACGAGAAAACCAAGCGACACCACAACCCACTATCTACAAAGGAAATACGACAATGGTGCGAATCGGCATAGTAGGGGTTGGATTTATGGGCATGATCCACTTTCTCGCTTCACGCAAGCTCAAGGACGCGCGTGTCGAGGCGATTTGCAGCCGTGATGAGAAGAAGCTCGCCGGCGATTGGCGGTCGATCCAGGGCAACTTTGGGCCACGCGGCGAGATGATGGACCTTGCCGGCGTCCGCAAATGTCGCAGCCTCGACGATTTGCTTGCGGATCCGAACATCGACTTGATTGACATCTGCAATCCGACCCACTTGCATCCTGAGACGGCGATCAAGGCGCTGCAAGCGGGCAAGCATGTGCTTGTCGAGAAGGCGATCGCGTTGGAGCCGAAGGACGCCGATGCGATGCTCGAGGCCGCCAAGAAGGCGAAACGACTGCTGATGGTGGCGCATGTGCTGCCGTTCTTTCCGGAGTTTGCCTACGCGGCCGAGGTGATCCGTGGCCAGCAGTACGGCAAGCTTCTCGGCGGACACTTCAAACGTGTTATTTCGATGCCGGACTGGTCTGCGGAAATCGGCGATGCGTCGAAGACGGGCGGGCCGGCGATCGATCTGCACATTCACGACACGCACTTCATCGGCCTGGTCTGCGGCGTGCCGAACCACGTCTTCTCCACGGGCGTAATATCCAAAGGGTCGGTCGATTATCTGACGACGCAATATCTCTATGGTCCCGGCGGGCCGGCCGTCACGTGCTCCTCAGGCGCGGTCGCGATGAAGGGCCGGCCGTTCGTGCACGGTTACGAAATCTACCTGGAGAAGGCGACGCTGGTCTACGAATCGGGCACCTGTCCGCTGACTGGGCTGAAGGCCGACGGCACGAGCGAACCGGTCAAACTTGCCGGCGGCGATGAAGCAACGACCGCGTTCACGCTGGAGATCCAGGCGGCCGTCGATGGCGTCAAGGCGAATCGCGAACCCGACTTGTTGAGCGGCAAGCTGGCACGCGATGCGCTGGTGTTGTGTTATCGCGAGTGTGAATCGGTGAAGACGGGCAAGATTGTCGTTGTTTAGCCGCGGGGCAAGCTGCGCGGCTAAATGAGGGAGGGATATCCATGCAGCACATCATTCTCGGCGTTGTGTTATTCGTGGCCTTCGTCGGCATGACGCCAACGGCGCCCGCCTGTTCCCTGTTCTTCCGATTGCGGCCATTCGCGTCGTTGCCGACTCCCTGTCCGCCGCCGGCAATGCACATGCCGTCCGCGGATGAGCGAGTAACGCTTCGGCTCAAGTTCGCAAAGGGCAAAGATTTCTACGTCGAATCGACAGCCGTGACCAAGCAGAAAATGAAGGTCATGGGCCAGGAAGTGCTGCAAAACCAGGAGCAGACTTTCGTTTACCATTGGCAACCGGAACGCATGACCAAAAATGGCGACTGGATCGTCCGCGTTCGCACCCTGCGCATTATCCTGAAGGTCGATATCGGCGGTAATCGCATCAACTATGATTCGTGCAGCAGATCCACGAGAAGCCCGGGGATCGATCTCTTCGACTCGCTCCTTAACAGCCCGTTGAAAAACGCCTCTTGACAGGCATGGTATGCTGTTGCCCAGATGTTGGGGATATCAACGTACCGAAGACCAAGGAGTCACGATGGCTCTGGGCAAACGAAAACGCGAAGAGCAAGGGCTGTGGATCGCTACCACTG
>SHZY01000214.1 GCA_009692065.1 Gemmataceae bacterium
AGTTGGCTGCGGCGCTTCGCCATCACGCGACTGAAGCATCACCCGCTGAAAGAAAGCATCCGCGGCAAAATGCAAATCGCCGGCTGGAACGCTGACTTCCTCGCCGAAGTCCTGACAGGGAAAGAGGTTTGATGTGCGCTGGCCGTGGCCTTCGGCATTCTCTTGAAGATCGTCTTGAAGATGTTCTTCAACCGACGGGAGTGCTTCTTTTCTGTTGCTGCCGATGCTGGCCGCACCTGCTCCCGGTGAGCGATGAAGCGGTCAAGCAGGGCGTCGACTCCCACGCTCCTCCGAATCGTCGGCTGTACCGTCACCCGGCCACCCGACCGCAGGAACTGCCAAATCTCATCCGACGTGGTCTCGTCCGGCACCCTAATGACGCCTTCGCCGAGGTGCTTGATCGTCGTTTCCACGGCCGCCTTGATTCGGCGGGCTTCGGCCTGATCCCTGGTATCAAGGGATCGGTGATGCCGTTGGCCGCTCCTGCCAACCGGGTAGCGGAAGTGGAGGCGAAAGATGCCCGTCGCCGAGGTATCCAGACTCGCCATCGCTAGTTCCCCAGTCGAAGGGAGGGGAATTGGTGTCACACGGTGGTCAGGCTTTCCGGTGCTACATCCCCAACGCTTCCCGGATTGTGTCACATCCGTGTCACACAATCAAGGCCACTAAACAAAAAAGCCCGCATTTATGCGGGCTTTCAAAGCTCCCCTGGCTTGTCACGTTTAGAACTCTTCTGGTCGATCCACCACGTGAGGTTGTCGAACTCCTACGTCAACTCAGGACGCTGGGCTTCGCCGCCTGACGCGGTTGTTCAAGGACGGAAATCTCCGAACCGTTAAAAAGGGAAATGCCGACACGCACTGTCAATGGTCGCTGTGGCGAATTACCTCAATCGCGTTGAGGATGGGCAACTTATCGAGCCCTGGGTTCGGATCGGCGGTGACGAACTCGATCACCGCTTCCTGCTCGCCCGTTAGCGAGTACTCTCGCCAGATCGCGCGGTCGGGGCCGCCGGCGACCTTCAGGGCGTCGAACTTTGCTTCCACCGTCCTGCCGTTGAGCTTGATATCAAACACGCGCTGGCCGACCTGCTCCCCCGGCAGCCCACAGAACCCGAGGCGAATCGTGTAGGCGGCCTTGGCGGCCTCCGGGCGCGTCAGCGGAATCACGCACCGCTGGATGCCGCGCTCGCCGGTGGCAAAAACAAAGTCGAGGTCCGTGTCTGCGATCTCCGTATAGATGTTGCTGCGGCGCACAAATGCCTGAAATTCCTTGACGTCGCTGTAACGGGTCCAGGTCGGCGTGTAGTTCACCTCGATGTGCTTGTAGAGACCGTGCGGCGGCCGGCCGGGACGGATCCAAAGGTTCCCCTGCTGATCGCGCCGCTCTCCTTCAGCGCCGAAGTTGAGCCGCACGTGCTTGACCGGCAATGACTCGCCGATGAGCGACATTTCAAACGTGGCCTCCGGTTCGCGTTCCGCCGGCGCCAGCGCCACGGTGAATGGCAGCGACCAGGGGCAAGAACAGCCCAGGGCATAGGGGGGCTTGATCATCATTCCGCCCCCCGTGGCCACGTCGGTGGCGCAGGCGACGCGACTGTGCCAGAAGGTGTACATCCCGTTGTCGCGGAGCGTGTCGTAGTAGCCCACGCCCATGTTCCGGCCGAACAAGAAAAACTCCGATCCGTTGTATCCGCCGCAATGTTTTCCTTTGCGCAGCCAGCAGAAGTCGGTTTCCTGCCCATTGACAGGGTGAATGCGCTGGACGCGCTCCCCCGTCTTCAGGTCATAGGCCCACGGCTCAGCATAGATCGTGTTGCCGGTGACCACGGGAGTGTAGGTATAGTCACCCGGACGCTTCCAAACGAGCTTGCCGGTCTTGCCATCCCAGACACCCAGCCCCTGGCTGGGAGGCCCACCCACCGGGTTTTTCCGATGTCGATCTACGCCCTGGGTCGTCATGCCGATGAAATAGCCCGCGTGTGCCGCGAAGAAGCCCGTGTGGGTCATGTCGATCCCGTGGTCGTAGAGATGCTCGCCGGTCTGAGCATCGATCGCCGTAAGCGTTCGCAGCGCTCGTTGGTCCGCTTTGACCTCCTTGTCGAAAGTATCGAGATCCTTGGGATGGTGTTTGGCGAGATAGGCCCGCGTTTCGTCGATGGCCTGTTGGCGCGTCTGATCGTTGATCGGGCCGATGATATACATCCTTCCGTCCCCGATGGCATTCCACGACTGCCAAAACTTCACTTTGGTTTGCCCCGCGGCCCGGGCTTCGGCAATCGCATTCGGGCCGCCACTCGTCCACAATGGGCGCCCCGTTTGCCCATCGACCGCAAAGATGCCGGCCCACAGAACCTGTTTGTTGTCACCCGTCTGTCTTGCGGCGCCCCAGAGCGTCTTGCCGTCGCGACTGACCGAAGCCGCTGTCCAATTTCCGCTGCCGAAGGGGACGGAAACCTCGACTGGCGCTCCTCCTTCATAGAGATTCAACCGCAGGCAGCGGCCGTCGTGAATCGTGTAGAGATGATTCCCGCCGGCAACCCCGTTGGCGAAGACGCTGCTGCCAATTCCGTCCGCCGTGTACTCCCACAGCAAGCGGCCGTTGTATTGGTCGTGCGCAGCGACCGTGTTGGCGTCGATCGGGCAGAGCAGCACACCGCCAACGACCAGCGGCGGCGCATAGTTGCCGGTCTTGACCGACGGCGCGCCGTACCAGACCACTCCCAGCGGCCCTTTCAGCGCCGCATCGTGACTGTTGTTCGTGTTCTCGGGGCCGCCTCGCGGTCCCGCCCAGCCACCCGAGTTCGGCAGCGGCGGGCGGACAAACTTGACGCACCAACTCTCGTTCTGTGCGAATTGCGTCCATCCTTCCCCGCTGTCGGTGCGCTTCTCAAGCGTGCCACCTCCGGGAGCTGACACCCCCGGCTTGGACGATTGGGTGGCCGGACTTGAGTCCCGGCGCGCCGGGACGAGGCGAAGTCCCGGGATCTTCAGCGCCGCCTTCCACGTTTCCGGTGCCTGCTTCTGTTGCAAAGCCGCGAACAGGGCCGTTCCGCGGATCGGCTTGAGCATGCGCGTGACTTCGTCGAGCGAAGCCGGCAATGGCCCTCCTCCGAGTGTTGCTTCGGATGTGACCAGATCCGCCACCCGCGAAGGAACCGGCAGACGTTTCCCGGCCGCACCCTGCCAAACAGCAACCCGCGAGCCGTGTAGGTCGGCCTTGCCCAGTTTCTCGCGAGCAGCCTGGGCCTTCTGGGCATCCACAAACACGGCCACGACATACAGGTCGGTCGTCGTTGCCAATTGATACGCCAGCGAGCCATCTTCGCAATCCAGCACGACCGCATAACCCGCCTTCACTCCCGCGGCATTCACAACGCACTGGGCTGCCGAACTGCTCGCCTGTGTCTCTTTTTCTGAGTCAAACGACTTCGGGTTAAGCGGCTCTTTGACAACTCCATGCCTCGGCTCGCCGTCGGGCGCGAAGCAGTAGATTGTCCCGTTGCGGGTGGAGACGAAGAGGCGTCCGTTAGCAGCAATGATGTCGTGCGGTCGTTCGGAGAAGTCGAAAGACCAGACTTGCTGGCCGTTGGCTGCATTACGGGCGATAACCGCACCTCCCTCGCCCCCTTGCGGAAGAGGCGCACCCCAAATTGCTTTATCGTCGGCCAGATAAAACAATGTTTCGCCCACCAGGATGCACTTCGACGGATCGTACCACCGTTCAGCGTTGGCCGACCAGAGAGTCGTCTCCTTGCCGTCCGGGGTGCGCTTCTTGGCCCAGCTTCCCAGATATTGGACGCCGTAGCGGAACACACCCAGGTCTTGCGTCTCCCGACCGTCTCCTTTGCCAAAATGGGCGCTGGCCTTCTCCGGATCGGCGGCGGTCCAGTCATAGACGCCGTCGCTGCGGCGGAACATGGGCCAGCGATTGAAACCCTTCAGATCGACCGGGCAGTGATACATCATGGTGGTCAACAGCGGATAGCCCGAGACGCCGGCTCCCGAATAGGGAACGCCACCCTTCTGCCAGACGGGCGAACCATTGTCTGCCCGCGCGGCATGAACATAGACGCCGTCATGCGGAAAAATCCCCGCGGCAAAGTAGGCCACGCCCCCGTCCACCATCACATCGGTGCGCACCGGCCAGATGCTCGACATCCGACCGTAGGAGATGAGCCAGCGATCCGCCGGCGCCGCCTTGTATTTCCAGATCAACTTGCCCGTGTCCGCAGCCAGGCAATAGACATGGCCATCATCGCTGCCTGCATAGACGCGGCCGTCATAGTAGTTGGCCGCCTGGGTTACCGCGGCTTCGGTCAGATACTGCCAGCGCACTTCCCCCGTCTTGGCGGAGAGGCAAACGATCCGCCCATCGTGACTGGTGAAGAATAGCGAATCACCTGCCGACGTGATGGGCAGCGCCCACCGCGAATCGTCGGGCGTCGCCAGTGCTGACCAGGTATGCCGGCCACTGAACATCGCATTGGGCGCCTCGCGATCGACGGTACTCCTCTGGACCACCGGCGCTTTCCACGACACACGGGACTGAAATTGCCACACGTTGGTCAGCGGCAGCTTCAGCTGCTCGGCTGTTACCGCCGTCCGCACCCGATCCCTACGATGAATCGGCCAATCCTCAGCGACCAGTGGGCGCGAGAACGTAAGGAACAGCGCCCAAGCCAGGGGGGCGATGAACATCCGATTGGGCAATGATTTTCTCATAGCACTCATTGTACGCTGTATCGCGGCGCTCACCGCAGGTGGCAACCGAGCTGCTGAGCATTGCGGACGAGAAGTTCCTGGCGAATCCACTGGCCAGACAGCCCGTCGCTTCGATCACGAAAGCAGCGCGTGCGACGGCAATTCGGATAGCGATTCGACGCCGAGTTGCGCAAACGCTTCGTCCACGATCGACAGCGGATTGTCGCCAGAGTCGCTCGATAACACGGTATCGTTCGATGACGATGTTGAGGCAAATCTTGCCAAGGACAAATCACCCGTCACATTGACCACAAAGCTCTCCGTGTCGGCCAGGACCGGCGTGCCGTTGTCCACGACCAGCACTCGAAACGGAACCGACGTGCCCGCATCACTCGGCGCGGGTGTCCAATGGATCACGGCTGTGCCCGGTCCCGTCGATTCGATCGTGGCGCCCGGAGGGGAATCGTCCTCGTCCAACAAGAAGGTCAACGCGTCGGACGTACTGGAATCGGTCGCCGTAACTTGCAGGGATAGCTGACCTGTTACCGGAATGGTCTGGTCTTCGATGGGAGCAAGATCGGGAGGCTGGTTCGGTTCCGGCACGCGAGCCACGGAAACCACGAAGCTCTCCGTGTCGGCCAATTGCGGCGTGCCGTTGTCCACAACTAGCACTCGAAACGGAACCGACGTTCCCGCATCACCCGGCTCGGGTGTCCACTGGATCACGGCCGTGCCCGGTCCAGTCGATTCGATCGTGGCGCCCGGGGGTGAATCGTCTTCGTCCAACAAGAACGTCAGCACGTCGGACGGATTCGGATCGGTGGCCGTAACCTGCAAAGACAATTGACCCGACGAGGCAAGGGTCTGGTTTTCGATGGGAGCCAGATCGGGAGGGAGATTCGGCTGCGGCGCGTGAGCCACGGAAACCTCAAAGCTCTCGGAGTCAGCCAGCGGCGGAGAGCCGTTGTCCACGACCAGCACTCGAAACAGAACCGACGTGCCCGCATCACCCTGGGCGGGCGTCCAGCGGATCACCGCCGTGTTGTTGTCAATCTGCTCCAGTGTGGCGGACGCGGGTGATTCGTCGTCGAGGACAAACGTCAACACGTCGCCAGGGTTGGGATCGGTCGCGCGGACCGTGATCGTCAGTTGCTGTCCGACGGTTGCCTGCTGATCGGCGATCGGTTCCAGTTGCGGCGGGAGATTTTCCTGCGCGGCTCGCGGCGCCTGGGCAAATACGCCGTCGCGGTCTTCCGCGCCAACGCCATTCCAGGCCACGACCAATCCACCATCCGACGTTGCGGCCACCGAGGGATTCTGCTGGTGGCCGGAATTGGGGCCGGCGGTTTCCTGATTGATCTGAATTTCGTCGCCCGATTCCGACTGCGATTCTTCTTCCGACTCGGACTCCGCTTCCGATTGCGACACATTGACTACGCGGGCGCGAACTTCCCAGCCGCTGCCGTCCGGCACGCCATGCCGCCAGGTGACAAACCAGGTTTCGTCGGATGTTTGGACAACTTTGGCATCCTGCTGCTGTCCATGCGTGGTAACATTGACTTGGATTTCGCCTCCATCGGGATTGCCGCTGGCCAGGAAGTGCCTCGCAAAAACGCCCCAGCCGTCGCCGTCCTGACCAATGCTGCTCCAGACAATCGTAAAGTCGCCGTCGGCGCCAAAGGCCACCGACGATTGCTGCTGACTCCCCGTCGTCGTCGTGTTGACCAGAACCTCGCCACCGAGCCGCGTGCCGTCGGCCGCGAAGCGTTGGGCATAAACGCCCCAGTCGCTTCCGTCCTGATGGCGGCTGCTCCAGGTGACCACAAACCGGCCATCGTCTCCGATCGCTACATCGGCAAAGGCCTGTTCCGATGTCGTTATTGCATTGACGCGTTGTTCGTCACCCAGCGGATTGCCATCGCTATCGAACTTCCGCAAGAACACGCCGTCAAAATCACCCACGCCGTTTCCTTCCCAGACGACAACAAAGCCCGACTCGCTGGCCGCCACGCGCGCGTTGTGCTGGTTGCCGCCGAAGGTTGTATTGACGAGAGTTTCCGATCCGATGGGGCCTTCCGGCCCAAATCGCTGGAGGAAAATACCCTGGCGGTCGCCGCGCCCGCGGCCATCCCAGACAACAATCAGTTCCCCCTCTCGAGTGCTAGCAACCGACGGGGCAGTTTGATTTCCGTCGATGGTGGTATTGACCAGCACCGATTCGTCCGCGGGCACGCCTGTCGAACTGAACTGTCGCAGAAACACTCCGGCCGTGTCGGCCAGACCGCGCCCCTGATAGACGACGGCAAACCCACCATGAGGGGTAGCGGCAACCGCCGTGGCCTCGGCCACCAGCCGCTGCGGGCCGTGAAGATAGTCGTTGACGAGTACCTCATCGCCCATGGGTGCGACGGACAGCATCCGGCGGTCTTCCAACGGCTGGATAGTCAGTTGTCGAAAACGGAGTTGCTTGCGCGGGCTTCGCGTCGGTGTGTTGGCGCGGCGTCGAAAGAAGCGTCGGAGCATGGACGAGCGATGGGGCGGAAGTTGTGGAGGGACAAGCATAGCCCCGGGATCTGCCCGGGGGTGCACATGATGCGGAGCAAGGGTCCCAGGCTTCCATAGTAGTAGAGAGCTAGCCAGGGTCAAGTTCACGGCCAGCGCGCATAGCTAGGGTATTTAGGCAGGCTAGCGCGTCGTTGATTGAGTTGGTACAACTTTTTCTGAAGTAGCGTTGCGGATGTTCGCCGGCACGGTGGCCGCGAACACGCAGGCGCTGAAACCAGGAGGAGTTTCATGGCTAGCCAATGGGCGGACGTGGGGTCGATTGGATCGTATTTCGAATCGTTG